>NEUO01000141.1 GCA_002304315.1 Verrucomicrobiia bacterium Tous-C4TDCM
TGATCATCGAGACCACCCGCGGCGACAGCGTCCGGCGCGCCGGCTACACCCGGGAAGGCGAAGAGCTGGCCTTTGCCGAGACCATCGCCGCCACGCTCGAACGCCGTGGCGCGGTGCTGATCCCGGTGTTCGCCATGGGCAAGACCCAAGAGGTGCTGACGATGATCCACCGCTTCAAGAAGCGTGGACTGATCCCGAAGAAAACCCCGGTCTTTATCGGTGGCCTCAGCACCAAGATGACGGTGATTTACGACAAGTATGCGAAGGGCAAGACCCGCCGCAGCGACGACAATTTCCACATCCTTGAGGACATGGTGCTCGAGGCAGGCAACAAGAAGCGCAAGGGTCCCCTGCCGCTTCACCAAGGTGCCATCTACTGCCTTTCCAGCGGCATGATGAGCGAGAACACGGTGTCCAACCAGTTCGCGCGGATCGGATTCCTCGAGAACCCCAAGAACTCGCTGCTCTTCGTCGGCTACGCCGATCCCGATTCGCCCGCCGGCCACATCCGCGCGGCGTCGGAAGGCGAAAAGATCGTGCTCGACCGCAGCCATCCGGCGGTCGCCCGGCGCTGCGAGATGAGAATTTTCGACTTCAGCGGCCACGCCACGCGCGAAACGCTGCTCGACTACATCCTCAAGGTGAAGCCGAAGACGACCTTCCTCGTCCACGGCGACCCGCGCGCGACGGAGTGGTTCAAGGAACAGCTCAGGACCAAGCTGCCGTCGACCGAAGCCATCGTGCCGGAGCCCGGTCACGACTACGAGCTGAGCTGATACGCGCGGTGCCTTGGCCTAAAAACCGAGTTGAGAGTCTATGGTTGATTGTTGATAGTTCAGAATAAGAGGCTTGTGGCGAATTCCTAGCTCACCCGGAGAATGTGGTTCCATTCCGGGGCGAATTCTTCTGGATCAGCTATCAACCATCCACTCTCAACTCTCAACTTCCCTTTTAGGCTTAACGGCGACCGAACATCCGGCGCAACTCCGCGGCCGGCTTGACCTTCGGTCGGCGCGGCGCGACGGGCACTTCTTCGGACGGAGTCACGCGCAAGGGCGCGGGGCGGAATTTCTTGCGACCTTGATCCGGGGCATCGAGATCACAGAACCAGGCGAGACAAATGCGATTTCTCATGGGGGGAGGACGGGAACGCTATCTGAATCTTCAGCCGCGATCAACTACGCGATCGCGGGGGAGCAGGGACTCCCTCAATTCGCCCTGCCAGCAAGTCCCCGAGGCGGAGGCAGGCGATGTGATGGATCTGGCCAAGCGCTTCCGCCATCTCGGTCGGAATGTCGTGCGACAGGCGGGTCTCGAAAGCACTTAAAACCCCCGCCTTGTCGGTCAAGCGGACGCAAATCACGAAGGGGAAGCCGAAACGCTCGCGGTAGCGTTCGTTCAAGCGGGTGAAGCACTCGAATTCCTCATCACCCAGCCGGTCCAGCCCCAGCCCGGCCTGCTCGCGGGCCGACGACTCGGTCAGGGCGCCCGCCCGCGCCAGCTTGCCGGCGAGGTCGGGGTGGGCGCGGATCAACGCGAGCTTTTCGGCATCGGTCGCCGTCTCCACCGCTCCCTTCATCGCCGCAGCGAGCGCGGCGCTGTCTTGGAACGGCCGCTGCTCCCAGGCGCTCATGGCGACCCAAGCGGAATGCTCGTAAACGCCACCAAGTAGTCCGACGAACTCGTCTTTCTCCATCGCGTTCAGGTCTTGAATCGATAACCATTCCATCGCTTCCGAAACTCACCATCCCTCCCCGCCGTGGCAACGCCCGAATCCGCCCGCGGCGAGAAGTTCCCGATGACCTCCTGGCACGACATTTCCCGACTCCTCGAAAGCGGCTCCGACCTCGTCGTCGTCACCGTCGCCGCCGCGCGGGGCAGCGTGCCGGGCGAGATCGGCGCGAAAATGATCGTCACCCGCGGCGGTGTCCCCCGCGGCACCGTCGGCGGCGGCCGCTCGGCGATGGTCACCACTGCTTTCTCTGCCGCGAGCCGGCAGGCTTCCAGCGACTCACCGACCACCAGCGCGATCGCCTGCCCGTGGAAATCGATCTCATGCTCCGCCAGCAGCGGCTCGTCATGGCGGACCGGCCCGCTGTTGTTAGATCCGGGAATGTCCGCCGCCGTTAGCACCGCGGCGATGCCCGGCGAACTCCTTACAGCGGACAAATCGAGGCTCTCAAGCGTCCCGCACGCGACCTTCGAGCGGATCGCCCACACCTCCAGCATCGGCCGCGACAAGGCAACGTCGCCGACATAACGCGCCGCACCGCTCACGTGGCCCTTCGCGCTTTCGTGGGGCATTCCGCTCCCGCCGCTGAAGGTCGCTTGGAACACCGCGGCTTCCGCGGGCTCATCCGCCAAGAACTTCTCGAACAAGCCACGAACCACTGCCCGCCGGTAGACCGCGCTGCCCCGGACATCGCTGAGTGGCGTGAAGGCATGCTCTAACAAATCCAGCAAGTCGTCGTGCCCCGCCAGCGGACGCCCGATCATCGCCGCCTCCACCGCCGTCGCTCGCACCGGCGTCGCCGCCACGCCGCCGAAGGCCAGCCGCGCTTCGGTAACCAAGCCTGCTTCGTCGGTCGCGACACGGATGCCGGCGGAGACGATCGAAATGTCCATCTCGCGGCGCTTCGACACCTTGAAAAACGCCGTCCGTCCCTCCACCCCGCGCGGGATCCGGATCGCCCGGATCAGCTCGTCCGGCCGCAGCAAGGTCCGGCGATATCCGCTGAAAAATTCCTCGATCGCCACCTCCCGCTCGCCCTCCGGCGAGACCAGCAGCAGCATCGCATCCAGCGCCATCAGCACCGGCGCGCTGTCGCCGATCGGTGACGCCGTGGCAAGGTTGCCGCCCAGCGTCGCGCGATGCCGGATCTGCCGCGACGCGAACCAGCGGAACATTTCATCCAGCGCCGGATACTCGCCGCCGAGCGCGTCCTGAATGTCGGTCAGCCGCGCCCCGGCCCCGATTTCCCAAGCGTCCTCATGCCGCCGGATCACCGCCAGTTCGCGGATGCCATCGAGCGAGATCATCACATCCGGTCGCAAGTGCCGCTTATTCACGAGGACCGCCAACTCGGTCGCCCCGGCGACATACACCGCGCCGGGATGCTGCTTCTTGAAAGCAATCGCATCTCCGATCATCGCCGGCCGCAGGAAGAGGCCATCGCCGACATGGCTCGAGGCCGGGGGCGGCACCGCCGCACCCGGCTTCATCCACGCGTCCCAGGTCTCCTTCGAGTCCCGCTCTAACCGCGCCTTTCCCATCGCCTCGCGGATCGGCCGGTAGCCGGTGCAGCGGCAGAGATTGCCACAGAGTTGGTCGGAAATCGCGGCGTCATCCGGTGCCTCGTCACGATGCCACGCCTCGGTCATCGATGCGATGACGCCCGGCGTGCAGTAGCCGCACTGCGAACCGTGACAAGCCACCATCGCAGTCTGCACCGGGTGCGGCGCGTCCGCCGAGCCGATCCCCTCCACCGTCCGGATCTCGCGACCGGCGAAGGCATGGACAAAGGCCAGGCAGGAATTCACCGAGCGCAGCGTGCCGTCCGGCTCGACCAGCAGCACCGAACACGCGCCGCAGTCGCCCTCGTTGCAGCCGCATTTCGTCCCGGTCAGGCCGCGGTGGCGGAGGAAATCGAGCACCGATTCATGCAGCGGCGCCGACATGACATCGAGGGCCTCGCCATTAACTCGCAGGATGGAAGGGTTGGCGGGCACGACTTTCAGGGTAGCAATCTCCCGGCCAGAATCACGCTTCCATTCACCAGCGGGTTTTCACTCGGTATTTTTTCCAAGCGGCATCGTCCGTCACCGCGATGGCTCCGATTTCCATGGCCTGGGCGATCAGCAGCCGGTCGAAAGGATCGCCATGATGATACGGCAGCGTCTCCAACCGGGTGAAGTGGGAGACATCCAGCGGGAGCATGACGAATCCTTGTTCGTTGCGAAGGCCATCGACGAACTCCTCCAGCGAGCCCTCGAGCTTCAGCTTTCCGAGCGACCTCTTGATGGCGATCTCCCACAGGCTCACCTGGCTGAACAGGATCTCGTTTTCCGTGCTCTGCAGCAACGCGTCGATCCGGTGAGGAAGGCGTGGATCATCCTGTCTCCACCAGAGTATCGCATGGGTATCCAGAAGGTAACGCATGGCCGTCAGGTGAAGTATTTCTCAAGTTCCGGAAGCGGATCACAGAAATCGTCCGACATCCAGATCTTGCCCTTCATGTCACCCCGCGTGGGGACCGGCAACAATTCCTGCGCCGGCGGATGGATCTCCGCCACCGGCTTTCCCCGCTGGGTGATGATGAAGCGCTTCCCGGCCTGCGCCTCCCGGAGGATGCGGGAAAGGTGGGTTTTCGCCTCGAAGGCACCCACGGTTTCCACGTTTTCAGGCAAGGGTGGAAGTTTCTTTGCTTCCTTCATTTAACCAGTTTAACCAACCAGTTCAGTCCGTCAACGAACGTCTCACCGCGCACTGAGTTCTTCCAAGCACGCCTTCAGCACCGCCACGCCCTTCGCGATCGCTTCCGGCGAACTGAACTCGTCCGGCCGATGGCTGTAGCCCTTGAAGCAGGGAATGAAAATCATCGTCACCGGGCAGACCCGCGCCATGAAAAGCGAGTCGTGATAGGCCCGGCTGATCATCCGCCGATGACTGAGGCCCGCCGCCGCGGCCTTGCTTTCGACCAGGGCCACCAGCGACGGATCGCACAAGGCGGGCGGGTCCTGGTTGATCACCTGCCAGTCGATTTCAATCCCCCGCCGCTTGCAAATCGCGTGCGTCCCGTCGCCGATCCGCGCCAAGGCCTTGTCGCGCGCCTCGCGTTCGGTGTCGCGGAAATCGACCTCCATCTTTACGTCGCAGGGGATGCTGTTGATCGCGCCGGGCCGCACTTCCACCAGACCGGTCGTCCCCACCGTGTCCGGGCTGCCGCTCTCCAGCGCCGCCTTTTCCACCAGCAGCGCGATCTCCGCGGCGGCGAGGAAGGCATCGCACCGATCCTTCATCAGCACCGCCCCGGCATGACCGCCGGAGCCCTTCAACAGCAGCCGGAATGCGGATGGCGCGGCGATCTTTTCCACCACCCCGATGTCGATCTCCTCCGACTCCAGCAGCGGCCCTTGCTCGATGTGCAGCTCGATGAAGGCCTGATATGCGCCGGTCGAAAGTTTCACCGCTCCCAAATCGCCACGGCAACCCGCCGCCTCGCGCAGCTCATCGAGCGAGCGTCCCTCCGCATCCCTCAAGGCCCGCGCCTCATCCGGCGAGGTGGTCCCCGCCATCAGCCGGCTGCCGAGACAGCCGATGCCGAAGCGCGTCGGTTCTTCCGCGGTGAACAGGATCAGCTCGATGCTCCGCTTCGGTACGTGGCCGGCTTCCTTGAGCTGGCGCATCGCCTCCAGCCCGCCGAGCACCCCGACCACGCCGTCGTACTTGCCCGCGTTCGGGATCGCGTCGATGTGCGAGCCGGTGGCGATCGACGGCAGGCAGGGCTCACTGCCTTCCCAGCGGATGAAGAGATTGCCCGCCGGATCGGCGCGGACGTGGAAGCCAGCGTCCTTCGCGAGTCCCGTCAGCCATTGCCGCGCCGCGAGGTCTTCCGGCGAGAACAAGACCCGCGTCACCGCCGGCGCGGGATGCGCGGAGATCGTTGCGAGGTCGTCGATCTCGCGGTCGAGGCGGCTGGGGACGATGGTGGTCACGCTGCCATCAAGGGGCAGGATCCGTGCCAGTTCAAGCATACTGGACCGCGGATCTTCAGTCCGCGGATTCCCGCATTCCACGCGGACTGAAGATCGGCGGTCCCAAAGGCCGTAAAGCCGATCACCGTCCTTCCAACTTCTTCAGCCCACAACCCAAGCCGTTCCAGATTTTCCACTTGGACAGGCTCTATGATAGTTCTTTATCGAGTGCTCAGACATCCGGCATGCGGAAGAGACCATCAGCGATGAAACGTAAGGCAGCCCTCCTGCGAACAAATCCATTGAGCATCCCAACAAATTAACCATGCCGCTCGAACGCCTGACCATCGCCTGCCAAAGCAAGGAGGCATCCGAAGAGCTCGCATGGAACACCCGGAGCTGCCCCGGCATCATAGTTCAATGCGGGGACTTCGCGACGATCCCTGACTTCGACTGCATCGCCACGGCCGGGAATTCGTTCGGGCTGATGGATGCCGGGATGGACCTCGCGATCCTGAAGTTCTTCGGACCGCATGTTCCAAGAGAAAACACCCTGCCACCCGCTACAGGTGGCAGGGCACGAGATTGAAACGGGATCCTCGTTTACTTGCCGCCGCCGTGGGAGGGCTTGCGGAAGCCGTCGACGTAACCCCAGAGGTAGTCGTTGCGATGGGCACTCGGCAGGGTGCGGTCCTCGTTGATGTGCGGATCGTAGGCTTGGCCGTGGAGCCGGTCGCCGCTGCCGTCGACGTGGCCGCGGAAGTAGGCGTCGCGCGGGCTGTAACCGGCGGCTTGGTAGCCGTAGCCGATGTTCGAGGCGCAGGATGGGGCGAACAGCGCGATGGCCACGCTTGCCAGAATCAGGGGGGATTTCTTCATAGCATCGCCGGTCTAGCACCGTCAGGCACGTGCCGTCGAGGCGGAATTGGAACGGCTATCTTAAGCGAATATTCGCGGCGCGCGGCTTCGGGGCAAAGACGGTGGTGAGCAGCAGTCCGCCGACGAAGCCACCGAGGTGCGCGCCGTAGGCGATATTTCCCGGGGCATGGCTCATCAGCGAGGTGTAGTCGATGATCACCCCGGCCACCCCGACCAACGCGAGCTGGCCCGGCGGCACCGGCCGTGACATCGGCCAAATGTGCGGCTCCGGCAGACGCCAGCGCATGGCCAAGCCGAGGTAGGCACCCTCGAAGCCCATCACCGCGCCGGACGCCCCGAGCATCGTGTTCATGCTGTCGGGGTTGAGCATGACGTGGAAGATCGATCCGGTGAAAGCCGTGAACACGAAGATCCCCAGCATCCAGCGGTGGCCCAGCAACTCCGCCGCCAGCGCCGCGAAGATCCAAAGGAAAAGCATGTTGGAGACGATGTGTTCCGGGCTCGCGTGGAGGAAAGCGCAGCTCAGCAGGGTGCCGAAGCGCTTCAGGTTCTCGATCGAGAAATCGCCGTCCTTGAGATGTTCCCAACTCTCCGTGACCTGGCCGGGCACCGCCATGTAGGGGATATACCACTCGAGGCCGCGGACCTGCTGGAAGACGAAGATGCCGAAGATCACCGCGATCAATCCGAGCAGCGGCCCCTGCGCATGGAGCATGCCGCGGGTGGAATCGTAGCGGATTTCCTTCATCTCTCCCGCCAGATGTGGGCGGATTTGCCAGAGGAGGCAAGACCCGGCTTGCACCCGGGCCGCGGGCGACTAGGTTGCGCGCCCTCCAACGAATGCCAAACAACACATGGACGCGCGGCCAGCGCTGGGTGAGCAACAGCGAGCCGGAACTCGGGCTCGGAATCATCCTCAGCGGCGGCGAGGGCCGGGTGGAGATTGTTTTCCCCGCCGCGGGTGAGAACCGCTGCTACGCCTTGGAATCCGCGCCGCTGAGGCGGGTGAAATTCCTGCCCGGCGACCGGATCAAGACCCACGAAGGCGTGGAGATGACCATCGAAAACGTCCGCGAGGTGGCCGGCCTGCGCACTTACCTGACCGACGCCGGCGAGGTGCCCGAAGCCGAGCTCGCGGATTCGATGACCTTCAGCAAGCCTGAAGAGCGGCTGTTCGGCGGCAAGCTCGACGATCCCGGCGACTTCGACCTCCGCGGCGAGGCGCTGGCGCGGCGCGCCAACATGCGGCGCTCCCCTGCCCGCGGGCTGGCCGGGGCGCGGGTCGATCTGATCCCTCACCAGCTTTTCATCGCGGACGAGGTCGCGAACCGGCTGCGGCCGCGCGTGCTGCTGGCCGACGAGGTCGGGCTCGGCAAGACGATCGAAGCCTGCTTGATCCTCCACCGCCTGCTTCTAACAGGCCGCGCGGCGCGGGTGCTGATCCTGCTGCCCGAAGCGCTGGTCCATCAGTGGTTCGTCGAGCTGCTGCGGCGCTTCCAACTTTCGTTCGACATCATCGACGAGGAACGCTGCGAGGCGATCGAGGGCGGCGACCCGGATGCGAACCCTTTCCTTGAACGCCAGTGGGTGCTGGCCTCGATGGATTTTCTCGCCAACGACGAGCGCCGCGCCCAGCAGGCAATCGCGGCCGGTTGGGACGTGCTGGTGGTCGACGAGGCGCATCACCTCGAATGGTCGCCCGGCCAGCCGGGCGCGGCCTACGAGATGGTTCGTATTCTGGCGGAACAAACCGAAGCCCTGCTGCTGCTCACCGCCACGCCGCAGCAGCTTGGGCCGGAAGGGCACTTCGCACGGCTGCAATTGCTCGATCCCGAACGCTACGGCGACCTCGATGCCTATCGCGAGGAAACCAAGCACTATGAGGAAGTCGCCGAACTGGTCGAAGCGCTGGCCGACGATGGCAAGGTCGATGATCGCCTGGAAGCCCTGGTCGTCGGTCGCGGCCGGTTGGTCGGCGCGGTGCAGGACTTCCGCGATGACAAGCCCGGCGCGCGCGAGGTGCTGGTGCAGGATCTCCTCGATAGTTGCGGCGTCGGCCGCGTGATGTTCCGCAACACCCGGGCCCGGCTCGGCGGCTTCCCGGAGCGCGAGCCGCTGTTGGTGCCGCTGGCCGGGAAGAACGAGATCGCGATGAAGGTGGCGTGGCTGCTCGATCTGTTAGAGAAGCTTCCATTAACGGAGAAAGTTCTGGTCATCGCGAGGACCCGCGAGCTGGCGGAGCGGATCATGGACGCGATGCGCGACGCCACCGGCTCGGAGATCGCGCTGTTCCATGAAGAGCTCACGCTGCTGCAGCGCGACCGCAATGCGGCCTTCTTCGCCGAAGAGGACGGCGCGCGGGTGCTGCTGTGTTCGGAGATCGGAAGTGAAGGTCGGAACTTCCAGTTCGCGCGGCACCTGGTGCTGTTCGATTTGCCGGGGGACATCGACTTGTTAGAGCAGCGGATCGGACGGCTCGACCGCATCGGCCAGCGCGGCACGATCCGGATCCATGTGCCGTATTTGAAAGGTGGCGAAGAAGAAGTCCGGGTGCGCTGGGTCGAGGAAGGAATGGACGCCTTCCGCGCCAGCCCGCACGGTGCCGCGGAGATCCAGCGCGAGGTCGCGCCGCTGCTTGCGAAGGCCCTGAAGAAGCCGGCGGAAACCGATGCCCTGATCGCCGCGACGAAGGACTGCCGGGCGAGGATTTCCGAACGTCTCGCCCGCGGCCAGGACCGGCTGTTAGAGCGCAGCTCGCACCGCCCGGAGCACTCGGCGCGGATGGTGAAAGCGATCCAGGCCTGGGACGGCGACGCGGCATTCGAGGACTTCCTGCTGCGATTGTTCGAGCAATCCGGGCTGCACATCGAGGAACTCGGCCGCCGCCGCTACTTTCTGCTGCCGGGGAACTTGAAGTCGGACGCCTTCCCTTCGCTACCCAACGAAGGCATCACCGTTACCCTCGACCGCCAGCGCGCGCTGGAGCGGGAGCACGAGTCCTTCCTAACCTGGGACCACCCGATGGTTCGCGCGGCGCTCGACCTTTTGTTAGGCTCGGAATCCGGCAATGCCACCTTCGGCCTGTGGGAAGATCCGGGCGGCAAGCGGATGCTCTTGGAAGCCTGGCTGGTGGTCGAATGCGTGGCCCCGGCCCACCTTCATGTCGAGCGTTTCCTGCCGCAGACCCCTCTGCGGATCGCGGTGGATCACACCGGCGGCGACCAAACCGCGGATGCCGCCCTGGCAAGCGCCAAGCTCCGCCGCGGCGACCCTGCCGGCCTGCTGCGCAACGAGGCGGTGAAGCGCAAGGTGCTGCCCCTGATGCTCGAGCAAACGCGCGAGCTCGGAGAAGCAAAGAGCCGCAGCCTTATCCGCGACGCGCTGGAGGCGATGCATGCCGTGATGGACAATGAGGTCGCGCGGCTCAAGGATCTGGCGGAGGTGAACGACCATGTCCGCCCGGAAGAAATCACCACAATGGAAGCGCGTCAGAAGGAACTTGCGTCAGCCATCAACGGGGCCCGCGTCCGGATCGATGCCGTGCGGCTGATCTGGAAGGCGCCGGCGGCGTGAGGGATCGACTCGCCTAATAGGCTTCTTCGATCACGTCACCGGGTCCATCCTCAGTCCGCGCAACGCATAGATGCCGCCCGCTTCGTCCTCGCGTAGCTTCCTCGCCCCCGTCTTTCGCTTCGCCCCGAAGTGCCCGCGGCAGCGCGTGAAGATCGCTTCCACGAAGCCCTTGCTCCCGATCGCCATCCCGTCGCTGAACCACCGCACCCGGCAAAGCAGCAAGTCGGCCCGCGACAACTTCCCTCCACTCTTCAGCACTGCTTCCACCCGCTCCTTCGAAAAGCCCTTCTTCTTCAAAGGAAGCGCTGACTTGAGTCGGCCCGAGACTTCCAACCCACTTCGCTCAACCCCTGCGGAACCTCCCGATCCAATCCCCTTCTCCACCCCAACCTCCAGCCCCTCCCCAAACAACCAGCACCGATAAGCCTCCGCCGGCGTCAGTTGACCCCGCTTCTCCTCCCACGAATCCATCGGTGCCTCCATCACCTTGCAAAGCCCGCGCCGCGCCCGCTTGCTACCCCCACTCGCCTCGCCGTAGCCGGTCCAGCGGTAATCCTTCGGGTCCTCCACCAGACCTGCCCGGACCGGATTGAGATCGATATAAAGCGCCATCGTGCGCAGCGCTTCCCCGTCTTCCACCAGCACGCTTTTAAAGCGCTCCATCCACAAGGTTCCGCGGCGGTCGTAATGCTTGTTATACCAGCGCGAGAACCGCTCTTTAAGCTCCTTCACGAAGCAAGAGAGGTCGCAGAAGCGCTTCCGAAAGGCCTCCAGGATCACTTCAACCTCGCCCTCCCGTCCCGCCGCCCGGACCCGTGCCAGTTCCTGCCGCACCGCGCCGATGTAGGCCTTGGAATACAGCAGCGACAGATGTTCCAGCAGCCGTTCCTCCCCACCTTCCCCCTCGAAGCGCTTGAGGAACCGAGCCCGTTCCGGAACCTTCACTAGGATATGGAAGTGATTGGCCATCAGCGCATAGGTCAGGATCTCCACCCCGGAGAACCGCGCCATCCGCCACATCAACCGGCGAAACGCCTCCTTCTCGACCTCGCCGAACAGCTTCTCACCGCCCGCGGTGCGACTTATCACGTGGTAGGCCTGCCCCCCGGCGTTCTCGCCACCAAACTGTCCCAGGATCCGACGCGGTGGCCGCTTCATCGAGCGCCCCAGAGCCTCCATCCGCCCCGCCGCTGGGGTGGTCGGCAGGCTGATTTTGTCGAGCGGGCTGAGTTCCTTCAAGTCGCTGGTTTTCATCAGAAAGTGGATGTTCCTGCGACCTAGCAAGCAAGCCTGCCAGCCGAAGTCAATAAACTGTTTGCCTGTCATCAAATTATTGAATTTATCCCTTGTCGTTGAAAGGATCTTCCGAAAACTCCCCGCGCGATGCCGACCGACTCGATCCTTTACGCCACCCGACAATACCTCGGGATCGACCCCACCGTGATCGTCACCCTGATCCCGATCAAACGCGGCGCTTCCGGACGGACGATCGTTCGGGTGAAGGCCCCGGGACGCGACCCATTCATCGGCGTTCACTGGACCGACGAGCGGCCGGATAGTGACAATTTCCTGCCGGTCGCGAAGTTCCTCAAAAGCACTAAAATCAACGTCCCGGAAATCTATTACGAAATCCCCCACCGCCGCGTCGCATTGGTTGAGGATCTCGGGGATACCGATTTGCTATCGCTAAGAGACCAGCCCTTTGAAGAACGCGAACCTTACTACCACTCCGCGCTTCAACAAATCGACAAGCTCTTCTACTCGAAAGGGCCGAAAGACTTCGAATTGATGCCGCCATTCGACGGTGCCCTCTATCGCTGGGAACAAGAGTATTTCTTCGATCATCTCGCCGAAGGGCTGCTCGGGATGAACGCGGATGAACTGCGACAGTCATCGGAGTTCTCCGAGCTGGCCCGCCGCCTCGGTGCTTCCTCGAAACACCTCGTCCACCGGGATTTTCAATCGCAGAACCTCCTCCTTAAAGACGGCAAAACCTGGTGGATCGACTTCCAAGGAATGCGCCGCGGCCGTCAGGAATACGACATCGCCTCCCTGGTCTACGATCCCTACATGGACCATTCCGCCGAAGAGCGGGAGCGGATCCTCGGCATCTGGGAGGAGATTTCGGAGGACCGACCCGAAGAGACGATCTTCCGCGAATGCGCCACCCAGCGACTGATGCAAGCTCTCGGAGCCTACGGGAACATCCTGAAAAACCGCGGCGACGAATGGTATGCCTCCCACATCCCGGTGGCCGCCCGGCTGCTTCGCGAGGTCACTGCTGGCACGGCCCTTGAAAAACCCCTCGCCCCCGTGCTCGCGAAGGCGGCAGAGTTCGTCCCGTGAGCACCCCGTCCCGCCGGACTTTCACGCACGCCGCCGTCCTCCTCGGAGCCGGCCTGTTTGCGATCGGCGGCGTCTCGCTGATTCCGCCGCTGCGGGCTCTTGAGCGATGGATGGTGAAAGGCCTGGCCTTCACGGTGGATCCCGTGGACACGATTCTCGATGGCAGCGGCTTGCAAGAATCTCCCTGGACCCGTCGCAAGTCCGTCCCACCTCCCGTCCAGACTCCTCCGCGCCTGCTGAACATCGACGACGATCCCGAAGGCTACTTCAGCACCTCACCCCTCGCCCCGATCGACCACTCGGTGATCTTCGCGGGGCTTTCCGAAGCCGGCCACAAGGTCCTCGGCGTCGGCCATCTGATGGCCTGGGACGATCCGGAACCGCTGGCCATGGAAGCGCTGCGTAAGCAACTGGACCGCTTCGACGCCGCGGTGCTCGCACTCCCCTTGGCACGCGGAGCGCAGCCCGACCCCGTGGCCGCGCCCTTCTTGCGCTGGTCGGTCTTGGAAAGCGACGCCCAAGGGAAAGTCTCGGCCCTCCCTCAGGTGAACCGTATCGCGATCCCCAATGCGGAGCAAGGAGGCACCAGGACCCTTGCCGGATTCTCGCTGCTTGAAAACGAAAGCGATCCGGGCGCGGACAAGCAACCGCTGCTCGCGCGATGGGGCAACCGGATCGTGTTCGCATTCCCCCTCGCCGTGGAAATTGCCGCCGAAGGCCTGACTCCGTCCGACGTGATGATCCACGTGGGAAAGGAGATTCGGCTTGGCCCCGGAGGACCGGTGATCGGGATCGACGAGTTCGGACGCGGCACCGTCGTGCCCGGCGTGGAAGCCATCGAGACTCCGGCCAAGCGCATGATCTCCGAAGGCGCGGAGCCACCGAAATCCAAGCCGCTGCTGACTCGGGACACGAAGATCAACCTCTCCCCTGCAGACAAAGCCTGGTCGGATCATCTTCCCGGCCGCATCCAGGCCTTGCGCGCGGCTCCCCGCTACCAACCCGCAACCCTCTTGCCGCGGCCCGACGCTCTGTTAGAACTGTTGCTGGTCTCGCTCCTCACACTCGCCGGCACCGTCGCCACCTGCCTCCAGAAGCTGCACTGGCGGATCGTCGCCGCGGTGATGATCGCCGGCCTTGGCTTCGAGTTCCTCTTTCTCTTCGCCGCGCGCCAGAACGCGTGGCTTCCCCCGCTCGCAATGCTCTGCCCGGGATTGATCGCGCTCGGCTTTGCCTTCCGGAAAAATGAGGCACGGCCCGCGCCCGCCACCGCCCCGGAGACCTCAGCCCCTCCCGAAATCGAGAACTTTCCACTAAAGCCGAAGTCGTCTGAAGCCACCACGGAAATCATAACAGATCAACCCGTCCAATCCCCCGGCCCGGCCCCCTCGACCTCCTCCCCGGAACCGTCGCCGGAGCCGGAAGTTCCCGCCGACCCCGGCCAAGCGGTGGCCGCGTTGGGCTTTCCCACCGAGTATGCCTGGGACCCCGCACCAGCCCCGGATCCCGCCGCCGCAAAAATGCCTGCCCGCAAAGCCGCGAAGAAAGCCGCCTCCAAAGCAGCTGCCAAAAAACCCGCGCCTAAAGCCCCCGTCAAAAAAGCCGCCCGCAAGTCGTCCCACAAACCCGTAGCAGACGAAACCGACCCCGCCGCTTGAATTTCTTCCTTGGAACTTAGAACTTCTCACTTGGAACTTCTCCCCCGCATGAGCCTCCAGCACCCCATCGAAAAAGCCGAGTCCCTGATCGAGGCCCTGCCCTACCTCCAAGCCTTTCGCGGCAAGACCTTCCTGATCAAGATGGGCGGCTCCGCGATGGAGGACC
>NEUO01000142.1 GCA_002304315.1 Verrucomicrobiia bacterium Tous-C4TDCM
GGTGAAGGGTTACGGCCAGAACTTCGGCATCCCGTCCGGCTACTCGGAAGCCGTCGCCTTCGTCATCCTCATCCTGATCCTCGTCTTCAAACCCTCCGGCATCCTCGGCAAGACCGAGCGCGAAAAAGTGTAAGCCCCGCATGAAGCGTTACGCCCCACAGATCGCGCTCATCGCCGTCCTCGCCGTCAGCCTGGGCATCTCGATGATGTCCAGCCAGCTCGATGCCTACTACCTCGACATCGCGCTCAACGTCGGCATCAACATCATCCTCGCCGTCAGCCTGAACCTGGTGAATGGCCACACCGGCCAGTTCTCGCTCGGCCACGCCGCCTTCATGGCCGTCGGGGCCTACGGCGCGTCGATCTTCACCCTCGAGGCCGCGGACAAACTGGTGCCCCTGCTCGGCGGGCCAAGCACCTTCGCCACCGGCGTCGCGTTCCTCATCGCGCTGGTCATCGGCGGCCTCTGTGCCGCGCTCTGCGGCTGGCTGGTCGGCATGCCCTCGCTGCGCCTGCGCGGCGACTACCTCGCGATCGTCACCCTCGGCTTCAACGAGATCGTCCGCGTGATCCTCCAGAACACCAGCGGCGACGGCCCCTTCGGCG
This sequence comes from Verrucomicrobiia bacterium Tous-C4TDCM, assembly GCA_002304315.1. Taxonomy (GTDB): domain Bacteria; phylum Verrucomicrobiota; class Verrucomicrobiia; order Verrucomicrobiales; family Akkermansiaceae; genus Haloferula. Next base: position 607 of record NEUO01000142.1, read on the forward strand.
GCCCGCTCGGCCTCAAAGGCATCCCTGCCCACACCTCGTTCTTCTGGGTCTTCGCGATCGCCGGCCTGTGCGTCTACGGCGTCGCCTCGATGGTCAACTCGACCTACGGCCGCGGCTTCCTCGCGGTGCGCGACGACGAGATCGCCGCCGGCTCGATGGGCATCAACACGACCCGCTACAAGGTCACCGCATTCGTGACGGGTTCCTTCTTCGCCGGTCTCGCCGGTGGCCTCTACGCCCACCTCCGCACCACCATTTCGCCCTCGGGCTTCGATTTCCTGAAGTCCTTCGATGTCGTGGTGATCGTCATCCTCGGCGGCATGGGAAGCACCGCAGGGGTCGTCCTCGCCGCGATCGTACTGACCGTGCTGAACGAGTTCCTCCGCGACTTCGAGCAGTACCGGATGATCGTTTTCTCCCTGCTGCTGATCGTCATGATGATCGTCCGCCCGCAGGGCCTCCTGCCCTCCCTCCCCTTCCTCAAGCGGAAGAAAGCATGAGCACCGGACTCGAACTCCAGGACGTGACGATCCAGTTCGGCGGCTTGAAGGCCGTCTCGGACCTGAGCTTCCACGTCGCCCCCGGCGAACTCGTCGGACTGATCGGCCCCAACGGCGCGGGCAAGACCACCGTCTTCAACCTGATCACCGGCGTCTACACCCCGACCGCCGGCAAAATCCATTTCGAAGGCACCGCGGTGCCCGGCCGCAAGCCGCACGAGATCACCCGCATGGGCATCGCGCGGACCTTCCAGAACATCCGCCTGTTCTCGTCGCTGTCGGTTTTCGATAACGTCCGCGCCGCGATGATGATGCACCTGAAGCACGGCATCCTCCACTCGCTGACCCGCGGCCCGGCTTTTCAGGAAGAGGAGAACTCCATCGAAGCCCGGGCGCTCGAGCTGCTCGACATCTTCGGCCTCGCCGACGCTCGAGATAAAAATGCCAAGAGCCTCAACTACGGCGACCAGCGCCGCCTCGAGATCGTCCGCGCCCTCGCCACCCAGCCGAAACTCCTGCTCCTCGACGAACCCGCCGCCGGCATGAACCCGTCCGAAAAGGACGACCTGATGAAGCTCATCCGTTTCATCAAGGACCGCTACCAGCTCGCCGTGCTGCTGGTGGAGCACGACATGAAGGTCGTCATGGGCATCTGCGAACGGATCGCCGTGATCGAATACGGCGTGAAAATCGCCGAAGGCACGCCGAAGGAGATCCAGTGCCATCCGAAGGTGATCGAGGCGTATCTGGGGGTTTCGGCGGAATAGTGGATGGTCGATGGTCGATGGTCGATGGTCGATGGTCGATGGTCGATGGTTGATGGTTGATGGTTGATAGAAAGAGAAACAGCCATGTTTGGATTCGAGAAACTTGAGGTCTGGCAGAAGGCGATTGATTTCGCCGACACCGTCTATTTGGTGACACGATATTTCCCGGCGGACGAGCGCTTCGGACTCACGAACCAAATGCGCCGGGCGGCGGTCTCAATTTCGTCAAATATTGCGGAAGGAAGCGCCCGTATATCGAAGAAGGACTTCGCCCGATTCATCGAGATCGCCACAGGTTCGCTTTACGAAGTGATCTCTCAGGGCTTCATCGGTCGCAATCAAGGGTTTCTCCGCCCCGACGAGTTCTCTCGTCTTTACACAGCAGCCGAAGAACAAGGTCGAATGCTCAGCGGTCTCCGCCGCTCCCTGCTGCCCGAAGATTGAGTCTCCCGACTATCAACCATCCACCATAGACCATCAACTTCCTTCATGCTCGCGGTCGAAAATCTCCACGTCGCTTACGGCAGCATCAAGGCCCTCCACGGGGTGTCCTTGAAAGTTCCGGCCGGAAAGATCGTCACGCTGATCGGCGCGAACGGCGCGGGGAAATCGACCACCTTGCGCGCGCTGTCCGGGCTCGTGAAGTCGACCTCCGGCAGCATCCGCTACGACGGCCAGGACATCACCGGCCTGGCCCCGCACAAGATCGTCGCGCGCGGCCTGTGCCACGTGCCGGAAGGTCGCATGGTATTCACCAACCTGACCGTCCGCGAGAACCTCGCGATGGGCGCTTTCCTCCAGAAGGACAAGGCGTGGATCGCACAGCAGACCGATTACGTCTTCCACCTCTTCCCCCGCCTCAAAGAACGCGAGAATCAAGCGGCAGGCACCATGTCCGGCGGCGAGCAGCAGATGCTCGCGATCGGCCGTGCCCTGCTGGGGAAACCAAAGTTCCTGATGCTGGACGAACCCTCGCTCGGCATCGCCCCGCTGCTGGTGAAGTCGATCTTCGAGCGGATCGTCGAAATCAACCGCGAGCAAGGGCTCACCATCCTGCTCGTCGAGCAGAACGCCAACCTCGCCCTCGACGTCTCCCACTACGGCTACGTGCTGGAAACCGGCTCGATCCTGCTCGAAGGCCCGTCCTCCGAGCTGAAGGCGAACCCGCGGGTCCAGGAAGCGTATCTCGGTGCCTGATCTCCATTTCCCTTTCATGAAAATCTTCACCGACCTCAAGGCCTCGCCCGAACTGATCGACCGGCTGCGCGAAGGTATCGCACCCCACGAACTGCTGCTCCCCACAAGCGGCGCGACATCGGTGCTCGCCGACGTCCCGACCGATCCGCTCATGCAGGAAGCCGACATCGTCCTCGGCCAGCCCCGCGTCGATGCCGTGCTTTCGTCAGCGAACCTGAAATGGCTGCAAGTCAGCACCGCCGGCTACACCCGCTACGACACGCCGGAATTCCGCGCCGCGATGAAGGAGCGGGGCATCCCGGTGACGAACAGCTCGCACGTTTACGACGATCCCTGCGCCGAGCACGTCCTCGCCTTCATGCTGGCCAACGCCCGCCAACTGCCCCGCGCCCTGGCCACCCGCTGTCCGAATGGCGCGCCGGAATGGAATGGGTTGCGGAGCGACAGCCGCCTGCTCCAGGGCCAGTCGCTGCTGATCATCGGCTACGGCGCCATCGCCGAGCGGGTGATCGAGCTGTTAGGGCCGTTCCGCATGAACATCACCGCCATGCGCCGCACCGTGCGCGGCGACGAGAAGGTGGCGATCGTCACGCCCGACCAGGTCGCCGGCGCCTTGGCCGAAGCCGACCACGTCATCAACATCCTGCCCGACAACCCCGACTCGCTCCGCTGGTTCGATGCCACGCGCTTCGGCCAAATGAAGCCCGGTGCCGTCTTCTACAACATCGGCCGCGGCACCACCGTGAACCAGGACGCCCTCGCCGCCGCCCTGAAGTCCGGCCACCTCGCCGCCGCCTGGCTCGACGTCACCGACCCCGAGCCGCTGCCCGACGACCACGTGCTGTGGACCCTTGAAAACTGCCACATCACCCCGCACACCGCCGGCGGCCAGTTTGAAGAGACCCGCGTGCTGATCGACCGCTTCCTCGACAACCTCCGCCGCTATCAGGAAGCCCAGCCGCTGGTGAACCGGATTTTTTAACGAAGGGAGCGCTGACTTTAGTCGGCGTGGACCTCGCCCATCCCCGCTTCCCTTCTCCCATCTGCGTTCATCCCCTCCATCCGCGGTGAAATCCCCCTGCCGATCCACCTTCCTTGCACCGGCCCCACACGCCGCTTGCATGCCCGATCACCTCTTCTAAAGTCCGCCGCGGATGTCCCAGCCCCTAATCATCGCCGGCCGCGAGTTCTCTTCCCGCCTTTTCACCGGCACCGGGAAATTTCCCTCCAACGAGTCGATGCGCGACGCCCTCGCCGCCTCCGGCACGCAGATCGTCACCGTTGCCCTGCGCCGCGCCGACCTGAGCGGCAAGGCCGATCCCTACGCGAACATCCTCGATTTCATCGATCCCGAAAAATACCTGCTCCTCCCGAACACCAGCGGCTCGATGAATGCCGAGGAAGCCGTCCGCCTCGCCCGCCTCGCCGCCGCCGCCGGCCTGCCGAAGTGGATCAAGCTCGAAATCCACCCGGACCCGACCTACCTGCTGCCCGATCCGATCGAAACGCTGAAAGCCGCCGAGATCCTCGTGAAGGAAGGCTTCATCGTCCTCCCCTACATCAACGCCGACCCGGTCCTCGCCAAACGCCTGCAGGAAGCCGGCACCGCCACCGTGATGCCGCTCGGCTCGCCCATCGGCTCTAACAGGGGCGTCGCCACCCGCGATCAGATCCGCATCATCGTCGAGCAAGCGATCGTCCCGGTCATCGTCGACGCCGGCCTCGGTGCTCCCAGCCACGCCGCGGAGGCGATGGAGCTCGGTGCCGATGCCGTCCTGATCAACACCGCCATCGCCATCGCCTCGGATCCCGTCCGCATGGCCATCGCGTTCAAGAAAGCCGTCGAAGCCGGCCGCGAAGCCTACGAACTCGGCCTGCCCGAGCCCTCCGACCACGCCTCCGCCACCAGCCCGCTCACCGGCTTCCTCGCGTCGTGAACCTTTCCGCCACGGTCACCTACGGCCTTGTGCTGGTGGCTTTCGGCGCACTCCACGTCGTCGCCTGGCGGGCCGCGGAAAAACTCGGCCCCAAGGCAAAAGCCGCCGCCGCCGTAGCCTCGATCCTCCTCTGCCTGCCCGGCGCTTGGTTCGCCTTCTACTACCTCCACTGGCTGCCGGAACCGCCCCTTCTTTACGAACTCCGCGCGCTCCGCTTCGGCGAATTCTTCCTCGCGCTCTTCGGTGCCGCCGCCGGCGTCTGGCGCTCGTGCCTGCCCAAACTGCTGAAGCCCTTCCCCACCGCCGCCGGGGTCTTCCTACTGACCATTCCCTTCCTCAAGCCGGTCTTCAACGCCCACGACCCCTCGACCTTGCAAGACCGCTGGGAAGACGACACCTGCCTGCAAAGCTCCGTCGTCACCTGCGGCCCCGCCAGCGCCGCCTGCCTGCTCCGCCAATTCGGCGACCGCCAGGTCACCGAGCGCGACCTCGCCCGCGAGGCCTGGACGTCTAACAGCGGCACCGAAGCCTGGCACCTCGCCCGCGCCCTGCGCCGACGCGGCTGCACCGTCCGCTTCCTCGCCCCCGACGGCCTGCCCGATCCCCGCGACCTGCCCGGCATCCTCGGCACCGGCAGCAAACGCGCCGGTCACTTCATCGTCCTCGTCTCGATCACCCCCGAAGAAATCGACTTCATGGACCCCCTCCGGGGCCGGGTGAAAATGACCCGCAAGGACTTCCTCAAGTGGGTCGACTTCGAGCCCTTCTTCATGTCCGTCCAGAAAGCCGAACCCGCTCGATAAGATCCGCGCGATTCCGGCATCCGACGATTTTCCGGCAGACGAGGGCGGTTCGGGGAGTAGCAGAGCTGCACCCCACCGCACCCTTCAGCCCTTTTCAAAGGCACTCACAACGTGGTGATCGCCGACCTACTTCCCGCTCTCCTCATCATGCGATCTGCACTGGCACTCCTCTTCTACCCGCTCGCGATCGCCACCGCCGCCCCGCCGGCTGAAAGCAAGCCGAACATCGTGGTCATCCTCGCCGACGACCTCGGCTACGGCGACCTCGGCAGCCAGGGGGCCAAGGGGATCAAGACCCCGAACCTCGACGCGCTGGCCCGCGAAGGCCTGCGCTTCACCGACGGCCACGCATCGGCTGCCGTCTGCACGCCGACCCGCTACTCGATGCTCACCGGCAAGGATTCCCCGATGACGAAGCAGGCCGCCGGCCGCGGGCGCATCGGCTGGATGAGCGGCGGCAAGTCGGCGTGGTGGAAGGACATCGACATCGCCGACACGCTGACCGGCGAAGCGGTGAAATTCATCGAGAAGCATCAGGAAAAGCCCTTCTTCCTCTGCTTCACCCCGCACGACGTCCACGCGCCGACCATCCCCCACCCTCGCTTCGTCGGAACCAGCGGCCTTGGACCGCGGGCCGACATGGTTCATGAGCTTGATTGGTCCGTCGGCGAAGTCCTCAAGGCCCTGGAGCGGCTGAATCTCACCAAGAACACGCTGGTCATTCTCTCCAGCGACAACGGCGCCTACAAAACCGAGGAAGGTGAGCATCGTCCGAACGGCCCGTGGAAGGGCGAGAAGTCCCACCTCTGGGAAGGCGGACACCGGGTTCCCTTCATCGCGAAATGGCCCAGCCGCATCGCGCCCGGCGAATCGGCCGCGCTGGTCAGCCTCGTCGACCTGCCGGCCACCGCCGCCGCGGTCGTCGGCCAACCGCTTCCCGCCGGAGCCGCTCCGGACAGCTTCAACCTGCTTCCCTTGATGACCAGCAAGGATCGTGACAAAGGCTGCGACCACTTGATCCTGATGAGCGGCAAGGGCGACCTTGCCATCCGCCAAGGACCGTGGAAATACATCCCCGATCTCGCCACCGCCAACGGCTGGGGTTCGTGGATCAAGCCCGGCACGGAGGCAGCGCCAAAGCCCGGCCTCTACCATCTGGGCGACGATCCCGCCGAAACCAAAAACCTCCACGCCTCCAAACCCGAAGTCTCGAAGCGCCTCGCCGCCTTGCTCGCAAAAGCGAAAACCACTCCCGTCACCCGTCCTCAATGAAAACCCATCCCGCCTTTCTCTTCCTTTCCCTGGCCTCCCTCGCCCCGCTCTCCGCGGCGGTCCGGCTGCCTTCGCTGTTTTCCGATCACATGGTCCTCCAGCGCGACGGCGCGGTGCCGGTCTGGGGCTGGGCGGATCCCGGTGAAGCGGTGACCGTGAGCATCGCCGGCCAGAAGCAATCGGCGAAGGCCGGAGCCGATGGCAAGTGGTCGATCAAGCTGGAAAAACTCGCTGCCACCGGACCGCAGACGATGACCGTGAAGGGCAGCAACGAGATCACCATCAAAGACGTGCTGATCGGCGAAGTCTGGCTGGCATCCGGCCAGTCGAACATGGCGATGCAGGTCAACGGCGTGAACAATGCCAAGGGCGAGAGCGCCAACGCGAAGTTCCCGGAGATCCGCATGTTCAACGTCGAGCGCAAGACCGCCGAAACACCGCAGGCCGAATGCGGCGGCAAGTGGGAGGTCTGCTCGCCCGAAACCGTGGCGCGCTTTTCCGCCACGGCCTATTTCTTCGGCCGCGACCTTCATCAAAACCTCAAGGCACCCGTCGGCCTGATCAACTCGTCGTGGGGCGGCACCCCGATCGAGGGCTGGACCAGTGTCGATGCCCAACAAACGCTCCCCGCCTTGGCCCCTTCGCTCGAGTCGTGGAAGAAGCGCGTCGCCGAGCATTTCGACGAAGAGCAGGCAAAGGCCCGCCACGCGAAGCAGATGGCTGCGTGGAAAGAGCAGAGGGCCAAGGCGAAGGCCGAAGGCAAAAAGCCGCCGCAGCAACCGCGGCCCGTACCTGCCCCGCGGCTCGCCCCGAACCGCCCGGGCAATCTCTTCAACGGCATGATCGCCCCGCTGGTCCCCTACGCGATCCGCGGCGCGATCTGGTATCAAGGCGAGGCCAACGCGGGCGGCGCCGCCAAGCTCTACACCGAACAGCTTCCCCTGATGATCCGCGACTGGCGCAAGCGCTGGGGCCAGGGCGACTTCCACTTCGCCAGCGTGCAATTGCCCGGTTTCAAGAAGCCGGTCGACGACCCCGCCGCCCCCAGCGGCTGGGCCTTGATCCGGGAGGCGATGCTCAAATCCCGCTCCCTGCCGAACACCGGCACCGCGATCGTGATCGATGCCGGCGACGCCAACAACATCCACCCCAAGGACAAGCAGACCGTCGGCAAGCGGCTCGGCCTGTGGGCGCGGGCGGAAGTTTACGGCGAGAAGACCCCCTCCTCCGGCCCGCTGCCCGCCGGCCATGAGGTGAAGGGCGGATCGATGGTGCTGAAGTTTACCCACACCGATGGCGGCCTGAAATCGAAGGATGCCGAGCTCAAGGGCTTCGCCATCGCCGGTAAGGACCAGAAGTGGGTCTGGGCCACGGCGAAGATCGAAGGCGACACGGTGATCGTCTCCAGCCCGGAAGTGAAAGCCCCGGTCGCGGTGCGCTACGCCTGGGCCGACAACCCGACCGCCCCCTTGGCCAACGGCGCCGGACTTCCCGCCTCACCGTTCCGGACCGACGATTGGTGAGCAAATCTCGCCCCCATCACCGGCTTGTAGCCCGCTGAAACAAGCGGCAAGCCCTACTCCCGCTTGCGGAAACTCATCGGCGCCGCGTCGAACTGGCTGCGGAACACGGAGGCCATGTATTCCGCCGTGCTGAAGCCCGACTTCTCCGCCACCACTGACACTGGCAGCTTCGTCCGCTGCAAAAGATCGATCGCCCGCTCGATCCTCACTCTCCGGATCTCCGACGCCGGAGAGCGGCCTAGGATGCGGAGAAAGCGCTGCTCCAGCGCCCGCCGGCACAGCCCCGCGTGCGCCGCCACGTCGCTCACCCGCATCGCCCGCGCCGGATCCTCCCGGATGTAGCGCAGCGCCTTCACCAGGCACGGATCCTCAACCGCCAGCGTCTCGGTCGACTGCCTTGTCACCACCCCCAGCGGCGGAATCAGGATATCCTTCCGCCCCGATGCCCGCTTCCGGTTCATCAGTTGGTCGAGTCGCTCCGCCGCGCGGAAACCGATCTCCTCCGCCGCCGGATTCACCGCCGAAATCGGCACCGGGGCCACCTTGCAAAACAGATCGTCGTCCGAGCCGCTCATCACCGAAACCTCTTCCGGAACTTTCATGCCGGCTGCCGCGCAGGCATACAGAAGCTCGCGCGCGCTGCCGGTGTTCCAAGTCAGGATCGCCACCGGCTTGGGAAGCGACACCAGCCACTCGACCACCCGGTCGAGATCGATCATCCAGTCGGACTCCGCCGCGCCGAGCAACGACGCCGCCGCATACAGCGAACAATCGAAGCCCTCCGCTTCGGCGATCGCGCGGAACGTCTGCTGATGCTCCGCCACATAGTCCAGGCCCAGCAGGCTGAAGTAGCCGAAATGACGAAAGCCGCTGTTGAGGAAATGATCCGCTGCCATACGCGCGGCCTCCTTCTGGTTGGTGATCACCCGCGGAAAATCCACGCCCGGCAGCTCGATCCCGGACACGTTCACCACCGGCAACCCCAGCTTTTGCAACTGCTCCGCCAGCTCCGGGAAACCCACCCGGGCGATCACCCCATCCCCCGTCCACCCAGGCGGCAGCCAGCGCCGCTGCTCGACCCCGCGCGGCTCGACGAAAAGCTGCCACCGGGAATGCTCGCTCTCATACTGATGTAGTCCCTCGATGATCCGCCGACCCCAGCTCGTGGAGGTATCGACCAGCACCGCCACCCGGCGGGACGGCTTGATCACGGAGCGTGGATTCGTCATCGACATTTGCGCTTTCTTGTAAGATTCGTTTGGAATTGAACCATCGACCGCAAGCGGCATTTGCGACCTCATTCGATCCGTTTCGATTCCTCTCTACACTCGAAATGCGCGTTTTCGAAGAATGGATGCGCAATCGTGCCTAGCGCCTTCTGCCGTTGTGTATACATTCGAAGTCGTTTCATTCCTGAATCTCCGGCCAACCCAAGACCCGGCCCGTTTTCCAAATCCAAGCCTGAAGATGATTTCAAACCCATCCGCAACCCGCGACGCCCGCGGCTTTGCCCTTGTGATCTCCCTCAGCCTGATGGTGCTGCTGGTGGTGGTCGCCGTTGGATTGCTCGGTCTCAGCGCCATCTCCCTGCGCAGTTCAACCCGCTCGGAAGCCATGGAGATCGCCAAGGCCAACGCCCGCATGGCCCTCAGTCTCGCACTCGGCGAACTGCAAAAAAGCACCGGCCCGGACCAGCGGGTCACCATGACTTCAGGCCTGAGAACGGGCGATGCCCCTCCTAACCCCAGTTGGACGGGAGCCACCAACGTCACGCCTGCCTCCCTGACTCCCGATACGAAAAGCGCCAAGGTCACCTGGCTGGTCAGCGGTGAGGATCCGGACCCCGCCGACGTTCTGGTGAAGTCCACCAAACTGGACCAAGGGGATGCCATCAAGCTCGGCAGCTTCAAGAGTTCCCCCACGGCGACCACGGAACTGCTCGCACCGGTGGTCAATATCACCGAAGGCAAGAGTCAAGGCCGCTACGCCTGGTGGATCGGCGATGAAGGCACCAAAGCCCGGATCGATGTGACCAAGCCGGAGGCCGCGCCCGCCACGGAACGCGACCGCCTGACCCAATCCCAAGTCCCCCTCGAAGCCGGCATCGCGAAGCTCGGCGAATCTTGGTCCGATTTCGCGGACGGCGGGACGGTCGACAAGGACGCGCTGATCTCGATGCCGACGGCCTCGCTCGCCGCTGTGGACCCGACGCTGGCCACCGAATACTTCAATGACGTCACCACCGGCGGCTTTGGGCTGCCCGTCAACGTCGCGACCGGCGGCATGAAGGTGGATCTTTCCCTGGTCTTCGACCGGTCTCAGTCGGGCAAGAAGTTCGGGGAGATCTATTGCGGGGCCACTCCCACGGCCACGACAGTGAACCAAGCGTCGCTCTACACGTTCGCCACCAAGTCGGCGGCCAAGTTCTACCTGAGCGACGCCATCAGCAAGAACGGCAGCCTGCCCACCGGGCCGAACTGGGGCAATCTCTGGAACTACGCCACCCTCTGGCAAACGTTGAACGGCCAGAAGATCCCGGTGGTCGGTGCCAATCCGCTGGTGGAGTCCGATCTCCGGTTCAAGACCTGGCTACCCTACACGAACTCGAATCTGGGGAGCTTCCGCCGCGACATCCAGCAAACTAACAGCCCGGTCGCTCCGGTGCTCTCGATGTTCCAGATGGGTTTCCGCCTGAACTCCGAACTTCTTCCTCCCACAACACCCCCCTCCAGCACGGTCTTTTACAAGGCGCAAATCGGAATCCAACCGGTGCTGGGGCTTTGGAATCCCTACAACGTCGTCATCACTGCGGCTCCCTACCGCTTTGATTGGGCGCTTTATCCCTATTTCCGCTTCAACTACGCCAAGCGGGGAACCGACGGGAAATTCTCCGATGGACGGCTTACAAAGCTCTGGCTCCGCGAAGAATGGACGGCTGGCACGAGCGTAATCCCCACACCCGACAATGGCGGCGGCGGGAAATACCTGACCTTGGAGACACCTTCCATCGACCTGCAACCGGGCGAGTTCAGACTGTTCTCGGTGCTTGACCGCATCGTGGTCAAAGCCGGCCAGACCTATCCTCTCAAGTCCGGATGGAGCGAGAGGGGTGCCTTCATCGTCGACCTGAAAGACGACACCGGCAGCGACCGCCTCGTGCCGAAAGGCTACAGCGCCTGGTTCGGCGACATCGTGCTGCAGGACACTCAGAGCAACGAAGTGAAGTCGAAGTTCCCGACGCTTGACCTCGCCAACGTGGCTTCGACCTGGTTCACGCTCAAGTCCGGCAACAACATCCTGCTCCGCTCCACCGAACTCTGGAACGGCGGCGGCGATCCTTCGGCGAAGAACGACCTCAAGGTTCCGGAGCCGGTCATTTCCGGTTCTTCCGGCGGACTGGACACCACCAAGACCACCTACCTCATTGATGATCTAACGGGTGACAAGGTTACTCCCAACATCGCCACCTGGAGTTTTTTCAGCCGCACCACCGCCCAGGTCGAAGCGCCGGATGAAGCCCAGCGCTTGCGCGGTTGGATCGATTCGAATCCGCGGGCACTGGTGACCAACTCGCTCTGGGATGGATCGAAGATCCAAAGCGATGGCAAATCCACCGGATGGCACACCACCTCGCAGTTCATCGGCGCATGGAACGCGCCGGGCAAACCCAAGGAGGTGGGCGACGGGAAGGGCGGCAACCGCGGGCTGTTGAGCGAAGGCGGCAGCGCCCCGTCCGAGCCTGAAGTCAGCAGCTCCGATGGCCGCTACCAAGGCTTCGGTGGTGGCTCCAACACTTTGGCGGGCGGTAAGACCAATGTCATCGTCTATGACGTGCCACGCTCGCCACTCGTTTCCCTCGGCCAGTTCCAGCACGCACAACTCTCGCGCTACAACTTCGAGCCTGGATTCGTGGTCGGAAACTCTTATGCGAACCCACGGATACCGCTTGCCTCCACCATCAATCCGAATTTCACCGGCATCAGCGGACTGAATGTCACGGACCTTTCCTACGACGTGAACAAGAAGCTCTGGGACGGCTTCTTCTTTTCCACGCTGGGTCTGGACTATGTCGAAGGCACCGGTTCCTCGTTCGACAAATTCTTCGACCTCAAGAAACTCGGATCCGGGGAAAGCGAGCTGCCCAATCCCCGCATGGTCTTCGCCCCGCTCCTTGGCGATACCACCATCGACAAGATCCTTTCCGACAACCCCGATCGCGCGCCGGAGGCCATCGCCGCGCGGATCCTTCTGAAAGGCGCGTTCAACGTCAACTCCACCTCCAAGACCGCCTGGAAGGCCGTCCTGTCCTCGATGGGCACATCCCAGTTGCCCGTGCTCGACCCGAAAGCCGGCACCGCCTCATGGCAGAACCCGGAAGGCACCCGCTTCAACCGCTTCGGCCACGTGATCGCGAACAAAGCTTATCAAAAGGGTGATCCAGGCGACGACGATCCCTTCTGGCAGGGCTGGCGCAACCTGTCGGATATCGAACTGGATGAACTTGCCGGAGAGATCGTCACCGAGGTCAAGGAGCGCGGACCGTTCCGCTCGATGGCCGAGTTCGTCAATCGCAACCCGAACTCCAGCAACACCAGGCATCAACTCAAGGGCCCCCTCCAGGCAGCTTTGGATCGGGTGATCAATGTGGGCTTCCCGACCTCGGTCGGAAAGCCTGCCCGCGTCCCCACCGGGTCGCAGTTCTCACCCGCAGTGACCGATGAAAACTCGGCGGTCGGAAGCGCCTCCTACCTCCTGCAGGGCGATCTGCTTCAGTCGCTCGCGCCGATTCTCCAGGTGCGTTCGGACTACTTCAGAATCCGTACCTGCGGCGAGACCCTGGATTCCAATGGAAACGTGATCGCCCGCGCCTGGTGCGAAGCCTTCGTCCAACGCACCAGCGACTATTCGGACCCGCAGGATGCCAGCCACAAGAGCCCCGCCGAACTCAGCTCCGGGACCAACGAAACCTTCGGTCGCCGCTACCAGATTGTTTCCTTCCGCTGGCTCCCAGGTTCTGAGATCTAAAACCACTTCATGAAGAAAACCGTCGCCATCCTCCTCGGCTTACTCGCACTTCCTGGCCTGTCCGAGGAGGTGACGGTCAATACCGAGATTGTAACCATCGCACTGGACAGCTCCGTCTCCGGACTGTTCTTCCACAACGGCAAAGACATCTCGGTCTTCCAAGCCAATACCACCGGAATCGGCGAACCTCTCACCTACAAGGGCCCCCGGCGCTTCATAATCCGGGCTTCTGAGGCGGAGTTCTCCATGAAGCCTCCGCTGCCAGCTCCGGTCGCAGCGGTCGATCTCCCGCCCGATTCGGATCGCGTCCTGCTGGCGTGCCTGAAGACCGGCAATGCCCCCTTGAAGATCATCGCTTACGATATCGGAAAGGCTCGCATCGGTGCGGGTGACTACCGGTTCTTCAACTTCTCACACTCGGTGATTTCGGTGATCTTCGGCGGCAAGAAATTCGCCGTGAAGCCCGGCGA
>NEUO01000143.1 GCA_002304315.1 Verrucomicrobiia bacterium Tous-C4TDCM
TCTCGCCGCACAACGAGGTCACCTCCTGCTCGAACATCGAGAGCAAGCCCTCACGTACGATCCCACGCAGCCGCTCCCGAAAAATCCCGCTGAAATCCTCGATCCCGGCTTGCGCCGCTGCCTCCATCCCTGTCTGTTGATCCATGGTGTTGGTTGATTTGAAACGTTTGTTCAAACAGGCGATGTCGGAACATCGCCCGATCAACCAGCACCAATCCTTTCTAACAATTTAACGGGGAAAAATCCGCTTCCCCCGGCTCGCTGAACTCCTCCAGCTCGGTGACGGTCGGCACCGGCTCCGGCGGTACGCTTGGTGGTGACGGCACGATCAACGGCTCGGTGTCCTTGGCGGCGGACGGCAGCCTGTCTCCAGGCGCTGCTGCCTTGCCTGGCTTGCTTACCATCGGCGGTGGATTGAATATCTCCGCGCCCGCCAACGGTGGCACCGGTAAGCTCGTCTTCCAACTCGACGCATTGGCCAATACCAGCGAAAAGGTCACCGTTACCGGCACGCTGACCATTGGCATCGGCGCGCTTGGCTTCAGCGACTTCGTCTTCACCAACCTCGGCGGCTTGGAAGTGACGGGCGGCACCCCATACAAGCTCATTACCAGCAGCGGCATCACCGCCCTCAACACACTCGATCCCGCAAACCTCACTGGCACACTCCCCGGCGGTTTGACCGGCACCCTGCAACTCAATGGTGGCGACCTCGAACTGGCGGTCACCTCCGGCGGTGGCTCCGCCTACGACACCTGGGCCACTGCCAAGGGCCTGACTGGACTTCCGGGCTTCGAGAACGGCAAGACCGCCGATCCGGATAAAGACGGCCAGGACAACCTCTCCGAATTCGCATTCGACGGCGACCCCCTCTCGGGTGCCAATGATGGCAAGGTCGTCGGCAAGGTGGCCACAGTCGGAGCCGACCAGTTCATGACCCTGACCCTGCCGGTCCGTGGCACCGCACCGACTCCCACCTTCTCGAATGATGGCGGCGACCAGCTTTCCGCGCTGATCGATGGCATTTACTACCGCATCGAAGGAAGTTCGGATCTGGCTGCCTTCGCCAACACCATCACGGAAGTCACCAGCGGTGAGGAGGTTACCATCCAGTCCGGACTGCCCACGCTTTCCACCGGCTGGTCCTACCGCACCTTCCGCGATTCCGGAACGGTCCCAACGGTTCCCAAAACCTTCCTCCGCGCCAAGATCAGCGAAACGCCCTGAGCGCGATCGGATCGTCGCTTCGTGAGATCAAGGACGACACGCTTCATTGCCTCCTTGGTCTTTTGGAACTTTATCGTGAACGCACGAGAACCTTCCTGACTGCTCCCGGCAACCGGGCCGGGGGCAGTTGGAGCCATGGCGTGCCCGCCGCCGGGTGCCTTGTTCCATGCTTGAGTTGGGAGGATCTGAGGTGCTAGCCAGGGAGGCAAACTCCTCGGTTCTCTCCGCTGGCCCCTGTAAAACAAGGGGACACCATGCGAGTAGCGAGGATAGTTTTGAGAAGGATTCACCGCCGCTTCGCCGAAAGATTCACGCCAAGGATGCCGTCTGACAGCCCCGTCCGTCCAACAGCACCCGATGAAACACTCTCTGCTCATGGCCGCGCTCGGCGCGGTGATGCCCCTCCATCCGCTGTCGGCGGAACCGCTCAAGGTCTATCTGATGGCCGGACAGTCCAACATGCAGGGCTTCTGCGGCGTCCACACCTTCACGCAGATCGAGGCGGATCCCGTCACCAAGCCGATCTATCAAAAAATGGTGAATCCGGACGGCACTCCGCGGGTGCATGAGAACGTCTGGATCTCCACCAGCGGCTGCGCCAAGGATGCGAAGCCCGGCCAGTTGACCACCGGCTACGGTGGCGGCAAAGGCGACAGGATCGGCCCCGAGCTGACCTTCGGCATCTACATGGAGGAGCATGTGAAGGAGCCGATCCTGATCATCAAGACCGCGTGGGGCGGCAAGAGCCTCTGCCGCGATTTCCGCCCGCCGAGTGCCGGCGTTCATCCGACGCACACCCAGGCGCTTGAGGAACTCCGCAAGGAAACCAAGGACACCACCGAGTTGGAGACTGAGTATGCCGAGCGGCACGGGAAGTATTACCGCATGATGATCGAGCACGCGAAATCCGTGCTGGGCGACATCAAGAAGGTTTATCCCGGTTATGATCCATCCCAAGGCTACAAGGTCGCCGGTTTCTTATGGTTTCAGGGGGAGAATGATTTCGGTGAGCAGGACACCTATCCGAATCCTGGTGAGCCGGGTGGCTTTTCGGAATACAGCCGGCTGCTCGCCTGCCTGATCCGCGACGTGCGCAAGGAACTCAAGGCTCCGGAGCTGAATGCGGTGATCGGTGTGCTCGGGTTCAACGGCGAGCTTGAGACCGAACGCTATCGCCAGATCGAGACCAAGCACATCCCGTGGCTGCGCGAGTTCCGCAAGGCCATGGAGGCACCGGTTGAGATGCCGGAATTCAGGGGCCACGTGGCGGCGGTGCGCACCGAGGTCTTCTGGGAACCCCGGCTTGAGGAATTGCAAGGCCGCTGGAAGCAGGTGAAGGCCAAGAGCGGCGAGTTGAAGGCCCAAGGCCTCAGCAAGGAGCAGCAGAAGGCCGCCTTGGATGAGTTTCTCAAGACCGTCTACACTCCGGAAGAGTGGAAGCTGATGGAAACCGGAGTTTCCAACGCTTGCTATCACTACTTGGGCTCCGCCAAGATCATGTCCCGCATCGGCAAGGCCTTCGCCGACGCCCTCATCGCGATACCCGCTCCAACCCAACCCTGAAATTTCATGAGCCCTCAACAAATGCTCAAACTTCCTGCCCTCCTGCTGCTCGGTATTCTAATCAGCGGCACGGTCCAGGCCCAACACTTCGAATACAAGGAACACCACCTCGGACCCACCGGGCTGTTCGGAATCACCTCGCCGACCGACATCAAGATCACCCAGGTGGAAAAGGGTTCTCCGGCCTACGGCAAGCTCAAGGTGGACGATGTCATCGTCGCCGTGGGGGGGATCCCGTTCAAGGACAACACACGCCCGCAACTGGCCGCCGCCATCGACCAGGCCGAGACCGAAGAGGCCAAGGGCATCCTCACCGTGACCCTGAAGGACAACACCAAGGTCGACCTGCAACTCAAGATGCTGGGCACCTACAGCGACACGGCCCCTTACAACTGCCCCAAGACTGATGCGATCATCACCCAAACCGCCGAGGTTCTCGCCAAGTCGCCCGAATTAAGTGCCCACGGCCTGCCCATCGACCTGCTAGGGCTGCTGGCTACCGGCGAGCCGAAGTACCTCGAAGTGGTCAAGAATGAGATCCACTCAGCACCTTGGGCGAAGCCGGATTTCAAGCTCAGTCTTGCGCAGAGTGCTGTATGGGGCTGGGGCTACACAAACCTTCTGTTAGCCGAGTATTACCTGCTCACCGGAGACACGTATGTGCTGCCCACACTGAAGACCTATTCAGTGGCCCTCGCAGAAGGTCGGGACGCCGCCGGCCTCTGGGGACACCGTGTGGCAAATCCCGAAACCAACCGCGGCCAGTTGCACGGCCGCCTCCCTGGCTATGCCGTGATGAACCAGTCGAGCCTGCCTTGTTTCATCTCTCTGCTGTTGGCTGACAAATGCGGGATCAAGCACCCCGAAGTCCAAGCCAGCATCGCGCAGACCCATCAATTCTACGAAGGTTTCATCGGCAATGGCACCCTGCCCTATGGCGTCCATAATCCCAACGCGAAATCCTACAACAACAATGGCATGAGCGGTCTGGCCGCGGTCGCCTTCGCCATTCGCGGCAACACCCGCGGGTCCGCCTTCTTTTCTCAAATGTCGGCAGCTGCATCGAACATCATGGAGACCGGCCATACCGGTCATTACTTCAACCAACTCTGGACCGGACTCGGGGCCGACCACGCCGGCCCGGAAACCTCGGCGGCGTTCTTCAAGGAAACCCGCTGGCTGCACACGCTCAACCGTACCTGGGACGGCAACTTCACCTATGACGGTTGCGAAGGCAAAGGTGCCGAATTTTCCTATCGCGGGCTGAGCGACGCCGGATCGCACCTGCTCAACTACTGCCTCGCACGCCACAAACTCTTCATCACCGGCAGGGAGGCCGACCGCTCCATCTGGCTGAAAGGCGGCGAAGTCCGCGAGACCATCGCCTTGGCCACCCTGGACATTAAAAGCAAGAAGGATGAGGAACTGTTGGTCCTCTTCGACCACCCGATGCCCAAGGTGCGAGGCGAAGCCGTCTGGGAGCTTCGTTCCAGACCGCACAAGCTCACGGACTCGATCATGAGGTTGCTCGCGAAAGGTAGGCCCTTACAACGGCAGAGTGCCATCGGGTATTTCGGATACGGTTGCCCGAAAGAGCAAATCGCTCTGGCGCAGGATGAACTGGTTTCCATCACGCGCGACCCGAAGGAGGACATGACGGTCCGGGCGGAAGCCGCGGGTGCCCTGTGCGTGCTTGAGGAAGCCGCCTATCCGTATTTCGAAGACTTGTTAAAGCTCGTGATGGCCGACAAACCGGACGACACGCTTGGCAAGATCGACGAGCAATTGGGAGCTGGCATCAATGCCCTCTGCAAAGACCCCTATGCCGCCGGACTGGCGAAAAACAAGGAGTTGTTCTACGCAGTGGCTCACAAGCTGATGAACCACAAGCGCGCCAGCGGACGCATCGCCGGAACGACCATGATCGTGAAGGTCCCGCTCGAGGATTTCCATCTCGTGGCCGACAAGGTTCAATACCTCATCGATGACAAGGATCTAACTTATCACTCCTACCACAACTTGGGCGCCAAGAATAACTGCATTTCGATCCTGGCAAACCTCAATATCAAGGGCGGCATCGAGGCGGCTTTCGCCACCCTCGATGATCCGAACGGCAAGGCCGGCTTCAAGCTCCGGCTGATCATGGATGTGCTGCCAAAATACGGTGCCAATGCCCGGTATGCCCTGCCAATAATCAAGGCCGTCAAAGCCGGTAAGTTCCAGAAGCAGTGGGATGCAATGGTCGGGCAGATTGAGTCCACGACCACCACCACCCACAAGATGATCACCATGGAAGAGGCTAAACACTACGGCCAGGACAATAAAGACCTGAACAAATGAGAATGCATGGAAGAATTATCGAATCCGCTCCAACACGCGTTGAAATGAATATCCGCAACATTTTCATCACAGCTCTCTCGACCCTGGTGCTGATTGGAACCTCACTCAGCGTCTCGGCGAAGGACATTCCCGCCCAACTGCCCGCGATCGACCGCAAACCGGGCGACTCCGCCAAGCCGGTGAAAGTCTACATCCTCTCCGGTCAATCGAACATGGTCGGCATGGGCACGCTATCGGGTGCCCGGAATTCCTATACCGGGATCTACTTCAGCTCGGATCCGGAGATTCCCGCAGGCCCGCTCGATATCTGGCAGGTGGGCCGATTCAAGATCGCTCCACTCGCGGTCTTCAAACCCGATGGCTCTCCGGCCCCCGAACCCGTCGCCCAAGGCTTTCTCGAGGTCCCGGAGCGGGGCATCTACCAGGTCCACTGCGGCAGCGGCGAAACTTCGTTCGTATCGATGGCCGTCGCCGGCAAGCCCGCCTACAGCCGTGCGGCCGGAAGCAAACCCGTCCGCCAGGAAATCACCCTCGAACCCGGAAGGCGCTACTCGTTCGCCATCACCGGATTCACCGGCGAGGCCCCGCGATTCTGGCTGCAGAAGCTAGACCTGTTAGGCAACGGCGACCTCGAAGCCGTCGTCAAGCACGAGGGCATGTTTCCGTGGCTCTTGGATGGCGAAAGCAACTGGACGACACGCCAGGACGTCTGGCTCCAGGAGGCGCGCCTCACCCCGGGCGGCACGGGCTCGCCGCTGATTCCCACATGGAATACCAAAACCTTCGGACCGGAAATCGGCTTCGGGCATGTGCTTGGCACCTTCCACGACGAAACCGTCCTGCTGATCAAAACCGCCCAAGGCAACCGCTCTCTGGCCTACGATTTCCGCCCGCCATCCAGCGGCCGCAACGATCCAGCCAGCGAATACGAAAGCGCCGAATACAAACTGACAATCCAAGGCGTGCGCGAGACCTTGGCGAAGATCGATCGGATCGTTCCCGGCTACCAGGGCCAGGGCTTCGAACTCGCCGGCTTCGTCTGGTGGCAGGGCCACAAGGACAGCTTCGCCGAGAAAGACATCGCCGACTACGAAACAAACCTCGTCAACCTGATCAACGACCTTCGCAAGGATCTGAACGCTCCCAAAATGCCCGTGGTGGTCGCCGGCGTTGGCTTCGGCGGTCACAACATGGACCCGAAATTCCGCCGCATCATGGACGCGCAAATGGCCGTGGGAGACCCCGCAAAGCATCCGGAATTCGCCGGCACCGTCGCCTCCGTCGATACCCGCGATTTCTGGCGGGAGGTGGACGAGTCGCCGAAGAGCGAGGACTATCACTACAACCGCAATGCCGAGACCTATCTCCGCGTCGGTGACGCGCTCGGCAGGGCGATGGTCGGCCTGTTAGGCGGTAAGGCTGAACCGCTGCCACAGCCACCCCGCCCCAAGGCCGCTCCTCCAGCACCCGCGCTCGAACCCACCGAGGCGGAGAAAGCAGCCGCTCGCGCCAAACTTGCGCCGGTCATTCTCGATGGCATCGCGCCTGCCTTCCTCGCCAATCCACAGAACCAGCCCGCACTCACCGCTGCGGCCAAAGGCGAGCACCCGCAACGCCCGGACCAGTTTCTGCGCGACTCCGTCGATTCCCTCGTCAACATCTACAATGCCGCTGGAATCCATGACTACGACTGGAAGGTCTTCGGCAGCGACCTGCGCGACGCGGAGTGGGATTTTTTCAGCTTCGACCCGCCGGAAGCCCAGCCGAAAGAAAAGGCGAACCGCTACCGCAAGGTGACTTGCCCGGCCGGGATGGAGAACTGGTTTGCGCCGGACTTCGATGCCCCCAAGGCCGGTTGGAGAACGGGCTTGCCACCGTTCGGTCAACTCGATGGCAAACCCGAGCCGCTCGGGGAGTGCGGGCGAACCGGCGGCTGCGGCTGTGGCGAGAAACCACGCACGCTGTGGGACAAGGAAGTCATCATGATCCGAGGCTCCTTCGACATCCCGCCGCTCAAGGAAGGCCACCGCTACCGCTTGGTGCTCGGTGGCAGCAATCACGTGATGAGCGGCGAGGGGTATGCCATCCATGTCAACGGCAAGCTGATCGCCGAATCGAAGGTCGGCGTGCCGAACCGCGCCGGCGGTCAACCGCGTGGTGGCCACGTTTACGCGGACCTGCGGGGTGAATTCAAAGGCGGCAAGGTTACCTTGGCGGCCACCGGTTTCCTGCAGTTCAGCAAGAAAGGCGCGGAGATCCCGCCTGGCGGCCACCTGACCGTCTGGATCGAAGAACAGAAACTCCCGCCGCTGGGTCGATGACCCGCGGATCCTGCTCAACAATGACATTCCAATGAAATAAAAACACAAACTACTCTTACGTATCGCCACCTTCAGTTGGCTCCTGCTGGCCGGGGTTCAAGCCCGGACATGGACCAGCGCCGACGGCACTAAAACCTTCGAGGGTGAATTGCACTCCTACGATCCGGCAAGCTGGCCGTGAAATTGACCAATGGAAAAGAGCTTGCCTTCCAGCAGGACAAGCCCTCCGCCGATGACATTGCCTTTCTCAAGGAGAACGGCAAGAAGGTGCCGGCATCCCCGTCGTCCTCCGGAAGCGTGAAGGACCTCCCCGATGTCCTGCCCGATCCTGACGGCAAGGAGGGGGACATGACCAAGCCCGTCCAAGTTTACATCCTGATGGGACAGTCGAACATGCTCGGATTCGGAAATCCGGATGCTTTGAAAACGGTCGCCCAAGGCGGCACCTACCCCTACCTGGTCGACGGTGCCGGCGAGTGGACCGTTCGTAAATGTCTAAAGGATGGTATGCCGGCTGCCAGTACGACGGTGATGTGGCCGCCGCCAAAAAGGTGCTCGAGAACCTCGATACCTACTATCCCGGCGCCAAGGAGTACAAAGTCGCCGGGTTCTTCTGGTGGCAAGGTGACGCGTCTCCCGATGTTCGTTTCGAATTCCCAGGATTCCGCCGAGCCCAAGCCGTGCGGCATCCTGATCCGGGAGTTCAAGCACCTCCGCCTCGAGGGCGGCGGTGTCGATGGGGCCGGCATGACATAGATCCTCTATGACGGCCGGATGGTTCAGATCTGGAACGACCACTCGGAAAACATCGCCTTCACGGGTCTGGTGTTCGATCTCAAGCGCCCCACGGTTTCCGAATTCCGGGTTCTCGAAGCCGGGCCGGCGAATGCCGTGATTCAAATCGCCGAGGGTGCGGACTACGCCGTTGAGAGGAAATCGGACAAGGACTGGCTGCTGGCCCTCGACGGACCCGCCCCGGATTTTGAGGAAGACGACGTCCTCGACAACATCCGCATCACCGGCAATCATTTCGACGGAACTGGCGTATCTGCACGAAGCGTCAAGGGACTGGTCGTCACAGGCAACCACTCCACCGCAGGCCCCCTTTCCATCGAGCTCGCACCCTCTTGCACCGGGACCCATGTCACGGACAATCACACCACTCCCTGATTGGCACTTCCTCCCCGCCGTGTAGCCTCTTGCAAGATGAAACGGTGCCTTGGAAGAACCCCGTGGCAAACGATCAAGCTGCGCCTCGCGATGACCACCGCGGTCATGGTAGTGCTGGGCTTGATCTCTTGCAGCGTCACCACCCGCCTTGTCTCCGAAGCGATCGTCCAACCGTCCCGCAAGGGAGTCGGCGCGGTGGCACCGGATGACATGACATCCCGGACCTTCGTCCTGCCCGACCTCACCGAAATCCACACCTGGGAAGCCCGACCTGCGGGCCGGCCAAAGGCGGCCGTGCTGGTGCTGCACGGGGTGTCGGATTCGAAAGCCAGCCAGGTCGAAAGCCTCCGCTTCCTCGCCCGCTGCGGCATCCTCGCCATGGCACCCGACTTCCGCGCCCATGGCGACAGCGGCGGCCAGTTCGCCACCTACGGCCACCTCGAAAAGAACGACCTCACCCTGCTGCGCCGCGCCCTCGAGAACGAGTTTCCGGGCATCCACGTCGGCTTGTGGGGCACCTCCTATGGCGGCGCGGTGGCCTTGCAGTCGATGGCCATCGACGACGATTTCGACTTCGCCATCATCGAAAGCACCTTCGCCGACCTGCGCGATCTCGCCCGCCGGCAAGTCACGATGCGAACCACCCTGCCCGTCAGCGGGCTCGGCCCGTATTTCATCAACGAGGCGGGCAAACTCGCATCCTTCGATCCCGGCGAAATCGCTCCGGAGCGGGCGATCGAGAACATCAAGGCCCCGGTCCTTCACCTGCACGGCGAGGCCGACGAGTTGATCCCGATCGACCAGGGCGAAAGGATTGCCCGCCGGTCGAAGGGAGCGGACTACCGCTTCGTTCCGATCGCGCGGGGGACTCACTATAACCTGCGGAGCGGAGATCCGGAAGTTTATGACCACGAAGTCACCGGCTTTCTGCATCGGGTGATTCCCGGCAGTCCTTGATGGGACATCCGTGACTCGCGACCCACCGACCGCACAGCGGCGTCCATCAACCTCAGGAATTCACGAACAACTCCCTCCACGACGGCGAGCTCGGCGACATGGCCGTGGCGGAAAACGGGAAATCATCGCCGAACTCGACAAGAAGTGGCAGGCCGCTTGGAAAGCGGGCGTAGCCACGTAACAGTCCACCAACATGAAATCCCGACCCCTTTCTCTGGCACTCCTCGCCGCGTTCTCGGCGGGCGGCATTGCCGCCCCACCGGCCGCAAAGCCCGCCAAGGTCTCCATGGACTTCTGGATCACCGAAGGCCAGCAGCCCGTGAAAATCCCGCCGACGCAGGCGAACGTGCCCTACGGCACGGACAAGATGCAGGTCCTCGACTTCTGGAAGGCGGAGTCCGACAATCCGACGCCGCTGGTCTTCTTTATCCACGGCGGATCCTGGAAGTCGAACGACAAGGACAAGGTCACCGGCCTCCGCCAGTACCTTCCCGCCGGCATCTCGGTGGTCTCCATCAACTACCGCTTCGTGCAACAGGCCCAGGCCGCCGGCATCAAACCGCCGGTCAAATGGCCGCTCGAGGACGCGGCACGCGCCGTGCAGTTCGTCCGCAGCAAGGCGGCGGAGTGGAACATCGACAAGACCCGGATCGGCGCGTCGGGCGGTTCGGCCGGGGCCTGCTCCAGCTTGTGGCTCGCCTTTCACGACGACATGGCGGACCCGTCCAGCAGTGACCCGATTTCCCGCGAGTCGACCCGCGTCGCCTGCGCCGGTGTGGTCGGCGCGCAGACCTCGCTCGACCCGGCCCAGATGAAGGAGTGGACGCCTAACATGTCTTACGGCGGTCATGCGTTCGGCTTCAATCCAACCAAGGGAGCCCCCGCGTCCGGCTTCAAGACCTTCCTCGAAAACCGGGAAAAGATCCTCCCGTGGATCAAGGAATACTCGCCCTACGAGCTGGCCAGCGCCGGTGATCCGCCCATCTACCTCCACTACGCCGATGCCCCCGCGCCCGGCCAAAAGCAAAAGGATCCCACCCACAGCTCGAACTTCGGAGTGCCGCTGCAAAAGAAGCTAAAGGCCGCCGGCGTGGAGTGTCACCTGATGCATCTCGGCGCGCCCGAGCAGAAGTATCCGGACCCGATTGCGTTCCTGATCGCCCGCCTCAAACAGCCGTCGCCGTGAAGCTCGCCGCGCTCCTGCTCGCCTCCGGCGCGGTTCCTACCTCGCCCGCCGCAGCGCCTGGCACACCGCGGGGAAAATCTGTTTCTTGCGGCTGACCACGCCGGGAGCGTCGTAGAGGCTGGCGTCGATCCGCGCATAGGGAAGGTTCGCGACGAAGGCACGGTCCCCCGCCGCCAGCACCAGGCTGTGGTGCTCCGCGATGTCGGTGACCACCAGGACCACCAATTCGTAGCCGTTCTCCGCCGCCAGCACCTTCAAGGCCTGCTCGAGTTCCTCCCGACGCGGCGCGAAGGCTTCCAGCCCGAGCTCCTCGACCTGGGCGATCGCCACCTTCACGCCCTCGTCACTGAATTCCTTGCGGTCGGCGTTGAGGATCGCTTCCGGCGTTCCGGTCGAAAGCAAGGATCCGACCGCGAAAAACTCGGCTTTGAACTTTGCGGGATCGATCCCCGCAATGTCACTCAGCCAGCCCAGCATTTCATGATCGAGCTCAGCGGTGGTCGGCGAGGTAAGGCACAGCGTGTCGGCGATGATTCCCGCACAAAGGCACAGCGCGGTGCCCTTGTCGGGCTCCAGATAGCGGTGGCGGAATTTGCGCGCAACCAGCGTGGAAGTGGAACCGACCGGCTCGTTGAGGAAACGGATCGGCTCGCGCGAGACCAGGTCGCCCGCGAGGCGGTGGTGGTCGATGACTTCCACAATCTCCGACTCCTCGACGCCGGTGACGCCCTGCGCGAACTCGTTGTGGTCGACCAGCGCGAGCCGGGTGCGCGGCGGGTCGACGAGATCGGACTTCGAAAGCACGCCAATCATCTCTTGGGTGATCGGGTCGAGCACCGGAAAGAGGTCCTGCTCGAGCATCGAGAGGCTTTTCCGCAGTCGGGAGACCGGCTCGGCGGCGGCGACCGAGGTGAAATCGTGGGCCATCACGTGGCGGACCGTGCGCGAGCATCGGATCAAGGTGGCGCAGCTCGCGGTGTCTTGGGAGCATCGCAGCACGACCACGCCGCGCTTGCGGGCGAGCTCGCGCAAGGCGGGTTCGACGCCGTTGCCGCCGGTGACGATGAGCGCGCGCGCGCCGTTCTCGATCGCATAGTGCTGCACCACCGGCCGGTCGCCGCAGATGACGAGGTAGCGGCTGACGTTGCCCTCCTTCGCGGCGGACTTGAGGCGGCGCTCGATGGTGGACTGCGACGAGGCACCGACCAGCAGGATGAGTTCCTCTTCATCGTCACCCAACGGCATTTCAGCACCCGCGCTTTCGGCATGGAGGGTGGAGGCGATCTTCGAAAGCGCGACACTAACCGTGCGGACCTGCAAGCCACTGGCATCCCCGGGCACCAGCAGCTCGAGCAGGTCGAGATAGCGCAGGATGCCGTGGACGGCACCCGCGGCATCGATCACGGGAACGCAACGGACGCCGCTGGCAAGCATCCGCCGATAGGCGTCGAGGAAGGTATCGCACGGCGCGACCTGCACCACCTCACGGCGGCAGATCATGCCGGCGGACGCGCGGACGTCGGTGATCAGCGGCGGGGTCTCGATGCCCGCTTTCTCCAGCACCCACGCGGTGCGCGCCGGGACATCGCCGCAGCGGGCAGCGATGGCGCCCGGCTCCCCGGTGGCGCGCAGCAGGGCCGCGTTGCCGATGGCGGAGCAGATGGCGTCGGTATCGGGGTTCTTGTGGCCGATGACGTAGAACGGAAGCTGGCGGCGGGGCGATTCCATGTGGGGAGGAAGTGGACGGGCGGAGAGTGCCCGAGATCCTCGAAAACGGCAAGGAGAGGGTGCGTCTCGCGCCCCAAACCGCGCCGGAGGGCGCGACGCCGAAGAATCCGCCCCTGCATCCGCCTCCTCCAGCGCGACGCCTCATGGACGATTGAGGAATGTCGATTTTTGATTTTTGAATGAAAGACCAATGATCCCGGCAACGGCTCAATTGCACGCCAATCCAAAATCAACAATCAACAATCGTCAATCTCTTCAATCCAACGGACTCACCACCCCCAGCCCGTGCACCCCGGTCGCAACGTGCAGGTAAATCTCCGTCGTCGTGATCTCCTCATGCCCAAGAAGGTCTTGGATCGTCCGCAAATCCGTCCCGTTTTCGAGCAGATGCGTCGCGAACGAGTGCCGCAACGCATGACTCGTCACGTGCTTCTCGATCCCCGCCGCCGATGCGCCCGCTGGATCGCCTCGTTCTAAACCTTCCCGTGCAAATGATGCCGCCGACGGATCCCGGACTCCGGCTTCGTCCGGGCCGCCACCGTCGTCGATTGCCGCCTTGCTCCTCCTCCGTCGTCCCGAGCATTCCCACCGGCCCCTACTCCGCTCAGCCTTTCGGGCGTCGCATCGGCGTAACCGCGCGTCTCCGGATTGATCGAAGTTTGCCGTGCCGGGAATAACCAGAACCACTCGAAACTTTCCGCCGCCCTTCGATACTTCCGCGCCAAGGCTCCGGGCAGATACACGCCCGCCAATCCCTCTTCCCGATCCATCCGCCACACTTCCCGCGCCTTCTCGATCTGCTCCGCAAGCTGCTCCCGCAGGCTCTTCGGCAGCACCGTCATTCGGTCCTTGCTTGCCGCGGCGTAGCGCAGCGAAGACGAGTCGGCCTTCTCAGTCGCACGGTCTGATTGACGATTGTCGATTGAGGATTTTTGATTTCTGATTGAAAAGGTATTATTACCGGCGGTCTGCAGTCCGAGCGCTGCTTACGAATATGGCGATCAAGTCATCGCACTCGCCGATCACTCCCGGAAGACTCTGCAAGTTTCCCCCCTTCTTTCTGCCGATGATCCGTAGCCAAATGTGCGTCTCCCTTAGCTCCTTGAGCGAGATCTTTATCTTGTGAACAAAGTCCCGCGTGGACTCAGCGCTCCTCGCTTCCCCGTAGTTCGGTGCAGAGGAGGTTCCTGATCGGATCAGCTGATTTCCAACGTGATTCCCAGCTTTCGTGTTCGGCAAGTCCTCCACGATCCCGATCACCGAAACCGCGAAATCAATCAACCTATCTTCAAGTTCTTGTGGTTTCATACTCCTCTAAATCAAAAATCAACAATCCTCAATCGACAATCATCAATCTCTTCCTCAACACGCCCCGCATCACCTCGCACTCGTCGCCGGCGAACACCGCATATCGCGCCGCCCAAGCCCCGTAGCACTGCTTCGTCCGGAGTGCCAGGCCCCGCCGCGATCCCGCCGAATGCACCGCCGCCCGCAGCCGCTCTGGTAAACTCCGGTGGTCCGCCCCTGCTTCCTCGCAGGCC
>NEUO01000144.1 GCA_002304315.1 Verrucomicrobiia bacterium Tous-C4TDCM
GTTGTTCGAGGATCGCGGCGGTTCCTTCGACCACCGAGCGTTCGATGTCCGCAAGTTCGTCGTAGCGTTCGGCGGGAGGCAGCCCGGTCACGGGGCTGAGTTCCGCGGCGACCCAGGTGCGGTAGGTGCTGTCGATTTCTCCGAGCAAGGTCCGCCGTGCGAGGTCGCGGTCGCCGTGCTCGGCCTCGAGTGCGGCGAGCCGGTCCTGCCAGACGGCAAGGTTGGCGGCTTCGTCGGGGTCAGCGGCCTCGTCCAAGCGTTCGGCGTGGCGGGCTTCGGCGGCGGTGGGGGCCAGGTTACGCGTGGCGGATTTCGCTCGGTGGCGGCCTTCAACCGGGGCAGGAGCGGCCGGTGCGGCGGGATCGGGAAGGAGGACCGCGGCGGTGCAGAGAAGTCCGGCGGCGGAAAGGAGGAGCGTGGTTGGTTTCATCGGGACGGAAAGGCAGGTGCTTGCGGGAAGGGCGCCCCTCCGTGAAGGAGGGACGCCCGGGTTTTTGGGTTGCGGGGGAAGGGCTTATTCAATCCGCTTGATGGTGACGGCGATCGATCCGGAGTTGTCGCCGTAGGCGAGGATGTTGTCGTTGGCGTAGAGGTTGAGGAACCCGTGGCCCGAGGCGGTGTGGGTGAGCGTGCGGCCGATGCTGAATCCGCTGCCGCCGATGAAGTTGAGGGCGCTCCCGTTCGGGTGGGTGAAGCGCTCGCCGATCAGGCGCATCATGTTGGCGGGGTGGCGGCGCAGCGCATCGATCGGGCCGGGGGTGTAGCCGATGGCGTTTACGGTGGTGGCGAAGGGAGCGATGCCGTTCTGCCAGGTGTCGGTGCTGCCCGAGGTGAAGGTGTATTTTTGACCGGCGACGAGGTACACCGAGGGGAAGTTGTGCGTCTGGTTTGCTTGCACCGTGACTGTCCGGGACTGGTTGAGGGCGAGCTGGTATTCGTCCTTGAAGATCAGGTTGCCATTGCCGGCAACGACCTGCTGGGTCTCCTGGATCTTGGTCAGGCCGTTCGACTGGACCGTGGTGTATCCGGGGACGGCTTGCCAGAGGATGCGGGTGGCGACCAGGGAGTCGGCGGCGGCCTGAATGGCGCGCTTGTCGTTCTTCACGAAGTCGTCCCAGAAGAAGGTGATCATCGGCTCCGGCATCCAGTTCATGAGCGGGGCGCCGACGGAGGTCTTCGCGCCGATCGCCAGCCAGTCGTCGTTCGTCGTGCCACCGAAGCAGTTGCACATGTGGACAAGGCGCAGCTTGAAGTTGAAGGCGGAGCCCTGGGTGGCGCGGGCGTCGCTCAGCAGGGTGCGGATGCTGCCGGTGTTGGTGAAGGTCGAGCGGGTGCCAGTGATCGGGTTGACCAGGGTGGTGGTGGTCTGGCCGGTGAGGTTTTCACCGTTCAGGCGGAGTGATTCCGGGCTGCCGTGGCCGAGGACCGCGAGGTCGGTGATAAAGCCGTCCTTCGACTGCCGGATCAACTCGGCGAGCAGGTTGGCCCGGGTGCAGGCGCTATCGGAGAGGTTGACGAAGCGCTGGTAGCGGCCGGCGGCGAGGGCTTGGAGCTTGGTCGCTTCGCCACCCTCGATGAAGCTGTCGACGATGGCGTCGGCGGCGTCGCGGACTGGGCCGGCGGGGAGGGCCCCGGTCATGTAGGACGATCCGTCGTTGTTCTCCTGGAGGAGGATCAGCGTGCGGTTCACGGCGGAGCTGGCGGAGACGGTGATCAGGGCGGCGGAAGCAATGATCAGGTTGGCGATGGTGTTGCGGTTGGTTTTCATGGTGTCTGGTCTTTCTGGTTTGGTTGGTTTTGGTTGGAAGTCTGGCCCGATGGCGGGCGGTGACATCCCTGCATTGGCCCGTCCGCTCCGGGGCGTAACACGATTGCTGAAAAAAAATCCGAGCCCCCGGTAAAGTCGGCTCCTGGGTGGGAGAACTGCTTGCTCCTTGCCTGTTCCCGCCCGCCCCGCTTTGCTCCGCCCGTGCGATGGCTTGAGAAGATCGAACGGCGGTTGGAATGGGTTCACTTTGAGGGGCTGTTCAAGTATCTGACTTTCCTTGGAGTCATCGCTTATGCCTGCCAATGGGCGCGGGAAGATTTCGCGCTGATGCTGGATTTCGACCGGAGCAAAGTCCTTTCCGGCGAGGTGTGGCGCGTCTTCACTTTCCTGTTCACGCCGATGGGCCTGGAGCGCCTTACTCCGTTCGGCGTGCTGTTCCTCTTCTTCGCGGTGAGGATTTTGTTTCTGATCAGCGACTCGCTGGAAGGAGTCTGGGGGGCGACCCGCACCACGCTCTACATCCTGACCGTCTGGGTCGGCTTGATCGTGTCACACTTCATCTTCGCCCCGTTTTCAATAGCGAGCGGTTCCTTGCTCTACACCTCGCTGTTCCTCGCCTTCGCGACCTTGTTCCCGAAGGTGGAGTTCATGATGTTCCTGCTCTTTCCTGTGCAGGTGAGGATCTTCGGCTGGATCACCGGGGTGCTGCTCCTGCTCAATGCCTTGATCAATCCATCCAGCCTTTTCCTGACCGTTCCCGCGCTGATTCCCTACGCCTTGTGGGTTCTTCCCGACGTGATCCACGGCCGCAAGTCGCTGGTCAAGGCTGCCCAGCGGCGGCGAAAGTTCAATGTCGCCAGCGTGCCGGAGATCTCGACCTTCCACCGCTGCGAAACCTGCCGGCGCACCGAGCGGGATTCGGAAGACCTGCAATTCTTCACGCTACCCGATGGCAAGGAATACTGCGAGGACCACCTGCCCAAGTAGGGCTGAAGTAAGCGGACTTTTCGCGTGCATTCGGCCCGCCCGGCGTTTCCCTTGCCTGCACATGGCATTCGATCCCTCCACGGTCCGGGCGGAGTTCCCGATCCTCGCGCAGTCGGTGAACGGCCGTCCGCTGGTCTATCTGGACAACGCGGCGACCACCCAGAAGCCACGCGCGGTGCTCGATGCCTCCCGCCGCTACTACGAGGAGATCAACGCCAACATCCATCGCGGCACCCACCATCTGGCCCGGGCCGCCACCTCCGCCCACGAGGCGGCACGCGAGAAGTTGGCCCGCCACCTGAACGCCGCGGATTCCGCCGAGGTGATCTTCACCGCCGGCACCACGGACTCGATCAATCTGGTCGCCGCCATTTTAACCCTCGCCCCCGGCGATGAAGTGCTGATCACCGCGCTGGAGCACCATTCGAACATCGTTCCTTGGCAAATGCTCTGCGAACGGAGCGGGGCGACGTTGAAGGTGGTGCCGTGCCACGATGACGGCACGCTCGACCAGGATGCCTTCCACGCGCTGCTGTCGGAACGGACCCGGCTGACCGCCATCACCTGGATTTCCAACGCCTTCGGCACGGTCAATCCGGTCCATGAGATGACCGCCGCTGCGAAAGCTGCCGGATCCCTCGTGCTAATCGACGCCGCGCAGGCGATCCCACATCTCGCGATCGACGTGCAGGCGCTCGGCGCGGACTTTGTCGCCTTCTCCGGCCACAAGGTCTATGCGCCGACCGGCATCGGCGTGCTGTGGGGAAGGCGTGCCGTGCTCGATGCCCTGCCGCCCTGGCGCGGAGGCGGTGAGATGATCAAGGAGGTGACTTTCGAGAAGACCACCTACAACGACCTGCCTTTCAAATACGAGGCCGGCACTCCGAACATCGAGGGAGCGATCGCCCTCGCGACGGCGCTCGATTTCGTCAACGGCATCGGGCTCACAGAAATCGCCGCCCACGAGGACTTCCTGATCCGCCGGGCCGCGGAGGGTCTGGCTTCGCTGGACGGGGTCCATTTGTTTGGTCCGGTCGGCCGTGCCGGGGCGTTGTCCTTCGGCATCGAAGGGGTCCATCACTACGACCTCGGCACCTTGATCGACCAGATGGGCGTCGCGGTCCGCACCGGCCACCATTGCTGCCAGCCGCTGATGGCGCGCTTCGGGATCACCGGGACCACCCGCGCCTCCTTCGCCGTTTACAACACCGGGGAGGAAGTCGATGCCCTGGTGGTCGCGGTTGCCAAGGCTGTGGGCATACTCCGTTAGTTTTTTGTTCCGGAACTTCGCCTTTTCCTTTGCTTTCAATCCGGTAAGATCCCCTGCGTCATGAAGACGGTTCTCAGTTTCCTTTTCATCCTTCTCGGCGCGGCGCATTTGCATGCCCATGCCCTGGTCACTCCGTTCCCGAAGGTGGTGCAGGCGGGGGTTCCCCTGGGAGGTCTGGCGGCGTCTGATCCCGGATTGCTGACCGTTTACAAGGTCCTCGTCCCGGCGGGTGCCTCGCGCCTGACCGTGGTGACCAGCAGCGGCAGCGGCGGGGTCCGGCTCTACGTCCGCGAGGGTGCCCAGCCGACCCAGAATGGTGAGGAGACCGACTTCGAGTCCTCCTACCCCGGCACCCGCCAGCAGATCGCCGTGCAAAATCCGGCGGCGGGGCCGTGGTATATCGGCGTCCAGGCGGAAGGGAGCTACAGCGGTGTCCAACTGCTCGCCGTCACCCCGCAGGTCAAGGGGGCCGTGGTCGCGCCGGTCTTCAGCCCTCAGCCCGGGCTGTATCCGGCACCGGTCGCCTGCCAGATCACCACCCGTCTCAAGAACGCCGTCGTCCGCCACACCACCAATGGCAACGACCCAAACGCCGCCTCTCCCGAAGTGCCTGCGATCCTGAATGTCACTGCCGACTCGTTCTTCAAGGCGCGGGTCTACTCGTCCACCGGCACCGAAGGGCCGATCGCCGAGGCCACTTACCAGGTCCGGCCGCCCGGCGACGTCATCGATTTGGACGGCAATTCCAGCGTGCCTCACCTCGCCTCGGAAAAAGGCGGCCGCCACTTGTTCCACATCACCGTCCCCGCCAATCAGCGCCTGGCCATCCAGAGTGAAGGAGGGAAAGGCAAGTCGACGATTTCGGTGCTCCAAGGTTCGATCCCGCCGGTCGGCAAACCCGTCAAGGGAGCCCCGACCCTCCGCGGCACCAGCGAGGTGACCATTTCCAGCACCGTGGCCGGGGAATACTACATCGCCCTCGACGCCACCACATCCTACGCCGGTCGCACCTTGATGGCCTACGTTGCGGGAAATGGCGCCGACCTGACGCCGTGGGCTCCCTCCTTCGAGCCCTACGTCAGCGTGGAGGAGTTCAGCGCGATCTCCTGTGAGGTCGAGGAGGGCATGATCGGCGCCGGAGAGCGCCGCTTGCTCCGCTACAATACCGAGATCCGGAACATCGGCGGGCAGGACATGGTGATGCCACCACCGGAAGGGAACCCCTTCTTCGAATATCACGATTGCCACGGCCACTATCACTTCAAGGGCTTCGCTTCATCGCGACTTCTTGACATGCAGGGCAACGAACTGCGCGCCGGGAACAAGGTCAGCTTCTGCCTGCTCGACGGACTTCGCTGGCGCAGCGACGCGGCGAACAATGGCATCTACGATTGCGAAAAACAGGGCATCCAGTCGGGCTGGGCCGACGTCTATGACAGCGGCTTGCCCGGCCAGTGGATCGAGATCGGCGACCTCGCTCCCGGGAACTACCAGCTCGAACTCACGGTCAACCCGGACGGTATTCTGAGCGAAACGAACTACGACAACAACACGGTGACCGTCCCGGTCACGGTGACCGCGGAGTAGAGAAATCCCCGGCACCCGGTGCGTTAGAAACCGAAGCGCGCCTTCACCGCCTCGCGTTTCAGACGCAGCTCCCGCCATTCGTTGACCAACCGGCTGGCCTCGATCACCCCGCAACCAGCGGGCAGTAAAAGATCGTTTTCGTCCCACCAGACGCCGCGGATCGCGACGATCGCATGGAATTCGCCGTCGAGGATCGCGCCGAACGGGGCACCAAAGCCGTCCGGCGTGCCCAGTCGGCGGCGCCAGCCGATGAGTTGATCGAGGGTCTCCGGGGTGCGGGGTAGGGGACCCAGGGCAGGCGTCGGGTGAAGCCGCCGGACCAGTGAGTCCGGGTTGTCATTGCCAGTCAGCTCGACCTCGAACGGCGTGTGGAAATGGACGATCGAGCCGAGCTCCATGATCACCCGTGGTCCGCGCCGGACCCGGCCGATGTCGCCGAGCTTCGAGACCAGCGACTGTGCGACGTATTCGTGCTCGCGGATCTCCTTCTCATCCACCGCCAGCACGTCGCGCTCCTCGGTGCGGGCGGTCCCGGCCAGTGCCATGGTTTTCAGCACGCCGCCGGAGACCGATAGCAGCCGCTCCGGCGAAGCACCGGCGAATCCCGAATGACCGTCGGAGTATCCGTAGCCTAACAGCGGCTCGGGGCAGTCCGCCGCGATCGCCAGCAATCCGTGACCCGGTGCAACTTTCAAGCGTCCGCGCTCCACCACCACCGGCACCGTTTTTTCGAACGAGCCCGCGCGGATCGCGGCGCTGATCTCCTGGAAGACCGCGGCGAAATTCGAAGCGTCCGGGGGCTCCCACTCGCATGACAGGTCGGTGAGCCGGTCTCCGAGGAGCGGACCGGCGTCGCCACGGGTGACGATCTCCCAGCGTTCGGGGATCCACCAAGGTTCGGTGGCGGTGAGGCCGAAGTCGTTCCGGTAGAATGCAGCCCCGCCGCCAGGTACGATGTTTGTCGTACGAAACGGGCCGAACCCGACCAGGGTCCGTCCGTCCGGCAGGTCGGTGAAGGCGAGGCTTTCCGGATTCATTCGCGCGGCTGGGTCGAAGTCATGCGTGAAATCTCTTCACCCATCGCGTCGGAGACCTGTTCCAGTTCCTGCATCCGGGCGAAGATCCTGCCGGCCTTGAGACCGTTCAGGGCGAATCCGATGCTGAATAGAACGAGGCCCAGCGGCAGGAAGGTGTAGGAAAGCACGGTGAGGATCCCGAGGAAGGGCGTCCCGGGGCCGGGCGATCCGCCGCGGGCCATGGTGTTCGTCATCGACTCCATGAAAATCCATCCGGTGATCGCCGGGACCAGGATCCCGATGGAGATCAGGACCAATCCCGCCAACATCGTCCACCACGCGCCGTCACGTCCTGCCTTGCGATGCCCTAACAGACCGACCCAAAGCCCCGCCATGATGGCGAGGAAAAACAGGAGCACGGCGCCGCCGAAGAGCATCGATGTCATGCGGCGATCCAATCGCTCCCGCAAGGCGGAGTCAACCGTCCGTCGGGCGGGCTTTCGGCTCGCTGGGATTTGACATCGCCAAGGGAATCCCGTGCTAGGACCGCGGAGCTTGGAACTTCTGTCGGCAGGCCCGTGCCTAGACCGCCTTCGATCCCGCCTCGCGGAGCTGGTTGATTTCCTCCGACATCGCGGCCGTCAGTTGCTCCAATTCCTGCATCCGGCTGGCAGAGCGAGAGGCCTTCAAGCCGTGCATCGCGAAGCCGATGGCGAACAGCAGGGAGCCAAAGGCGGGGATGGCGCTCGAGGCGATGAAAGCGAAGTGTTGCGAGCCTCCCCCGATTCCTCGACTGAACAAAAAAGGTAAGGCGAAGGAAGTGATCAGCCCGAGGGTGCTGAAAGCCACACCCACTGCCATCGACCACCAGGCTCCGCTCCTTCCGACATGGCGCAAACCGAGGATGCCGACCCACTGGGCCACCAGGATGGCCAGGCTGACGATCACACCGAGCATGAAGAAGATTCCATAACCCATGCCTTGAGAAAAGCGGGAGTCCGGCGTCGCGTCAACTCTGGCAGAGTGTGGACCAGCTCAGGACCCTTCTTCTTCCTTCGCCAGCGGCAGCTTCGCGACCTCGTCGAGCAGGTTCACGATCTCGACGCCGCGCTCGGCGGAGCCGTCGTGGCGGAAGGAAAGCACCGGAGTTGATTTGAGCACCACGCGCTTGGAGACCTTCTTCTGGATGCTGCCGTGGTCGTGGTTGAGCTTTTCAAGCACCGGTTCCACCCGTCCGCCGAGAACGCCGATCCAGACCTTGGCCTCCTTGATGTCCTGGGTGGTCTCGACCGCATTCACGGTGACCAGCGCGCCGTTCCACTCGTAATCCTTCTGGATCACGGTGCCGATCTCGCGTTTCAGCAGCTCGTTGACCCGGGTGATGCGGTGAGACATGGGAAAAGTTCCAAGTTAAAAAGTGCCAAGTGCCAAGGGTGAAGTTCCAAGTGAAGAAGTGCCAAGTGCCAAGGGTGAAGTTGCAAGTTGAGAAGTGCCAAGTGCAAAGAAAGAGGTTGAAGCTAGATGCCTTTCATTGGCACTTGGCACTTCTTCACTTGGCACTTCAGCTTGCAGATTGGCACTTGGCACTTCCTTACTTGGCACTTCGGCTCAAAGGCCCTGCGGGATTTTCTCGAGCGTGTAGCACTCGATGATGTCGCCTTCCTGATACTCGTTGAACTCGCCGAGGCGGATACCGCACTCCATGCCCGACTTGACCTCTTCCACTTCGTCCTGGAAGCGGCGGAGCGTGGACATCTTGCCATCGAAGACCGGCACGGTGCCGCGCAGGACGCGGGCGTGGGCCTTGCGGTGAATCTTGCCGTCCTTGACGTAAGAACCGGCGGCGCGGCCCTTGGACTTGGAAAGCTTGAAGATCATCTTCACCTCGGCGTGGCCGATGATGTTCTCGCGGGTCAGCGGCTCGAGCAGGCCGAGCATGGCCTCGCGGACTTGGTCGATCAGTTCGTAAACGATCGAGTAGAGCTTCACCTGGACGCCCTCGGACTTGACCGCCTTGACGGCGTTGGCCTCGACCTTGACGTTGAAGCCGAGCACCACCGCGTCGGCGGAGCTGGCCATCTGGATGTCGCCTTCGGTGATCGGGCCGGCGGCCGCGATGATGATCTGGGTGTTGACCTTGTTGGACTGGATGTCGCCGATCGCCTTGCGGATGGCTTCGACCGAGCCCTGCACATCGCACTTGAGGATGAGCTTGAGGACTGCCTTTTCGGTGCCCGCGATGACGTTGGAGAACAAGTCCTCCATCCGGCTCTTCTGGGACATCTTCAGGCGGTCGTTGCGGCGGTCGAGCTGGCGTTCGTCGGCCAGCTTCTGGGCGGCGCGGACATTGTCCATTTCGACCAGTTCGTCGCCGACATGGGGCATTTCCTCGAAGCCGATGACTTCCACCGGGGTGCCCGGCTTGGCTTCCTTGACCTGCTCGCCGCGGTCGTTGATCAGAGACTTCACCTTGCCAGCGAAGGGACCGCAGATGAACGGAGTGCCCACTTTGAGTGTGCCCGTCTCGACGATGACCGATGCAGTGGCGCCGCGGCCGGGCTGGACGCGGGCCTCGATGATCGCGGCGCGGGCGTTGCCCTTCGGGTTGGCCTTGAGCTCAAGCACTTCCGCCTGGAGGGCGAGCAGTTCGAGCAGGTCGGGGATGCCCATGCCGGTGAGGGCGGAAATTTCCACGCACTCGACGTCGCCGCCGAAGTCCACGGTTTGCAGGCCCTTCTCAGCGAGCTGGGTTTTCACCCGCATCACGTTGGCGGCCGGGAGGTCGCACTTGTTGATGGCGATGATGATGGTCTTCTTCGCTTTCTTGGCATGCTCGATGGCCTCCAAGGTCTGCGGCATGATGCCGTCGTTGGCGGCGACCACCAGCACCACGATGTCCGTGATGTCAGCGCCGCGGGCTCGCATGTCGGAGAAGATCGCGTGGCCCGGAGTGTCGATGAAAGTGATCGGCCTGCCTTCGTGCTCCACCTTGTAAGCGGCGACGTGCTGGGTGATGCCGCCGGCCTCGCCCTTGGTGATGGAGGACTTGCGGATGTAGTCGAGCAGGGAGGTTTTCCCGTGGTCGACGTGGCCCATGATCGTGATGATCGGCGGGCGGAGCTGGAGGACATCCTCGGGTTCGTCCTGGGGAGCTTCCGGTTCGACGACGACTTCCTCGACCTTGTGGACGCCACCGCCCTTTTCGCGCTTCTCGCGTTCGAAGTAGAAGCCGTGGGCCTCGCAGACCTTGGCGGCGACATCCGGCTCGATCGCTTGGTTGGGGGCGACGAAAACCTGGAGCTTGATCAGGTCGGCGAGCAGCACGAAGGGCTTGAGGCCCATCCGCGCGGCGAGCTCGCTGACGATGATCGGCGGCTTGATGCTGATGCAATTTCCGGTGTCCTCTTCCGCGGCGGGTTCATCGCTTGGTTCAGGCGCGACCGGCGCGACCGGCGAAACGGAAGAGGCGGGAAGCGGTGCCGGAATCTCCACGGCGGGTTCCGGCTCTGTTTCTTCGAGGAGCTTGGAAATGACGGGCAGCACGGCTTTACCGGACTGGCTGGTCTTTTTGACGGACGGGCGCTTCTTCTTCGTGGTGTCCTCGAAAATATCAAGGGCACTGGCTTTGGCAGCGTCGAGAGCGCTGGGCGGAGCGGGAGCCTCCGGCGCAGCAGGCTGCGCGGCGGTGCGTTGGCGCTCGCGGCGCGAAGGTGCCTTGGCCGTCAAATCGAGGACCTGGCGTTTTGGAGGAGTGCTATCGCTATCTTTGGCCATCAGGCGGGTCGTGTCGTCGTTTCGGAGCCGGATCGCCGGCCCCGAGGTAATTGAATTTCTCAGGCCGAGGCCGCGTTGGCCTTGGCACGGGTGAGGATGTCCTGAGCACGCTCTTCGGACACCTCGAGATTGGTGGAAATGTAGTCGATATCCATATCCGCCACAAGGTCGACGCTCATGCCGCCTGCGCGGAACAATTTGTCGGCAAGATCGTCGTCGAGGCCGAGTTGCTCGGCGATCGAGTGGGCGGCTCCGGCGATCTTCTTCTCGAACTGCTCGAGCTTGCTCTCGTCCTTGCGGACTTGGACATCCCAGCCCATGAGGCGGGAGGAAAGACGGGCATTTTGACCGCGGCGGCCGATCGCCTTGCTGAGGTCTTCCTCGTCCACGGTGACGTGGAGCACGCGGGCATCGGCATCGACCGCGATGGTGCGGAGAACGGCGGGCTTCAGGGCCTCGCGGACGAACTCCTCGGGATCATCGCTCCAGCGGATGATGTCGACCTTCTCGTTGTTGAGTTCGCGGACGATGTTCTTCACCCGGGCTCCGCGGAGTCCGACGCAGGCGCCGACCGGGTCGACCTTGTCGTCAGTGCTCCAGACGGCGACCTTGGTGCGGTAGCCGGCCTCGCGAGCGATCCCGCGGATCTCGACGGTGCGGTCGGAGATCTCGTTGACCTCGGCTTCGAACAAGCGGCGGACGAAATTCGGGTGGCTGCGGGAAAGGATGATTTCCGGACCGCGGCCTTCGTTTTCCACGGCCACGACGTAAGCGCGGATGCGGTCGCCGATGTTGTATTCTTCGGTCTGGACGCGTTCGCGGGAAGGCATGATGCCTTCGAACTTGCCAAGATCGATCAGGACGTCGCTGCGGTCGAAGCGGCGGACGGTGCCCGAGACGATGTCCCCGGCGCGGTCCTTGAACTCCTCGTAGATCATCTCTTTCTCGGCCTGGCGGAGGCGCTGCATCATCGTCTGCTTCGCGGTCTGCACGGCGATGCGGCCGAAGTCCTTCGGCGTGACGTCGAACTCCATCTGGTCCTCGGCCGCGGCCGCGGCATTGCGGCGCGAGGCGAGCTTGAGGGGGACCTGATTGAATTTGTCCGTGTATTCCTCGTCGGGCACCACCTTGAGGCTGGCGAAGATCCGGGTCTCGCCTTTCTTGGTGTTGACCTCGGCGCGCAGGGTCTCGATGGCATCGGCCCCGGGAACCATTTTGCGATAGGCGGAAATGAAGGCGTACTCGAGCGCGGCAACGACCTTGTCACGGTCGATGCCCTTTTCCTTCTCGTAGTATTCGATGAGTGCGACGATGTCGTTGGTCATGGCTGGCAGTGCGGCGCGGTGCGCTCCGTATGTCCAGAGACGCAAAAGAGCGGGTTTTTTTCGACCCACTCTTTCGTGTCGGAAGATTGATCGGCGGGGGAATAGGGCGGAAAACCTTGAGTTGCAAGCCGAATCTCGGAAGCGCGACGGCCCTACAGCGGCCTCCATTGCAAGCCCTTGAACTCGCCACTGCTCTGCCAAGTGGCGAGGCCGAAAGGGGCGCAGATGTCGATCGGTCCGGGGCGCAGCGAGAGCTTCCGGCCGGTCGTCTCGAGGTCGATGACCTGCTCTCCGTCGATCCATGCCTCGATCCGTTCGCCGGCCCGCCTCAG
Source organism: Verrucomicrobiia bacterium Tous-C4TDCM (assembly GCA_002304315.1). Classification (GTDB taxonomy): domain Bacteria; phylum Verrucomicrobiota; class Verrucomicrobiia; order Verrucomicrobiales; family Akkermansiaceae; genus Haloferula. The sequence continues at coordinate 12,060 of NEUO01000144.1, forward strand.
TCGGAGGGAATACCAGTGTTCCTTCTCAAAGGACCGGTGTTTGGTGGTTTCGTTGGCGGCGGCGTCGAGGTCATCGATGGACGACAGGCCGACCGTGCCACCGCCCCAGCCACCCACGACCCAGGTCAGGCATTCGCCGGTGGAGCGGGCGGGGAATGTTAGGCCGCAGAAGAAATCCGTGCCGTCGAGGCGGCGGGCTTGCAGTTCGATCTCGAACGGCAGGGTGGGCGGGTTGCCGGTCCAGCGGATCGCGCTGAGGGCCTCGCCCCAGTTCAGGCGCAGGGAACCGGGTTGGGGCCGGGTGAGTTCGCCGCCCATCACGTGCTGCCAGGAATCGGCAAGAGGCAACCATGCCGGCTGCTTCGCGACGGGCGGCGCTTCTTTCCGGCAGGAAGGCGCGGCTCCGGCGGCCAAGGCCAGGTGGATCCAATTCCGTCGATTCATTGGACGGCAAACTGGCGTGCCCGACAAACTACTGCAAGGCTGGTCCTTGGCGAAGCGGGCGGGAAGTGCATCTTCAACCCGTGATCCGCGCCCTCTTATTCGATGCTGCCGGGACCTTGATCGAGCCTGCCGAGCCGGTGGCCGAGGTTTATGCCCGGCATGCGGCGGCGTTCGGCTTGAATTTGGAAGTCACGGTCATCCGTGAAGCGTTCGTTCATGCGTTCGGGTCAAGCGGCGATCCCTCCTGGGAGGGCCATCCGGAAGGCGATTCGGCCGAGCGGGAATGGTGGCGGCGCGTTGTCAGACTCACGCTGGAACGGGCGGCCGCGCGCCCGCTGCCTCATGAGCTTGTTGCCGATTGTTTCGAAGGGCTCTTTGGCCATTACGAATCGTCGGCGGCGTGGCGGGTCTTTCCCGAGGTGGCGGAGGCGCTTGATGAAGCCCGTCGTGCGGGATTGCGGGTCGCCGTGGTGTCGAATTTCGACCGTCGGCTGCACCGGATCCTTGAAGAGTGGGGTCTCAACTTCGAATTCGTCCTGACCTCCGCCGATGCCCGCGCCCGCAAGCCGGACCCGTCGATCTTCCACAAGGCGCTCGGCCGCCTCGCCTTGCCGCCGGAGGATGTGTTGCACGCCGGGGATTCCGCCGCGGCCGACGGGGCGGGTGCCCGAGCAGCGGGGATCGATCCCTACCTATTGGACCGCCCGCGCAACGACCTCCGCGGTTTCCTCGAACTGGCGTTGCGTCGCCGAGGAAAATGAACTTGCCAAATCCGGACCCCGCCACTACCCATCGCCGCCCCGGCCGCCGGCAGACCTGCCACGGCCTTGGAATCCGAAAAAAAGCGAGGATAGCTCAGTCGGTAGAGCAGTTGGCTTTTAACCAATTGGTCCTGGGTTCGAGTCCCAGTCCTCGTACTTTCCCTCAACCGGTTCCCCTTCAATGGGTTAGAACTTCGGGAAAGCGCCCAAATTGACACCCAAACCGCGATATGAGTGCGGGTGGTGACAAAATGGTGACAACGGGTGCGGAAACCAGCAATCCCCGTCCACGGAAGGGCGGCGGGAAGAACGGGCCATGCGCCACGGTGAAGTTCGGGTCGGCGTCCGTGCCAATCTACCTGTCCGAGTCCAAAGGCCGGAAGCGCTTCATCATCGCTCACTACCGGGAGGGCAAGCGCCTGCGCCAGACCTTTTCGGATCTGGCTGCGGCGAAGAAGGAAGCGATGTTCGTTGCGCAGCGAATCCAGTCCGGCATGCAGCATGTGACCGACCTCAAGCCGCACGAGCGCGACAACTACAAAAAGGCGGTCGAGCTGCTCGATTCACTCGGAATCCCGCTGGTCGCCGCGGTGGAGGACTACGTGCAGGCCCGCAAGCTGGCGGAGAACGAGTCGCTCACCTCGATGGCCAACGACTACCGCCGGGTGTTCAAGCCGCTCACCCGCCGCGCCACCGTGCCGGAACTGGTCGCGGAACTGCTCGCGGCAAAGAAGCAGGACGGTGCGAGCAAGGCCTAT
>NEUO01000145.1 GCA_002304315.1 Verrucomicrobiia bacterium Tous-C4TDCM
CAACTTCTACGCCTCGCTCCTCCGCTTCACCGAGAGCGCCAGCCTGCTGGACGTCAGGCTTCCGGTGAGCGCCTCGACCACTTCCATGGCAGGCCTGTGGATCGGCGATGCCCAGGTCAGCGCGGTGACCAGCAAGGTCTCCTCCTCTCCGGGGGCGACCACTCCGCGCTCCTTCCCGCTTCGCTTCATGATCCATGTGGACGCCTCCGGGACGGCCCGGCTGCTTTCCCAGGTCTTCATGGGCACCCTGGCAAGTGAAGGAAATCCCGTCGGCCTCTGCACCAAGGAAGCCGGCCTCAAGCAGGATGCCAAGGACTCCGCCCGCCGCATGAGCGTGACCCACTTGCCGCTGGACACCGTGACTTCGACCGGCAGCGGAAGCGTCGCCCTGGGATCCTCTCTGGTCCGCACCGTCAGCATCCCCTTCACTGACCCGACCAATCCCTTCGTCCACTCCTACCATCCGGATCACGACAACCTGGATGCGCGGCCGGACGGCACCCGGACCTTGCTGGGGAACGGGCAGGAAAGCCACACCATCACCCGCACCTGCACCTTCCAGTTCACCACCACGCCACCCGCCGGCACCAGCAGCGTCGGCTGGGGCAGCAGCGTCATCGGCGGCAACTACTCGGAAAAGCTCCTGGGCCTGCACAAGGACACTGCGGGCATCGCGGTCTCCGGGACCTTCATCCTGCGCCGGGCCTCGGAAGAGGCCGCCCTCATCGTCAACTGATCCCCAACCTTCCACCCTCACCACCAGACCCCATCCTGCATATGAAACGCCACCTCATCCTGCTTGTCTCCACCCTCGCCCTGCTGGGCAGCTCCGCCTTCGCGCAGACCGTTCCGGACCGCATCAACTACCAAGGCAATGTCAAAACGTCATCGGGTCCCGTTGGTGCGGGAACTGCGGTCACCCGTCCTATCACCTTCAAATTCTACAAGGTCGCGACCGGAGGCACGGCCGCAGACGTTCTCTGGACGGAGATCCAGCAGGTGTCCATCCTCGACGGAAACTTCAGCGTGCTCCTTGGCAGTGGGTCGGGGGTTCCGGCCAACACCAACACCGGCCCCTTCCAGGCAGTGTTCGCCAATACCTCGCTCTATCTTGGCATCACCGTGGATGTTGATAATGTTCCATCGAACGATACGGAAATCACACCCCGTCAGCAGCTCGTCACCACCGCCTTTGCCTTCCGGGCCGGCGTCGCCGCGAAGGTTGATGACGCGGCCGTCACCGGCACCATGATCGCCGCCAGCGCGGTCAGTACCGCCCAGCTCGGTGCCAACGCCGTCACGGCAGAGAAAATCGCCACCAGCGCCGTGACCACCACCCAGATCCTCAACGGCACCATCGGGGTGGATGATCTCGGCACGGGATCGGTCACCACGGCCAAGATTCTCGACGGCACGGTCGCCACGGCGGACATCGCCGACAGCGCGGTCACCACGGCCAAGCAAGCCGACAGCTCGATCACGACGGCCAAGATTCTCGACGCCACCATCGCCACCGCGGACATGGCCGACGCTGCGGTCACCACCGCCAAGATTGCCGACGGAGCGGCCACCTCGGCCAAGATTCTCGACGGCACCATCGCCACCGCGGACCTGGCCGACAACTCGGTCACGACGGGCAAGATCGCCAATGCCACCGTCACGGGGGGCGACATTGCTCCACTGACGATTACTGACGCTCATCTCGGCACCAACACGGCGACCACCGTCGAAAACCTTAAGATCATTCGCGGGACTGTAACTGGAGAAGGGCAGCTTATCGAGGGAAAAGGATTTACGTCAGCGACAGATGGCAATACGGTTAAAGTAACTTTCCCCGCGGGGACCTTTAGCTCAATACCTACGGTGGTCGTTTCACCATGGAATACGTCCGCCGGTTACCCGCAATATGTCAGTGACATTACTACCACTAGTTTTCGGTCCACCGGTGCCTTTAGCGGAATAAGTGGTGCTAGCAGACAGAATTTCACTTTCATCGCCATCGGCCCGCGCTGAGCCATGGCCGAAACCTTTGTCTAATCTGACCCGCCCCGTCCCTACTTCCCGCGCCCATTTGTGATGAACCCGACTTTCCGATTTCCAAAGATTGTTTCTCTCTGCCTGCTGCTGTTCCCCTTGCTGCTGCCAGGTGCGTGGGCGCAGCAGTTGGAGATTCGGCGGGTGAGTGCTTTCAATGCACTGACCTACGGGACGGCCTTCACCACGGGCAGTGCAAACCCGGCGCCTAGCACCCAATTCTCCTCGATCGGCATCACCTCCAGCGGCGTCAATAACGGCTATGCCCTCCCCAATGCAGCCCCCCCGCTTACGGCGACGTCGTCATCCACCAGCGGCGGTGTGACCACGACGGTGACCTTGACCACGGCCCAGATCGGCAACTCCTTCAGCAATGGGGTGGCCCGCTACTTCCTCGGGGATGTGATCACGCCGCCGCTCACCATGAAGGGCGGCGGTACCGCACCCGCCGGATACTGGCGGAGCATTCCTTTGCGCCCCGCGGAGACCATCAGCAATTCCAACACAGCCACGCCGCTGGTCGATGTGAACGGTAGCCCGGTGCCCAACAGGACTGGCAGCGGTTCGTCAGCCACCCCGGTGCCCGCGCTCCTCCCCAACGAGCTGACAAGCTTCTACTACAGTGCCAGTGCGGATAAGGTGTTTGCCTCGCAGGCCGGATCGGTGGACATCTGGTGGGTTTCCGACGGAGAGAAAGACGGCTCCTATCAGTTCTACCGGGAAACCTTCAACGTCTCCTCAGAGACCAGCCCGGGCACCCCCGTGCGCAAGATTTACTGGACGGAGCGCACGTTCGATGGTCCCGGCGTGACGATTCCGGGTGGCCGGATCCAGAATGTCAATCCGGTCTACACCAACCAATTTCCGGCGTCGGTTCCGGCCGCGCAGGAATACAAGCCTGTAGGATATGTCGAGAATCCGGACCCGGCAGCTCAGATGGCCAGTGAGCAGCGTACCTTCTGGTTTGACAAGCAGGCCGCCGGACTCGCGCAGTTCAAAGCCTACAATCTGGAAGGCCGGATTTTGGTGGAATACCTTGGAAAGCTCATTGAAGGGAACAGATACGAATTCCTTGGGGCGGATGTGGTGGAAGTATCCAAAACCCTGAACCCCACGACAGTGCACATCGACCTGGGCCAGCCGGTGCTTCCCGCCACGGGAGAAGCGGGTCTGGTCGCCGCACCTTCGATGAGCAACGCACTTGGAACCTCCTACTACGGCACCACCGCCTCCGCCAGTGGCGAGGCCGTTTACACGGCGGAACGCGAGAATCTCAATCCGGATCTGGTGCGTTTCTATTGGATGGAGGTGTTGGACGTCGCGATCAGCTTCCTACCTGCAGGACAAAAACCCGGCTTCGGCATCCAGTGGCCGAAGTACAACCACAGTTACCGCTTCGACTGGCCAGCTTCGCACCAGGCCTACGCCTACAACACGGTCAATGCCGCTGGCTCGGACACCACCAACGGGCTTATCTTTGGTGAAAACAGCATGCCCAGCATCGTTTTCCAGGATGGGGCCGGTAATGAAGCAGGGTTCGATTCGCTCACCCAGCGCTTCGTGGTCAACCTTGGGAGCTCGCCCGACCAGATGAACCGCACCTTGCTCAAGTTCAGCAACGAGAAAGGGGTCTGGTATCAGCCCCTCTACACCCAGGTCGCCGGCACTGGAAGCTACAAGGAGCCGGACCAAGGCGCGGCGATCAACACCACGGTGACGGTGGGCTCACGCATCGAGCGGCCCTCCGCGGCTTACTCTCTAGCAGGAGCGATCACCTCCGGGACCAACTACCAGGCGTCCGCTTACATCAATCCCTATGCCTTGGGAGTGGTTGCGGCCGAGAAGGGGGCCATCATTCCCGTCAATGCCAGGCCGGGGAACAACGAGCTGTCGGTGCGATGGTTCCAGAAGGTCGAGCCGCCGAATGCCAACTTCGTGGGCTTTTACGTCCCCTCCAAGGTCGGCAAATACACCGTCTCCTTTCCCTCTTCCGAGTTGGTCAGCTTCCGGGCAGCGGCCGCCATGGTGCAGGCGCGCCAAAACCATACCAGCACCGTATTGAAGGACGGACGGGTGCTGGTGGCCGGCGGCACCGGAGCCTCAGCACAGGCTCTGAACACTGCTGAGCTTTACAATCCCGCCACCGGCAAATGGACGGAAGCGCCGGCCATGAATACGGCGCGCTTCAGCGGTCACAGGGCCACTCTGCTTTCCAGCGGCATGGTCTTGGTGACAGGCGGCATGGTTTCCGGCACGGCAGCGACCAATTCAGCGGAAATCTTCGATCCGGCGACGCTGAAATGGACCGCGGTGACCAACATCCCCTCAAGTAACCGGGCAAGGCACGAAGCCACCTTGTTGTTGGACGGAACGGTGCTCCTCAGCGGTGGAATGACCTCCTCCACAGGCTACACAAACACCACAGCCATTTACGATCCGGTGGCAAATACGTGGACGAGTGTCGGCAATCTTCTCGCTTCCCGCGCCAATCATGCGGCAGTGTTGTTACCCAATGGCAAAGTGGCGATTGCCGGAGGCGACACTACTGCTATTTCGGTTGATATCTATGATCCGGTGGCCAAGACGTTTTCTTCCGGTGGCAACATGACCCGGGCTAGGAACCTTCCCACCGCCACGCTGCTGGGCGATGGCGGGGTGCTGCTCTGCGGTTCACTCAGCGGCGCGGGTCTGGGCACGGCGGAAATCTATAATCCCACCACGAAAACCTCCGCCCTGGTGGCGACTCCTCCGGTGGCGCGCTACCACCACACGGCCACCCTGCTGCCAAGCGGCAAGGTCTTGTTCGCGGGTGGCTTGGTTTCCGGCGGAACCGCTGGCGGTGCCAGCGGCAGTTCGGAAGTGTATGATCCGGCCACCGGTCTCTGGACCGTTGGGGCGCCTTTGACCGGAGCCCGTGCCGGGCACACGGCCTCGCTCCTTGCCACCGGCGAGGTGCTCCTCGCCGGCGGCCAGTTGAGCGGTGAGACGCTGCAATCCTCGGCGATTGCGTCCAGCGGTGACAGCCTGGTGCTGGCTTCGGGCCTCGGTGCCGTGGGCCTCACGGCGGAGCAGAGCGCCGGTTATATCTACATACAGAACAGTTCGAGCGCGGTGGGCTACAACCCCAACGAAGAGCACGCCTTCAAGGAGAATAACACCTTCTGGGCCCTGCGGGATGATTTGAGCGTGCTCACCCTCTCGGACGCCTACACCTCCCAACCCTTTGTCCTCATTGCCTACACCGCAACCGATGGCCGCCCGGCGATGCGGCCCTTCCGCGTCGTCCGCGAGGATAGCCGCTACAAGTTCAAATTTCCGTGGACGGCTGGCACCATGCTGCAGGGGCCGCGGCCCCTGCCCTTGCTGCCCTTGCCCCAGAAAGCGGATGGTAGCATCGCCAACACCGAGAAGCCCGGCGTGGCGGATTCCGCCGCTTTCAGCACCGCACCGAATGCCGCCCCGGCCTCCTACGCGAATTTCACTTTCCAGGACCGCAAGGGCTACAAGTGGGTTTATCGTGGGCCGCATGGCACCGGCGCGCCGACCTTCGGCATGGACTGGTACTACCCGATGAGGGCCGGATTCTTCGTCCCGGGGCCGAGCCAGCCCGCGGTAGGCACCATCCAGCCCTTCAATGCCGTGGCCGGCATCGCCCAACCCGTGACCTACACCCCGGCCTGGCCGGCCGCAGTGCCCAAGCTGCGCATCGCGGAGACCCTCAGCCTGGCGAAATTCGGCCTGCCGGATGTCCGCAACCAGAAGAGCGCGGAGATCGTCTATCAGCAGTCGGTGGCCAAAGACGGCCTCGCCAAACCCAGCGTGACCCTGCACGACCCGACCCGCTACAAGATCTCGGCACTGGCCGGGGCCCTCCCGAAGACGATCAAGACCACGGTTTACCAAGGGAAGACCTATTTCCAAGGGCTGCCGCCCCATCTCCAGTCCCGTTTCTTTTTCGATTCCCTGGCCAGCGCCAAGGGCAGCCTGATCCTGAAGGGCGAGTTCCACGACGAAATCGCCGGCGACGATTACCTCGATCTGAACGTGCTTTCGACCGCCGACATCACCGTCCTGAAGGCCCTTGCGGTCGATGAAGTGGCCGCGATCAAAGCCGACTGGGATACCGCAATCGACGGCTTGATGACCCAAGTGGAAACTTGGGAGGAAAGCCCGAGCAAGAAAGGCACTTACATCGTAAATGACTCCCTCACCAAAACCTACGGGCCGACCGCACTCGCCGAGATGCCGGATTCCGATACGGCCCGGGACAGCTACGCGCTCACCGCCACCGGCCAGGGAGATGGCTATGCCACCCTGATGTTTGGCGATGGTAGGAACCCGGACCTGACGCCTGCGGGAGACCCGCCGGTGATGCAGATCATCAAGGTGATTCCGGAACTCTACAATGGCGACGTCAAGGTCCGCCTGTCCTCCAATCCCCTGGACCAGCAGGTGAGCCTGCGCCATAGCGGGGATTTCGCCGCGGTTCCGGAAAACTATGAGTTCGAGTGGAGGTGGGCTTCACCCACCGCCGGCACCCCGCCTGCCACCTACAGCTACAGCAGCAAAACCTACCTCGGCACGCCTGCTGCGGATGCCCCCGCGGCTTCCCCGTCTGCCGACTTGAAGAAGTGGCGCCAAGCCCAGTCTCCCACCTCCGCCGACTTGGCCAATGTCCAATATCAGGTGAGCCCTCTGGAATTGCAGAACTCCGGGACATCTGTGACGATTCAGAAGGCCGGCTACGACCCGCTCTCCGGTCTTCCCGGACTCTTGTTGCGTTCCTTCAATGACGTGGATTTCACCAGCGGCATTCCTTCGAAAATCACCTTCAGCGCCATGGTCGGTGAATTCGACGGCTTTGTCCTTTATGTGAACGGCAACGCTGCCGTCGTCTATGCCAACGGCGTGACCGCTCTGGAAACCCTCGTGGTGGGGAATGCGTATGAGCTCAAGTTGATGCCCGCTGCCAAGCTGGAGAATCTCCCCACCTCGGGGACAAACACGGTGGTCGTCGCCCAAGTCGACGGAGCCCTGCGCTTCCGCATCTTTGACGCGGCTGGCAAGATGGTCGAGGACAAGGCGGAGTCCGATCTGGCGAGCCAGAGCACCGCCATCACCAACCTCAAGGACCGCCTCGATTCCCTCTGGGCGACGACGAATCTTCTCGCTGAGGACAAGATCGCCGTACTGGAGAGCACCAGCGCCATCACCGGCTACTCCTTCTCCCAGACCGCCACCTCTGGCCTCGGCAAGTCCAATTTGGACAGTCAGTTCTCCGTGCCAGAGAGCTTCTTCATCAAGGGCCTCAATACGGTTCAAATCGGCTTGTTCACCACCGCCAACGAAGAGACCTCGACTTTAGTCGATTTCTGCCTCGAAGGCCAGACCCGCACCGATCTGGTGGTCACTGGCACCACTTGGACCCAGGCCACCGGCTCCCCGGCGATCAGCAACACCGCCATCATCGGTGGTAGCCCCACTGCTCCTCTCGGCAGCCCGCTGCTGGCGCTGCGCGACAACTACTTTACCGTCCGCTATCGGCCCAAGTCGACTCTCCCCGCCTATGCCCTCATTGGGAACAACGGGACCTGGAGCAACTGGACCCAGCCCGTGCTGGTGGAAGGCTGGATCAAGCGGGTGCTCGCCGCGATCAACCCCTTCAACCAGCGGATGACCGATCTTTACAACAATGCGGTCAATACCGACGTCAGCCTGCTCACCCAGGCCGGCACCCGCTGGGAGGGCGACGTGGCCCTGACCCTGGATTCCATCAATGACTTCGGCCTCATCGAGATCTATGAGACCGTGCTCAAGAGAGGCAAGAACATCAGCATCAACTCCGGCTACAACGACCCTGGCGCCAATGACGCCCTGCTACTGGCTGCCGGCTACCTGAATGACCTCTACACCATCCTCGGCAACGAGGCCTACGCCGATGCGGCGAACCCCACCATCGCCATCGACGATGCCAGCGGCAACTCCGCGATCAGCACCTCCCGCTTCAGCTTCGAGGGCCAGGTGGCCAGCTCGCTGGACGAGGAGCTGGCGCTGCTGCGGGGCCGTGATGACTTCCTCAGCCCGCAGACCACCCAGGCTCCATTCTACAACCGCCTGTTCTGGAACTACACCCGGGGGATCAATTCCGGTGAGGCGCTCTATGCCACCAATTACAACATCAAGGAAAAGGTCGGCAGCAGCACCGAGGACGGCTCGATCAATGCGGCCGATGCCCAGCGCATGTTCCCGCAAGGTCACGGCGACGCCTACGGCCAATACCTCACCGCGCTCAAGGGCTACTACCAGCTCCTGACCAACCCGAACTTCACCTGGCAGCCGCGGATCGAGTCCCTCAACATCCTCGGCAACACCGTGGCGGTGGACTACAAGGACGAGCGCAAGTTCGCCGAAGCCGCCTCCAACGTCGCCCGCACCGCGGAGCAGATCGTCACCCTCAGCTTCCGCCAGCAATACCGCGACGATCCGGCGGAAGGCTGGCAGTCGTTCCGCGATGGGAAGTTCAATTCCACCACGAATCAGACCCGCTCCTGGGGCCTCGACGAATGGGCCTCCCGCGCCGGCCAGGGTGCCTATTACCACTGGGCGGTCGGCAATTCCATGCTGCCCGATGTCGATTCCGCCCACACCGGCATCCAGAAGATCGACCGCACCACCGTGCCGGAACTGCAACTGCTGGCCGTCAGCGGTGAATCCTTCCAGACCACCGTCGATAACGCGAACTCCCACCTGAACCCGCTCGGGCTCAGCCCCGGAGCCATCGCCTTCGACATCGATCCCAACCAACTGCGGGCCGGCAAGTCCCACTATGAGCAGGTCAGCGAGCGGGCCCTGACCGCCCAGCTCAACGCCAAGGGCGCTTTCGATCAGGCGGCCAAGATGACCCGCCTGCTGCGCAACCAGGATAACAACGTGGATGATTACAATACCACCCTCGAGGAACAGGAGCGCGCTTTCAAATATCAACTCATCGACCTCTATGGTCGGCCCTATCCCGGCGACCGTGGCCCCGGCAAGACCTATGCCCAATCCTACGATGGCCCGGATATCGCCAACTGGTTCGTGGTGGACAAGGCATCGGGCACTCCTGCCTACGCCGACTATACCTACGACGCTCCCGACGATCTGAGAGAAGTGAAGGTCTATGGGAACGAAGTGGACTATGAATCCCTTTTGACGCCCGGCGCGGAAGACACTTCTGTATTCAGTTTTGACGCTTTGAACGGCGAATCCAATCCCTATTCGGTCTTCGTCCGGCGGGAGAGCCATGTGCAGTTCAGCGATGAGTTCTGGAACGGCAAAGACTACGGAACCCGTCCTCAAGGCGGGGAACTGCAAAACGCCCTTCTGCAGGCACAGGATAGCTGGTTGAAGCTCGATGGGGCGCTCGGCGATCATCTGGTGGCTCTCGCCAAGCTGAAAGATAAAGGCGACGTGCTGCAGGGCCATCTTGCTACGATCTACGAGAGCGATCGCAATGCCACTGACTTGGACAAGAAACTCCTTGGCCTGCAATCAGGGATGCTTCTTTTGGATACAATCATCGAGGCGCAAGAAGTGGCATCGAATTCGGCCAATGATATAGCCGAAGCGATTGCAATGTCCCTTCCCACGGCATTGGGAACGTCAGTTGATGCGACTTCCGGGGCGAGGGGAGCTGCGTTGCTCGCGGTGGGAACAGGTGACATTGTGAAAAATGTGGCCAACTTGGCACTCAAAACCGGGAAGGGCGCGATGGAGATCGCGGTTTCAAAATTGGAAAGAGATACCAGCATCAAGGATTTGAGGCTGAACGCCAAAAAGGATGTGCAGCAGATGCTCTACGAATATGTGAGTGACTGGCGGGACATCACCAACCACCAGTATGGGATCGGCCAGTTGTCCATCAGCCACCAGCGCAACCTGCAGAACGTGCTGGATCTGCTCGCCAAGGGTGACCGCATCCTGCTGGAGCGGGAGATCTTCCGCAAGCGGGCTGCCACCACGGTGCAAGGCTACCGCACCAACGACCTGGCCTTCCGCGCCTTCCGCAACGAATCGCTGGAGCAATACCGGACCCTGTTTGACCTTGCGAGCCGCTACACCTACCTCTCCGCCAAGAGCTACGACTACGAGACCGGCCTGCTGGGTTCCACCCAGGGTCAGGCGGTGATCTCGAAGATTGTGAGTTCCCGCGCCCTCGGCGATCTGACCGGCGACAAGCCGCAGGCCACGGTGAGCACGCTCGGTGACTCGGGCCTGGCCGGCACCATGGCGCAGATGCAGGCGGACTTCTCGGTGGCCAAGGGCCGCCTCGGCATCAACAACCCGGACACCAACGGCACCCTCATTTCGCTGCGCCAGGGATTGTTCCGCCTCCTGAACAATCCCGCCGTGACCGATGACGACAAGGCGTGGCAGCAGACGCTGGAGCAGCACATGGTCAGCGATCTGATGGGTGATCCCGACGTGGTCGCCCAGTGCCGGAACATCCGCAAGCCGGACGGCAGTCCGGTGGCCGGCATGGTGATTCCCTTCTCCTCGACCATCCAGCACGGCAAGAACTTCTTCGGCCTGCCGACTGCGGCGGGAGACCACAATTTCTCGCCCTCGAACTTCGCCACCAAGATCTACTCGGCGGGCGTGATGTTCGACGGCTACGTGGGCATGGATCCCTATGCCGAGGGCGTGCCCGGCGCGGGCGCTCCTGATACCAGCTCGGCGAACGCCCTCAATGCCACTCCCTACGTCTACCTGATTCCCGTGGGAGTGGACAAGATGCTGGCCCCGCCCCTCGGGGATACCGGCGTGGAGCGCTCCTGGATGGTGCGGGACCAGGCCCTGCCGTTGCCCTACAACCTCGGGGCCACCGCGTTTTCCTCCAACCAGTTCTTCAGTGCAAATGGCACCCTGAGCGAGCAACCCTGGATCCAGCGCAAGCACCAGGCCTTCCGCCCGGTGGACGACGCGGCCTTCTTCTACGGCTTGCAGAAGTCGGAGTTCCAAAGCTCCCGCCTGGTCGGCCGCAGCGTGTGGAACACCCGGTGGAAACTCGTCATCCCCGCCTACGGCCTGCTCAACGATGAGCAAGCCGGCCTCACCCGCTTCGCCGCCACCGTGGACGACATCAAACTCTTCTTCCGCACCTACTCGAACTCCGGAAATTGATGAGGCTGCAAGGGATGAACGAGATGGATTTGCCGCTGGTCGCCGAGCCCGGAGCCAGCGCAACGTCCTGAAAAATCGGCCATGTCTGTTCCCGACTCACCGGCGGCGACCGTTTCCTCCCCGCGCGCGGCAGGGCCGGGGGGCGCTTGGCGCGGTGCGGTCTGGCGGTGGGTCGTGGGCTTGGCAAGTTATACCTCGGGGAGGCGGCTCGGGCTGCGTGCGTTTTGGATTTTCCAAGGCCTGATCTGGTCGAGCGCTTCAGTGACGCTGGTCGGCGTCCTGAAAAATTTCTCACCCGATGGGGTGGATGGGGCGATTGTCGCGGGACGGATCCTCACCGGCTTGCTGCTGACAACAGCGCTTTATTTCTCCTACCGTCGTCCGTTCACCCGGGCGCTGCCGAGCGGCACCAGACTGCTCTGGATCATCGTGCTCAACATCGCCGCGGCCTTGACGTGCTCCGTAATCTGGACAGCGCTGATCAAACTCGGCTTCTTTGACGTGACGTCCGACGCGTTGTTAGCTCATTTGACCAGCGTGCGCCTTTATTCGTTGGTCACCTGGAACCTCGCGTATTTCGGGGTCGAGCTGGTCTTGGAGCATCGGTCGGCCCGGCTTGAACTTGCCGAGGCGCGCGAAGTTGCGCGCACGGCGGAGCTCAAGCAGCTGCAGATGCAACTCAATCCGCATTTCCTGTTCAATGCCTTGAATGCGGTGATGGGGAGCTTGGAAACCAAGCATCAGGCCCGTGAAATCGTCCAAAACCTCGCCGACTTCCTGCGCTTTTCGCTGGCGGAAGCGCGGCCGCTGGAACCTCTGGGCCGCGAGCTCGATGCCTTGGATTCCTACCTCGGCCTGCAACAGGTGCGCTTCCAGGAGGGCCTGCAATGCCGCATCGAGGCGAGCCCCGCGGCGATGCGGGTGATGGTGCCCCCGATGTTGATCCAGCCCTTGCTGGAAAACGCCTTCAAATACGCTCCTTTGAGCAGTCCCTTGCCGCTCCGCGTGATGGTGAAGGCCGACCTCGTGAACGGCTGGCTGGGAGTTCAAGTGATCAATACCGGCCGCTGGCGGGAGCCGGTGGCAGGCGCGGCGCAGGGAACGGGCTTGGACAACCTGCGCCGCCGACTCGCATGGCTGACAGGACCGCAATCCAGCCTTTCGATTTCCTGCGACGCGGAAAGCGTGTCGATCATGATCCGGATTCCCGCGGGGGCGCCGTCCGATGGTAAACCTGACCTAAAACCTGCCTAGATGGACTCCCGGATCAAAGCGTTGATTGTGGACGACGAGCCGCTGGCACGCACCGCGATGGCTACCTTGCTGGCGGAGCACGGGCAGGTGGAAATCATCGGGATGGCGGGAGGGGTGAAGGAAGCTCGGGCGCTGCTGGCGCTGCAGGCTCCGGATGTGGTGTTTCTGGATATGGAAATGCCGGGTGGCTCGGGTCTGGATCTCGAGCCCTTCCTCCCGGCATCCACCCGCGCGATTTTCGTGACCGCCTTCGCCGACTACGCGCTGCAGGCATTCGAGTTCGGAGCGAGCGATTATCTGGTCAAGCCGGTGAATTCGCAGCGGCTGGAGATCGCGCTTGCACGCTTGCTGCGTCAGCTTCCCATGCGGGGTGACCCTGTTGCGGACAGCTATCTGATGCTCGAGGTGGACGGAAAGGCCAACCGTGTGAAGGCTGCGGACGTCTTGTGGATCAAGGCCCAACAGAACTACAGCGCGGTGCGGATCACGGGCAAGGCAACGTCCATGATAGTGCCGCAATCAATGGCGGAGTGGGAAGGCATCCTGCCGCCGGAGATCTTCGAGCGGTTGGATCGCTCGGTGATGGTGAATGTGATGCAGATCCGGACCGTGAGCTGGTTGTCACGCGATGAAACGCTGGTGGATTTCTACGGGGATCCGGAACCGGTCCGGGTGGGGCGGACTGCCGCCCAGCGGCTGAAGATGAGGCTGTCCGCGGGGAGGTAGCCGCAGGAGCTGCGACGGCGGGGTTGCAGGTTCCGGCGAAGTCTCCCGGCGGCTGCTCATTTCCTCCGCAGGGCAGGCGGGCGCTGCCGGATTCGTCCCTATTTTTGCCGGATTCGTCAAATTTCACTCGGCATCGCTGGGGGGGGGCGTTATCGAACGAATGATCAATCTGTTAGCTCCGTATATGAAGCTTCGGAACTGGTGGTGCCATGGGCGTCGTTCGCTCGGGCTACTGCTGGTCACCGGCACAGCGGGAGCCTTCCCGCCGGCCCCCTACTACACGATCTATGGCGTCGTGCGCGACCAGGTTGGCCAGACCGTCACCGCCGAAGGCGCGGAGGTGATCCTGCTCAAGGGCGGGGTTGAGGTGGGGCGCACGCCGATCACCTCAAGCCAGATCGACCGCAGCTACGAGCTGAACATGCGGCTCGATCAGAACCGCAGCGGCACCACTTTCTACACCGACAAGGCGGTCGCCGCCGGCGGGCTGTTCAGCCTGGTGGTCTCGATGAACGGAGAGTTGTTCTACCCGATCGAAGTTTCCGGCACCCTCACCGCGGGCAAAGGCGGCGAGCGGGTGAAGCTCGACCTCACGCTCGGCGAGGACCTGGACAAGGACGGCCTGCCGGACACCTGGGAGGCGTGGCAGCTTTATCAGGCGGGTCTCCACCCGGATGAGAACGGCCGCTGGGACCTCAGCCTGCTCGACAAGAAC
>NEUO01000146.1 GCA_002304315.1 Verrucomicrobiia bacterium Tous-C4TDCM
GCCCGCCAGCGCGGTCACCTCACCGTCGTTCACCACTTCGAACGGAATGCCATTCCATCGGTCCTTCAGTTCAAAAAACATCCGCTTGATCCGCGACTCGAAGTCCGCCTCCGAGACTCCACGGAACAGCGAGGCCGCGCGGACCTCGTTGTTCACATAGACCCCGGCCGAGCTGCCGCCGATCGCATCGACCCGTGGCAGATGGGCCGCCGCGCGCATCAGGGAATCCTGCACGCCTTCGATGTGATAGTCCGGGTCGCTCTGGAAATAGGGGTCCCAAACAATCTCTTCGGAAAACACCACCTCGCCATCGATCAGCGCCGCGCACTTGCGGTCGGAGCCGCCGAGGTCGAAGCCGATCCGGCAGCCGTCGAGGTGACGGCCGAGCGACATCGCGTCGCCCGCCTCCACGGGCAAGCTGCCTTGGCTGACCAACTCGAAGCCCAAGGGCTCGCCGAAGATCTTTTCCCCGATGAAATGGCCGTCGAACTCGCGCGCACCGCCCGGTCCGTAGATCGCCGCCAAAGCCGGCACCAGTTCCGGTGCGCCGGCGATCAATACCCGGCTGCCGCCCTTTTGCCACAGCAGGAATTTCACCACGCGCTCGACGTAGCGCAGGGTCGCCGCGGCGTGCTCCGGCGCATCGGGGAGCAATGGAGACGCCCAGCGGAAGGCGGTTCCGTCCCGGCGGACCAGCGCGAGATCCAGCGAACGGCAGGCCGGCGAGGCCAGCGCCTCAGCGCGATAGGCAAGATTCCAAGTCACGGCCGGCACGAAGCCGGGATCAAGCACCGGGACACAAGACACGGGGAGCTCGGCGAGGCGGGTGGTGGCGGGGGCAATGCTCATGGATGCCGGCGAGTCAGCGTGAAATCCCTCATGAAGGGAATGATTTAATGCGCAGACCTTCCCCGGTTTTGCGAAGCCAGCCCGCTCCAGCCGCGACGCATTTCAGCAATAGATTTCTTGTTGCAAATCCGTCTCAACTGGCTGAATCTCCCGCCGATGCCACTCGCGACGGCCCACGATCTCCAAACCGACAGCTTGCTCAGCCTGAGCCAGGCAAAGGTCGGCTGCGATTTCCGGATCCGCTTCCTGAACGGTCCGGCCTGCGAGCAACTCCGCCAACTTGGCTTCTGCGAAAGCCTCCAGGTCCGCAAGCTGGCCGACGGCCGCAACCTGATCTGCACGGTTTGCGGCACCCGCCTCGCCCTCAGCCGCGAACTGGCCAACCAGGTGATGGTGACCGTCGCCTGATCCCTTCCGATGCCTGCCGACATCGAAACGATCGCCCTCGCCGGCAATCCCAACGCCGGGAAGACCACCCTCTTCAACGCGCTCACCGGCGCCAACCAGCAGGTCGGCAACTACGCCGGCGTGACGGTCGAGCGGAAGTCCGGCGAATTCTTCACGCCTCACGGCCGCAAGCTCCGGGTCGTCGACCTGCCCGGCTGCTACTCGCTCGATGGCGGCAGCCCCGACCAACAAATCGCCCGCCAGGTGCTGCTGGGTGAAGTTGAGGGTGAGCTGAAGCCCGACCTCGTGGTCTGCATGGTGGATTCCTCCAACCTCGAGCGCCACCTGGTGTTCGCACTCGAAGTCATCGAACTCGGGATGCCGGTCGTCATCGCACTCAACATGGTCGATGTCGCCGAACAAGCCGGCATCCGCCTCGATCCGGCGAAGCTCGCGGAAGAACTTGGCGTGCCGGTGGTCCCGCTACAGGCCAACGCCGCGAAGGGCATCGTCGAACTCAAGCAGGCGCTCCGCCACCCCTTCCCCGCCGTTCCCGATTCGGCATGGAAGCAGGGCCCCGCCGAACAGCTCGCCGAGCGCCGCCGCAGCCGGGTCTATCAGATCTGCGAGGTCGCCGCGCGCCGGCCCGACGGCCACACCAGCACCGTCTCGGACCGGCTCGACCGCTGGCTGCTCCACCCGGTCTGGGGCTGGGTCGCCTTCATCGGGATGATGCTGCTGGTCTTCTGGTCGATCTTCTCTTTCGCCGAAATCCCGATGGGCTGGATCGAGTCCCTCCAAGGCCTCCTTGCCGAGAAGGTCACCGCCTCCATGCCCGACGGCGACCTGCGCGGCTTGCTGGTCGACGGAATCATCGGCGGGGTCGGCAGCGTGGTCGTCTTCCTGCCGCAGATCCTCCTCCTGTTCTTCTTCATCGGCCTGCTGGAAAGCTCTGGCTACATGGCCCGCGCCGCCTTTCTCATGGACGGCCTGATGGGCAAGGCCGGCCTCAGCGGCAAGGCCTTCCTGCCACTGTTCAGCTCCTACGCCTGCGCCATTCCCGGCGTGATGGCCACCCGTACCATCGACTCCGCGAAAGAGCGGCTGGTCACCATTTTCGTCGCTCCGTGGATGAGCTGCTCCGCGCGTCTTCCGGTTTATCTCGTGCTGGTGCCGCTGCTGTTAGGCGGGCAAATCGGCGGACTCCTGCAAGCAGCCATCTTCCTCGGCATCTACGCGCTTGGCACCGTGACCGCCCTCGTCGTCGCCCGCCTGCTCCGCGGCAAGCTGGGGCCGGATCAGGTGAAGCAGCACTTCATGCTCGAACTGCCGCCTTACCGCGCGCCGCAGTGGAGTTATGTCTTCCGCCACATCGCCGGCCGCGGCTGGTCCTTTCTGCAAAAGGCCGGCACCCTGATCCTCGCGATCAACATCCTGCTGTGGGCGGCACAGACCTATCCGAAATCCGGCAGCGAGGACCCCGCCGAGCAGCTCGCGCACAGCGCGATGGGCCGCGTCGGCGCGGTGGTCGAGCCGCTGGTCAGCCCGCTCGGCCTCGACGGCCGCACCGGCACCGCCATCCTGACTTCCTTCGCCGCGCGGGAAGTCTTCGTGTCTTCAATGACCCAGCTTTTCCACGTCGCGGAAGGCGAGACCGACGAGGAAACCTGGATCGCCCTGCGCAAGCAACTCGCCGCCGAGACCTGGCCCGACGGCCGGCCGATGTTCACGGTCCCCGCCGTGATGGCGCTGCTGGTCTTCTTCATCTACGCCCTGCAGTGCCTGCCGACCACCGCCGTCGTCGCACGCGAATCCGGCTCGTGGAAATGGGCGGCCGGCCAGTTCGTTTTCATGAGCGCCTTCGCCTGGCTCGCGGCCTTCGCGGTCTATCAGATCAGCTCGATCTTTCTATAGCAGGACTGCCGAAGGATCAAGGAGGATGCCATCAAACCCCATCGTTGATCCATGACCTCACCCTCCATTCTTAGCCTCACAGGTTTCTTCCTCATTTCAGGACTCCATGCCGCGGAGAGTTTCTGGGATGAGATCCCGCCCTCCCCCAGCACCACTCGACCCGCCGCGGTCCTGGACGATTACTGGAACAGCGAATTCCTCAGGGTCAACCGCGAGGTCGCTGCCGCACAGGATACGCGTCTGGTATTTTTCGGAGATTCGATCACTTGGTCGTGGTCGCTCGGACCCGCGACCGGACGGGAAGTATGGAAGGATCAATTCGCCGCTTTTAACCCCGTCAACATGGGAAACTCCGGGGACATCGCCCCGGTCATGCTGCACCGGGTCACCCGCGGCAACCTCGACTTTGCCAAAGGGCGGCACCCGAAAGTCGCGGTGCTGTTGTGCGGCATCAACAACTTCATCGTGAAGCAGAGCGCCGGCGGAAAGGAACAATGGGCCTTGGGTGCCGACTGCCCGCCGGAGGACATCGCCCACGGACAAAGGGCCATCGCCCAGGTGTTCCGCCGCAGGCTGCCACAAACCCGCGTCATCCTCATGGCCTTGCTCCCCGTCGCCGATCGGGCGAAATGGGAGAAATGCCAGCGGGTCAACGCGATCAACGCACGACTCGCACTCGATTCAAAAGAGGTGGCCTATCTCAACTTGCAGGACCTGCTCCTCCAGCCCGACGGCACGATCAACAAGTCCATGTTCACCGACGGCATCCACCTCAGCGAGGAGGGCTACCAAGCATGGGCGAAAGGCATCGGTCCTGTCGTCGGGGAATTCATGAAAGCGCCTCCGCTCGCACCCGTGAAAATCATGCTGATCGGCGGCTCCGTCACCGAAGGAGCCGACTCGGGCACCTCCTACCGGCGATACCTCGATGGCATGTTGCGGAAGAGCGGACACCTGATCGATTTCGTCGGCAGCCGCCGCAAGCATGGCGATGACAAGACGGAGCCGGAGAGTTATCAGTTCGACCCGGATCACGAAGGACACTGGGGCAAAGACTCGACTTGGATCGCGGACAACATGCCCCGGCTGTTGGAACGCCATGTCCCCGATGTGGCCGTGATTCAGCTGGGAGCCGACGACATCGTCGCAAGCCAGGCCGCGGCCGAACCTTTGGCCGACGGGATCGCCCGGAACGTCCAACGGGTGATCGAGAGTCTTCGTGCGTCGAATCCGAAGGTGAAGATCGTCGTTTCAAGGGCTTTCCCAATGAAGGGCAAGGAAGAGGTGATCGATCTGCTCAACAAGAAGTTGCTCCCGCTCGCCAGCCCTCCTTCATCCACCCTGCAAACCGTGATGGTGGCCGGTTTGGATCGCGGCTTCGACCCCGATCGCGACCTCGGCAAGGACGCTTCCTTGCCCACCGCGGGAGGCGCCATGAAGATCGCCGCGACATTGTCTGAAGCCATGCGACCCTTGCTCGGGCCTCCCGGCAATCCATCGGCCAAATAATCAGAATAATCATCACCACTGCCGCCGCTGAAGCGGATGATCTCCAACTTCCTCTGACATGAACGACTGGCAAACCTGGGCGGCGATCGCCGCCGTGATCCTCGCCCTTCTCTTCCTCGTCTCCAAGGCGACGCGGAAAAAGGGCGGCAAGCCCTCTTGCGGTCACGACTGCGGCTGTGACAAGAAGTGACGCCCCAACGACCGTCGCTCCCAAGATGCAGGCGAACCTTTACCGGAACCTGATCCAGAACATGGAGAACGACGGCATCATTCCAAAGGCCGGCAACTGAAGAGCCTGGGCCTTGATCGCCGCCGACGAGCGCTCCGTGCCCGCCGGCTGTTTGCCCGCAAGGCCGAAGCCGCTTCTGATGATCGCCCGGTCAAGGTGTGACCAGTTCCGGCTTGGGACGCTTCTTCGGAGCCGGCTCTTTGCCATTGCTGGTGCCGAGCCATGCGACCAGGTCGCGCAGCTCGGTCGCGGTGACCAGCGAACCCATCGGCGGCATCGCGGAAACCGGCGGCGTCATCGACTCGATGTCGCCCTTCTTGACCCGCAGCACCTTGCCGCTGCTGTCGACATCGACGTGATCCTTGGTGTCTGCCAGCAGGATGCCCGCGACACTCTTGCCGCCTTTCAAGGTCACCGCGACGATGCCATAGCCGACCGCCACTTTGGCTCCCGGGTTGACCAGCGACTCGAGGTGGAACTTGGAGTCGCCACGCTTTCCGACCGCCACAAGGCTCGGGCCCGCATCGCCACCGCCGTGACCGCCACCGGCCGCATGGCAGCGCAGGCATTGGGCCTGCGGCTGGGATTCGAAAATCTGCGCGCCCTTGGTCGCGTCGCCGCCTTCCAGCGATCCCATGTAGGGGGCCAGCGGATCGGTCGATGCGGCGATTGCCGCCTTGTAGTCGTCGAGCGCGGTCTTCACCGCCGGTTCCGCACGCTTCGCGGCGGCATCCAGCAGCTCGAGCGTCGAAGGCGACACGCCGGACTTCGCCTTGAGCTTCGCCAGTGCTTCCGCGAACAAGGACTCGACGCCCGGAGCCTTGAGGTCCGCGGCGATCTTCCATGCCTCTTGCTGGCGATGGGAACTGCCGCCTGAAGTGGCCACCTTCAAGGCCTCCAGCGCGACCGCCGGTTGCCCTGCTGCAAGCCGCTTGATCGCTCCGATGGCCAAGTCGTCGTCCCCGCCCTTTGCGAGTTCGCCGAGCAACGCGTCGAGTCCCGCCGGCTTCCGCGCCGAGTAGAGTTGCAGGGCTTCCGACCGCGCCGCGCCGGGCAGGCCGGCATTCATGACCAGCCCCTTCAGCGCGGTGTCGTCCACCGAGGAAAGATCGAGCTTATACTGCGCCACCAACGCCAACGCGGGTTCCGCCAACTTGTCGTCGAGCTTGATCAACGCACCGAGCGAAGGCGACAGCACGTCGCGAACCTTCGCCGCGTCGCGCTCCGGCAGCGGGGCCACGTGACCGAGCGATTGGTCGACCAAGGGCGGCTTGCTCCAGATGCCGACCAGGCGCAACGCCTCGGCACGGGCCGGCGCCGGAGCTTTCGGATCGAGCACCACGGCCACCAAGCGGCGGAGATTGGCATCGTCCCCGAGGCGGAACGCGCTGTGGAGCAGGCGGCGCCAGTCCATGGTCGTCAGATTGGCAGGCCGGTTGTCGAGCAAGGCGGCGACGAGCGGCCGGACCTCTTCGATCCCGGCGTCGTGGATCCCACGCAGCGCTTCGGTCGCCACCTTGCGGTCGGTGTCCTGCAAGAAAGCGGCGATCATCGGATCTTTCATCCGCCGGAGCGCGACCACTCCGGCGAGCCGCACGGAGGCATCCGCGTGCTGGTTGAGCGCAGCGATCTGGCGCGGCTCGCAGAGCAAGGACAGGGCGTAGGATCCGGCGTGACGAATGTAGGGATCCTCGTTCTTTTCGAGCATCTTCCAAATCAAGGAAATGGCACCCTTGCTCTTGGTGCGCGCCGCGGCGATCGCGGCGAAGGCCCTTACCCGCGGCGACTCGTCACCCAGCAGGCGGGGGAATGGCAAGCTGCCGCCGGGCAGCCCGGACTCGCCAAGCGCCCTCACCACCTGGGCTCGGACTTCGGAGGACTCGTCGGACGCCAGCGGGACGAGCAGCAGTCGGGCCGATTCGCGGATGTTCTTGCCTGGCAGCGCCACGAAGTCATCGGACAGTCCCGGCAGCACCGCCGCACCGCGCCGCGCGACGATTCCGAGACCCCATACCCCGTGCAAACGGGTCAAAACGTCTTTGCCCTCCTTGGCCGCTTTGCCCAGAATCTCCAAGCCGTCGCTCTTGCGGGTCAAGGCCAGCTGGGCGCGCAGGCGGACCCGCATGTCGGCGTGCGACAAGAGCAGCCCAAGCGCCGCGCTGGGCCGCTTTTCAAATCCCTCCGCGATCAACTCCGCCGCCTCCGCAGCTTCTTTCGCGCGCCACGGCTTCTCGGCCTCGAGCGAATACACCCGGCCGTCCTCGTGCGCCGTCCAGCCGCCAATGAAATCGGTCACGACCAGCTTGCCATCCCACGAATACTCGGCATCGGTCACCGCCACTCCCCAATTCATCTGGCGCGAGTCGGCCAGCTTCATGCCGGCTCCATCGGGCTCCACTTTGAACGACCAGATTCCCGAATTCGCCGCGCCGCCGCGGTAGTCGCAGATCAGGAAGCGACCCGCCTCCTCCTCCATGAAGCCGGCACCCGGATGATAAGTCAACCCGGACGGTCCCGATGTCAGATTGGCCACCGGCGGCAAGATATAGGAAGGCTGCGCGTCATTCAGCGGCGCCCACATGCGCTCTTCCATCCAGCGGTTCGGCGGATGTTCCTCCATCCCGATCTGGCGGTGATGGCTGTGCAGCGCCTGGTGCCCCATCGCCCAGCCGGAGTCCGCGCCGTCCATGATGTAGACGATCCTCGCCTGGTCGCCCTGGTCGGAATTGTTGTCCACCGAGAACGCGTTGCCGTATTCGTCGAAAGCGATCTCTTTCGGGTTGCGCAGGCCGGTGTGGATGATCTCGAAGTTCGAGCCGTCGGGATCGAAACGGAAGACGCAGCCCTGGTCGGGATACTCGTATTTCCTCCCCTCCTTCGTCGTGAAATTGAGCCCCCGGTCGCCCAGAGTACCATAAATCCGGCCGTCCGGCCCGAGCGCGAAGCCGTTGAGATCGTGCCCGGAGAAGGAAACCCGCACGCCGAAGCCGTCGAACATCACCTCCCGCTCCTCCGGCTTGTCGGCCTTGCCATCGCCGTCCTTGTCACGCAGCGCCCAGATCTTCGGGATGCAGGCGACGAAAACGCTCCCTTCATACGCGAAAACCCCGGCCGCCGGCCCGTCGACGATGTCATTGAAACCATCGGCAAAAATCGAGCCGGTCACCGATTTGCCATCGGCTCCCGGCTTGGAAAGCACCCGCACCCGGTCGGCCACCTCGGTCAGGAACTTCACCGATGCCTTCGGATCCTTGTCCTTCCACTTGTCATACATCTTGCGACGGTCCTCGACCGTGCGGGACGAAATATCATCGAGATACCAGTAGAGGTGGTCGCGGTTATCCGGCACACCATGGCGGAAGCGCGGGGTTTCGGTTACATAAATCTCGCCCTTCTCCCCCAGCGCCAGCGCGGTCGGCGACATCACGCCCTGGTTCTTGTAATCCGCCACCACCGTCGCCTTGCTGCCGTCCGGGATCGTCATGCCTGCGATCGCCGGACTGGAAACCAGCCCCGGCAGGTGTGGCTTGCCACCCTTGGTCGATGGCGGGAACTTTTGGTTCGGGTAGTCGGTCATCACGAAGTGGTCGGCCGCAATCATCCCCCACGATCCGCCTTCATCGTCGATCAGGCGGATCTGCGCGTCCTTCCCCTTGAACTCCGCGAGCTCCCAGACCTGCGTTTTCATCAGCAGGGAATTCTCGCCGGTCGACTCGCGGACCACCTTGCCATCGACCAGCAGTTGCGCCGCGGTCTTTCCCGGATGCTTGCCGCCGGCGATGAGGAAGCAGATGTAAGGCTCGGTCAGCTTGAAAACGGGCGAGGTCAGCGTTCCCTTCGCCGCGTCGGCGCCGTGCGCCGAGCAAGCCAGCGATTCCTGCGCATAACCGGTCACTTCCGCCGTCAGTCCGTCCATGGTGCCCCCGATTGGTGCCAGCCCGAAGGCCGCGCCCTCGATCTTCCAATCACCGAAACCATCCCCCTCGAAAGCCTGAAGCACTTTCGTGGCGGCCAGCGACGAGCCCGTGGCAAACATCAATCCGGTGGCGCAAAGCAGGCGTGTTTTCATTGCGGCGGAAAGTAGCCGGGAGCCGCCGATAGGCAACCATCCATCGGCAAGGGGTGGAACGGGGTGTGACATCAAGCGCCGGGACGCTCTGCACCCGCCGCATCTTTCAGTGATGGCAGACTGTGAATAACCTGAGAACAATGCAAAAACCCAAACCTTCGCCTCCCGAAACCCCTAGCTCCCCTACCCGATCTCCAGCACTCATTCGAAAGTGCCGATCCGTGACAAATCCCCACTGCGAACACTTGTTCACCTTGTCCACCCCTGAAAAATCTTGCCAAAACCATCACAACCAACTGTCCTTCAATTGCTTGAAAAGTTACGAAACCGTTTCACACGATCTCTGCACAAGTTATTCACAAGTGTCCGCCCGAACTACGCCCCCGCTCCAAACCCTTTCAAACAGGGCGATTTAACAACAGCGGCGCTGCTGATGAATTGTGAACAACTCGGGAATTCACCCCCGCGAATCCCGTCACCGGACCGACCGAGAGAGGTCGGAACCGGCACGCGAGGTAGAGCCTCCGAACAGAAAGCGCAGGATCGCGCCGACCACCTTTGCAAAGATCAGGAACGCCCCGAAGATCAGCCCGAAAACCGCCACAAAGGCGAACACGACCAACCCGAGGATCACCCAAAGCGGCCACCAGCGCCGATCCAGTTGCAGAACCCTACCCCGCATGGATTTCCAAGCGGGCTCCGGCTCCGGAACCTGGGGAGCCGGCGGCGGACTTCCGTCGATCTCCAGAACTTCAGCTTCAATCGTATCAGGCACGGCGAGCAGAATCGCCGATCCACGCGACAGGGCAATTCGAAGTTCTGCGGGAAGTTGGAACCGGCAGACAGGGGCGCACTAACCAGGCAACCCGAATTTAGCCCAGGCTAATTTTCTACGTTGAATCAAACATGAAACGTGCCATCGATTCCCGCGTGAACTCTTTCTCCCGAAGCCGCCGGAGCATCCTCTGGGTCGTGGCAGGAACCTGTGCCCTTTTTGCGAGCGGCTGCAACCCAACGAAGAAGCCCTCCGCCTCCGGCAAGAAGCGGGTGGTGACCAGCTTCACCATCATCGCCGACATGGCCCGCGAGGTCGCCGGCGATGCCGCCGAGGTGGAATCCATCACGAAGCCCGGCTCGGAAATCCACGGCTATGACCCGACGCCGAAGGACATCGTGAAGGCACAGCAGGCGGACCTCGTGCTTTGGAACGGAATGAATCTCGAGCTCTGGTTCGAGAAGTTCTTTGAAAACGTGAAGGACGTTCCGTGCGCCGTCCTGACCGAAGGCGTGACCCCGATGGGCATCACGGAAGGCCCCTACACCGGCAAGCCGAATCCCCACGCCTGGATGTCGCCGGCGAACGCCGTGATCTACGTGGAGAACATCCGCAAGGCACTGGTGAAAGTGGATCCGGCCAACGAGGCGACCTACACCACCAACGCCGCCGCCTACACCGCGAAGATCAAGGCCGTGGACGAACCGGTCCGCCAGAAGCTGGCCGCCATCCCGCCGGAGCAGCGCTGGCTGGTCAGCAGCGAGGGCGCGTTCTCCTACCTCTGCGCCAACTACGACCTCAAGCCGCTCTACCTCTGGCCGATCAATGCCGACGCCCAGGGCACGCCGCAGCAGGTGCGCACGGTGATCGATGCCGTCCGCTCTAACAAAATCCCGGTGATCTTTTCCGAGAGCACCGTCAGCGACAAGCCGGCCAAGCAGGTTGCCCAGGAAACCGGCGCGCGCTACGGCGGCGTGCTCTACATCGACTCATTAACCGATGCGGATGGCCCGGCCCCTTCTTACCTGAAACTCCTGGAAGCCAACGCAGACACCATCGTGAAAGGATTTCTCAGCCCGCCATGAGTTCGCTCCCCCGCCTTGAGGTCGAAGACGTGTCGGTGGCCTACGCCAACGGCCACCTGGCCCTGAGCGACGCCTCGTTCCAGCTCGGCGGCGGCACCATTTGTGCGCTGGTTGGCATCAACGGCAGCGGGAAATCGACGCTCTTCAAAAGCATCATGGGTTTCGTGCAACCGAAAGCCGGCAGCGTGAAAATCAACGGCCAGCCGGTCCGCGCCGCCTTGAAACAGCACCTCGTCGCCTACGTGCCCCAGGCGGAAGAAGTCGACTGGCAGTTCCCGGTCAGCGTGTGGGATGTCGCGATGATGGGCCGCTATGGCGCGATGAATTTCCTCCGCATCCCGCGGGCGGTCGACAAGGCGAAGGTCGAGGAAAGCCTGCGCCGGGTCTCGATGTGGGATTACAAGGACCGCCAGATCGGCGAACTGAGCGGCGGGCAGAAGAAGCGCGTCTTCCTCGCCCGGGCTCTCGCCCAAGGTGGCCGGGTGATCCTGCTCGACGAGCCTTTCACCGGCGTCGATGTGAAGACCGAGGAAGCGATCATCGTGCTGCTTCGCGAGCTGCGAAGAGACGGCTGCATCATCCTGGTCTCCACCCACAATCTCGGCAGCGTGCCGGAGTTCTGCGACCAGGTCGTCCTGATCAACAAGACCGTGCTCGCTTACGGCGCGACCTCCGACGTCTTCACCGAGCAGAACCTGAGCGCGGCCTTCGGCGGCGTGCTGCGGCAGTTCCAGTTCGAGCACTCGACCATCCAGGAGCACGACGGCCGGACGATCCGCCTTCTCACCGACGACGAGCGGCCGCTGGTCTTCGGCAAGGACGGCCACCTCGAATACAAGGACCGCCAGGAGCACGAGGAACTCCTCAGGAAGCGATCGGAAGAGCATGAATGAACTCCTCACGCCCTTCCACTACGACTACATGCTGCGGGCCATGGCCGTCAGCGCGCTGGTCGGCGGAACCTGCGGCTTCCTCTCGTCCTTCGTGACCTTGAAAGGCTGGTCGCTGATGGGCGACGCCCTTTCCCACGCCGTCGTTCCCGGCGTGGCCCTCGCCTACATCCTCGGCCTGCCCTTCGCGCTCGGGGCCTTCGTCGCCGGACTACTGGCGGCCGGCACCATGGGCTTCATCAAGGCGAAAAGCCGGATCCGCGAGGACGCGACCATCGGCATCGTCTTCACCTCCTACTTCGCGCTCGGCCTGCTGCTCATCTCGCTCAACCCCGCCGAGGTGGATCTAAACACCATCATCCTCGGCAACATCCTCGGCATCTCCGATCCCGATATCGCCCAGGTCATCGTCATCAGCGCCGTCACGCTGATCGTGCTCGGCCTGAAGTGGAAGGACCTCATGCTGTTCTGCTTCGATCCCAACCAAGCCCGCACCCTCGGGCTGCGGGCCGGCTGGCTCCATGTCACCCTGCTCGCCCTGCTCGCCGCCACTTCGGTCGCGGCCTTGCAAGCGGTCGGTGCCTGCCTTGTCGTGGCGATGTTGGTCACGCCCGGCGCCACCGCCTATCTTCTAACAGACCGCTTCGGCACCATGCTCTGGCTTTCCGCGGCGATGGGTGTCGCCACCTCGCTGGTCGGTGCCTACGCCAGCTACTTCCTCAACGGCTCGACCGGCGGCTGCATCGTCACCCTCCAGACCCTGGTCTTCCTCGCCGCCTTCGTTTTCGCGCCGAAGCACGGCATCCTCGCTTCGAAACGCCGCCTCCGGGAAAGCCGCGCGGCCACCTTGCCCGCGCCATGAACGAGTTCCTCGAGCCGTTCCAGTACGCCTTCGTGCGCGACGCCCTGCTGGTCGGCACCGTGGTCGCGGCGATGTGCGCGGTGCTTTCCTGCTTCCTGATCCTGAAGGGCTGGTCGCTGATGGGTGACGCCGTTTCACACGCCGTCCTACCGGGTATCGTGCTCGCCTACATCGCTGGCATCCCGCTGGCGATCGGGGCCTTCGTCGCCGGGCTCTTCTGCGCGGTCAGCACCGGCTTCATCAAGCAGAACAGCCGGATCAAGGAGGACACCGTGATGGGCGTGGTCTTCACCGGCCTCTTCGCCTTCGGGCTGGTCCTATTCAGCCGCACCGAGTCCGACATGCACCTCGATCACATCCTGGTCGGCAACATCCTCGGCATCCGGCATTCCCAGATCTGGCAGACCCTCGCCCTCGGCGGCGTGGTGCTCGGCGTCACCCTCGCCCTCCGCCGCGACCTGCTCTTAATCTGCTTCGATCCCGCCCAGGCCCGGGTCATGGCCTTGCCCGACAAGTTCCTGAACTACCTCCTGCTCAGCCTGCTTTCCCTCGCCATCGTCGTCTCCCTCCAAGCCGTCGGCATCATCCTGGTCGTGGCCATGCTGGTCACCCCCGGCAGCATCGCCCACCTCTGGACCGACCGCTTCGACCGCATGCTCGGCATAGCCGTTGCCGCCGCCACCGGATCGACGCTCACCGGGATCGTCATCAGCTACCACATCGGCGCCTCCACCGGTGCCTGCATCGTGCTGGTCCAGACGCTGCTCTTCGTCGTCTCTTTGGCCTTCGCGCCGAAACACGGGATCCTCCGGCGGAGAGCGGTGGCCTGAACACCCGCGAACGCTCATTCCGCTTGCCCCCGCCGTGCCACGTGGCGAATCTGCGGCTATGCAAACTGCTGCTTTCTTCAAAGACCTGTTCGGCCTCGAGGGACAAACCGCTGTCGTCATCGGCGGCACCGGCGAACTCTGCGGGTGCATGGCCCAGGGCCTCGCCCACGCCGGAGCGGAAGTCGTCCTGGTCGGCCGCATCCGCGAGAAGGCGGAACGCAAGCTCAAGGAGATCGCCGAATTCGGCGGCAAGGGCTACTTCATGTCCGCCGACGTGACCTCCCGCGATTCGCTTCAAGACCTCGTCGATCACGTCGTCGAGCGCTCCGGCCGCGTCGATATCCTGGTGAATGGCGCCGGTATCAACGCCCCCACCCCCTTCCTCGACATCACGGAGGAGGAATTCCAGC
>NEUO01000147.1 GCA_002304315.1 Verrucomicrobiia bacterium Tous-C4TDCM
AGCAGGTGCCGGCGGGTTTGCCGTTGAGGCGGACTGTCGCGGTGTGGGCGATTTCACCGAGGTCGAGCAGGGCGTGGGTGAGGCCTTTCGCATCGAACTCCAGGCGATAAAGCGCGGTGCCGGAGAAGTTGCGGTAGGCCTCGCCGGCTTGGGCGGTCCAGGAGTCGAGCGTGGAGGCTTCGAAGGGTGGGGGCAGGGCGGGGCCGCCGTCGAGGAAGCGGACCTGCCAGATGCCTGTTAGAGGGATCGCTTCGCCGGAAGGTTCGGGGTAGAGCCAGAGCGGGCCTTCGGCTTGTTTGTTGGAGAAGGTGCGGACGATGCGCGATTCGCCGGGGGCGAGGACGAGGCGGATTCCTTCGCCGCGAAGCGCTAGACCGCTCTTGCCGGACATCGGGTCGAGCAGGACGGCGGACTGGTGCGGGCGGGAGAGCTTGACGGTGGCGTCGATCGGCTTTCCCGAGGTGTTGACGAGGAAGTAGGCGTGGCCGTCGTCCAGAGCGCGGCGGACGAAACGGATGCCCAACAACGCGAGCGATTCCTCGCACGCGGCCCCATCCTCGACGACAACGGACGTCATGCTGCCGGCCTTGGCGCGAGGCACGGTCGGAAGTCGGAGTCCAAAGTTGCTGGAACCGCCAAAGGAGCCCCCTGGGAGCGCTTTCACCTTCGCTCCTTGTTGGTGGAGGGCCTCGATCCGCCGCGCGGTGTCGTCGGGCAAGTGCTGGCAGTACGGAATCAGCAGTTGCCGATACCTCGCACCCATCGAAACGAGCTGACCATCTTCGACTTTCAGATCGGCCAACATCCGGTCCGAGGCGAAGTCGCACGGAATGCCGGCTTTCCAGAGGTCTATCGCCGCGCGATAAAATGCGGTCGGTTGCAGCCACTGGTCCTGATTGTGCATGGTGAAGAGCGGCAGTTTCTCTTCGCCGGAATGCCAGGCGTCGTGGATGGGGAAATAGAGCAGTACATCGGCGTCCGGCTTGCCCGACTGGAGGACGGACTGGACGCGGGTGATGTAGGCGTTGAAGTGGGGCAGGTCTTTCCACAGGCCGCCGTTTTGCCCCATGTGGGTGGAGGCGTAGAACAACCAGCCCGGCCAGGGGGCGTCCTGCGGCGAGTAAGGAATGCCGTGGAAGAGGATATGGTTCACGCCGCCGAGCCAGACGAAATCGGCGGCTTCTTTCAGCGCGGCGGGGGTGACTTGGAAATGCTCGCCGTGCCAGGTGAAGGTCTCCGCGGAGACGAGCTTCTTGCCGGTGAGGTGGGCGGCGGAGGAGGCGAACTGGAGCATCGGGATCAGCGCCTCGTCGATGTGGCGGAAGATCTCGGTCTCGGGGATGTCGGCGACGGCGTAGTGGTCTAACAAATTGCCCGGCGAGCCGTGGGCCTGGTTGCGGGTTAGGCTGCCGCGCTTTTGGGCCCAGTCGTGCCACTTCGCGAGGTAGTCGCGGTGGAGATCGCTCATCGTCTCGCGGTAGTCGGCGCGGACGCTTGCGACGATGTCGGGCTCGCCTTCGCCGTGGAAGGCCGGGAGGTAAGCGCGGAGATCGTAGCCGCGGAGCTGCTGGAATTTCGTGAAGAAGCCATCGGTCCAGCCGGCGAGGTAGTATTCGAAGGAGTCGTGGAAATGGGCGCGTGGTTCGGGGACTTCGGGGCGGTCGAGGGCGGGGTCGAAAGACTTGAGGTAGCGGTCGATGGAGGCGGTCGAGAAGGGATCGAGCACCCAGCCGGCCCCGCCGGGGGCGGCGCGCTTCACTTTCTGGATGCCGTGTTTGGAGACGAGGCCGTGGATCCGCCAGTTGCCAGCGGGTGAGGTCCATTCGAGGCGGCCGGCTTTGACGTGGGGGAGCAGGTCGACGGGTCCGCCTTGGTCCGGCCATGCGGAGAGGACTTCGAGCTTTCCCTTCGGCAGGGCGAGGGTGACGGATTTCCCTCCTTCCGCCTTTGACTTGATGCTTTCGAGCGAGGCGGAGGCATCCGAGTCCTTCACCTGCGGGCCGCCGAAGGGCCAGCCGGTGCCGGTGGTGAGATCGACGCCCATCCCGAGGCGGGCGGTTTCCCTGGCGGTGTGGGCATACGCGGCGGTCCACTTTTCGGAAAGAAAGGGCAGGTCGCGGGTCTCGTAGCCCTTCGCGCCGTAGATCGGGCAGATCTCGACGCCGCCGAGGCCGGCTTTGGAGAAATCCTCGAGCTGACGGGTCAGGTTCGCCGCGTCCACGCCGCTGCCGAGCCACCACCAGCGGGTCCACGGCTTGGCCTCGTGCGTGACCGGCGGCCAGGCGGTGTCGTCGGAACGGGCCAGCGGGGTGAGGACGAGCAGGGATAGGGCGAGGGCTTTCATGGGGACGGAGTGAGTAGAGGGCGAAACGCGCCGGGAAGACAGTCACCCGAACGGGGAGCGGCGGGAAGGCTGGAGCGCCCCGGATTGTTTCAGGTATCCGAAACTCCGTCTTGCACCCCACGCCCGGAGCGCCAAGCATCCGCCCGCCATGACCCACGATCCGGACCAGCACGCCTCCCTCGGGGCGATGTACTCCGACTACTTCCTCGATTACGCCTCCTACGTCATCCTGGAGCGCGCCGTGCCGCACCTCAACGACGGCCTCAAGCCGGTCCAGCGGCGCATCCTGCACTCGCTCAAGGAACTCGACGACGGTCGCTACAACAAGGTCGCCAACGTGGTGGGGAACACGATGAAGTACCACCCGCATGGCGACCAGTCGATCACCGACGCCATGGTACAACTCGGCCAGAAAGAGCTGCTGATCGACACCCAGGGCAACTGGGGAAACACCCTGACCGGCGACGGTGCGGCCGCCCCGCGCTACATCGAGGCCCGGCTGACCAAGTTCGCGCTCGAGATTTCCTTCAACGCGAAGACCACCGATTGGACCCCATCCTACGACGGCCGCAACAAGGAGCCGGTCACCTTGCCGGTGAAGTTCCCGCTGCTCCTCGCGCAGGGCGTCGAAGGCATTGCGGTGGGCCTCGCGTGCAAGATGCTGCCGCACAATTTCATCGAGCTGATCGACGCGTCGATCGCCATCCTGCGGAAAGAGCCCTTCGAGCTGCTGCCCGATTTTCCGACCGGCGGCATTATGGACGCCAGCGACTACAAGGACGGCCTGCGCGGTGGCAAGGTCCGGGTCCGGGCGCGGATCTCGACCGAGAAGAAGGGGATCCTGCGGATCACCGAGATTCCTTTCGGCACCACCACCGGGAACCTGATGGATTCCATCGTCGCGGCGGCCGACAAGGGGAAGATCAAGATCGCCAAGATCGAGGACAACACCGCGGCCGATGTCGACATCCTGGTCATCTTGCCGTCCGGCGTGGATGCGGAGAATCTGCGCGACGCCCTGTATGCCTTCACCGACTGCGAGCTCGGCATTTCGCCGAATGCATGCGTCATCGCCGACGACAAGCCGCAGTTCCTGGGCGTCTCCGAGATCCTGCGCCGGAACACCGAGCAGACCCGCGACTTGTTGCGGATCGAACTCGAAATCCGCCTCGGCGAACTGGCCGAGAAGTGGCACTTCAGCTCGCTGGAGAAGATCTTCATCGAGAACCGCATCTACCGCGACATCGAGGAATGCACGACCTGGGAAGCGGTGCTCAAGGCGATCGACGACGGCCTGAAGCCCTTCAAAAAGCTGCTCAAGCGCGAGGTGACTGAGGACGATCTGGTCCGCCTGACCGAGATCAAGATCAAGCGTATCTCCAAGTTCGACTCCTTCAAGGCGGACGAGGAGATCAAGGGGCTGGAGAACGACATCGAAGAGACCGAGAAGAACCTCAAGGGCCTGACCCGCTACACGATCCGCTGGTACGAAGACCTGAAGAAGAAGTATGGCAAGGGCCGGGAACGTCGCACCGAGATCACCACCTTCGACCGCGTTGACCGCAGCCAGGTGATCCTCGCGACCGAGACGCTCTATCTCGACGACAAGAACGGCTTCGCCGGCTTCGGGCTGAAAAAGGAAACGCCGATCGAGAAGTGCTCGACGCTCGATGACGTCGTCATTTTCGGCCAGGACGGTAAAATGCGGATCGTCAAGGTGGCGGACAAGTTCTTCGTCGGCCCGCGCCCGATGCGGGTGGCAATTTTCCGCAAGGACGAGGACCTCATCTATTCAATCATCTACCGCGACGGGAAGGAAGGCGCGATCCTTGCCAAGCGCTTCCGCGTCGGCGGGATCACGCGCGACAAGGAATACGAGCTGACCAAGGGCACGCCGGGCAGCCGGATCTTCTACTTCGCGGTGCACAAGAGCGAGGCGGAGAGCTCGGAGCAGATGCTGATCGTCCACATCAAGCCGGCGCTGCGCCTGCGGAACGTCAGCCGTCCGTTCAACTTCGGTGAAGTCCAGATCAAGGGCCGCAGCAGCGGTGGGAACATCGTCACCAAGCTGCCGATCGACCGAATCGTGCGGGCACCGAAGGACTTCGATCCGGAGGTCGGGGCGTGACGGGAAGAGGCACCCGGCAAGCGGCTTTCCGGGTTACCGGAACGGCGGGTATTCGGGCATGACGAAGGGGTGCACCGTGCCATCGGCACGAGGGATGAGCAGCAGGTAGCGGCGGTAGTCGGTCTTGGCGGGCCAGCGGGTATCGCAGAACGGGGCCCAGGATTCGCCGGTCTGCGTGGCCAAGGTGATCTGGGCCATTTCGCCGGGTTGGTCGCTGCCGGGTTCGATGATGACGGACTTCCCCGACTCGATCTTCGCCGCTTTGCCGCCGAACATCCCCGCGACGACCTGCGGGGTGAAGTTCTGGACGAGCATCTTGCCAATGCCGAAGTTGGCGGCATCGGTATCCAGCGGAATCACGCGATAGGGCGGGCCGTCTGCTTTACCGGTGACCAGCACCGCAGTGGCGGTGTCGGAGGAGGGCAGTTGAAACTCAGCGAAAGGCTTGATGTCCATCACCGTGGTGACGCGCAGGGCGGGGCCGTTGAAGGCACCGTTGGCCGGGGGCGGGGCGGGATCGATCGCAAGGCCAAGCGAGCGCGAGGCGAGACCCAAGGGATCGGTTAGAAAGCCGGCCGACACCGTCAGCCGCCAGCGGGCCACCCAGCCATCGTCGGTTTTTTCCATCACAACGAGCCGGGACGCGGCGGGAACGGCGTCGACGCAAAGCAGGCGAAGGCTGTGAGGAGAGCGGGGCTCCTTGGGCGGCGCGGATTGACCCGACGAGAGGGAGGGAAGGGCCCAGCCCAGCAGCACGATTAGGAAAACTCGAAACATAGGTGAAAGATGAGTCATACTGCTGTCCTCGGGAGCCATTGGAAACTGATGAAATGGAAGCGGCGACCGAAGGCCCGGTTCACCTCTTCGGTCAGACCGGCGAAGCCTGTCTCGGCGGAATCGGTGGGGTCCAAGTACTCCGGCATGCGCTGGACGATGGCTTCGCACCAGGCTTCTGCGATGACCTTGCCGTCCGGGTCCGTGGCGGCACCGTAGCCGCGGATGCGGAAGGTATCACCGCGCGGCGCCAGTTCGTTGGCGACGGCGGCGAGCACGTCGGACTGCATGAGGTAGCCGGGAATGCCGGTCGAGCGCGAGAGTCCGCTGCCGGCGCTGGCGGCTTCAGGGGCGGGCAACTTCCCGAAATCCGTGGCGGAGACGCTGCGGCCGCCGCCTTTGAAGCTGGCATTCAGGCCGGCGGCTTCGATGGCGGCCTGGGTAGTGCCAAGCAAGCGGGCATCGCCGCTGCCGCCGGGGCGGCGGTTGATGAAGTCCGCGAGCGAGAGGAAGGGGCCACGGGTTTTCACTTCCTTGACGATCTCCTCGGCGAGGCTCTCGATCTGGGTGTCATCGAGGTCGCGGAAGCCGCACCACTGATTCAGTTCGGTCGGATTCGCAGAAGGCTGGGCAGCTCCGGCGGAGACGAGTCCCGATGATCCGAACGGGGTCTTGCCGGCGGTGGAGAGCGGGTTTCCGTTGAGCAGCTTGGCTTGGTCGCGGGCGGTGCTCAGCAAGGCCCGCCATGCGTCCTTGCGGGTGGAATTCACATTGAAGGAACCGTCCAGGAACACATGGGCAGCGAGCCGGGTGATGGCCTCCGGATGCAGCGCCTGACCTTTGAGCAGGCGCTCCTTGGCACGCGCCGCAGCAGAGGCGGGAATCACCCGGGGATTGAGCAAGCTCTTCTCCGGATCGCCCACGGATTGCTCGAAAAACTCGCCGAGCACCGACGGTGCATTCTGGCTGTCGCTGTAGGGAGCGCCTGAGGGGAATTTCCCGCCGTCGTGCAGGCTCGAGCAGAACCACGCGTCGAACAAGGCGGCATTGGCGAGATAGGAGTGGTCGAAAAGCGGCAGATTGTTGGCACTCGTGGCGTTGTAGGGGCCGGAGCCTGTCACCTTGTCGGTCCTGATGAAGGGCGAGGCGAACGAGTTTCCGATCGCGCGTTCCACCTGCGGCGCGGCATACGTCACGGTCGAAAACGCGATATCTCCGGGCTCGAACTTGTAGTTGCCGCCCAGGCCGTCGGACTGGAGGACGTCCAGTCCCTTGCTTCCGCGCTCCGCGGCCTGGCCGAAGCGGTCGGCGAAGCCGTTGGCGATCGCATGGGAAAGCGACATCAGCGAGAGCGGTGGGGCGGCATCGAGCTGGCGGGTGGCGCAGCGGGTGACGCCGGTCAGGGCGCTGTGACCACCTCCGAAGCGGCCCTGGTCTTTCGAGCTGATGTCAATCAGCACCGAGTCGTAGGCCATCGGCAGCGGGTCGCAGCGCCAGACTTCCTGGTAAGTGGTCAGTTGGTCGGGCTCGAAGCTGCGCAGGCGGCGCGTGGTGATCACCGGGTTGGTCAGCAGGCGGGGGCTGTTGGCAAAGGCGTCACGGGTCCCCGAGGAGGCCTGCTCCACGTTCAGGTAGTGGCCGAAGATCATGAAAGGCTTGGGCGTCGAATACTGCGAAACCTTCAGCCGCTGGCTGGAACGGACCTCGGGGAACCAGGCGGGATCCGGCTGGGTGAAGTCGATCGAGGTGGGTATCGAATTGCCGCCGAGCGCGAGGCCGCCGTTGCCTCCCTGGTTCTGCGATCCCGCTGCCCGATGGCCGATCCATTTGTTGCAGTAGGTTCGGACACCGGACGGATTGGGATCCTTGTCCGGGCTCACGATGAACTCGATGGAGTCATCCGGTCCCAGTCCGTTGGCACCGAAGTCAGCAACGATCAGCGCCTGCCGGCCCGGCCCCCAGCCAGGGGAAAGGTTGACGTTCGGGTCGCCACTCCATTCCGCGCTGCTGGTGTCCTTGTCGTGGCCGAAGATCTTGCACTCGCCCGGCTCCAGCGTGTAGCCGGTCGATACTCCTTTCTGGGCGAGTCCGCCGAGGTTTCCGCGCAGCCATTGGAAGCTCGCCTGGCCGAACGTGTTGCTGGAAGATGCCCAGGCACCGCGGGCGAAGGAGTAGGTATTGTTGCCGATGCCCGACTGGGCCAAGACGACCGGGGTGCCCTGCGGGTTGGTGATCGACCACTGGACCTTGAAGGGAACCGAGAGCAACTGCACCACGAAGCTTGCTCCGGGCGGGATTTCCACCCGCACGTTGTTCGGGTTCCAGACTTTTACCAAAGCGTCCATCTGCATCAACATGCGGAACTTTCCCGTCACCGCCGGATCCGGTTTGGAGACGAACGAGAAGACGAACTGGACGGCGGCGAAGACCGGCTTCGTGTACGAGAACCAGGGATCCGCCAAGGCGCGATGCCGGAAATCCGTCGAGGCACTCTCCGAGCCGTTCATCAGGCGCAAGCTTGGCACTCCATTGGTCCAAGTCAGATTGCGATAGAGGTTGGCATGGGTCCACAGCTCCTCGAGATGAATGCCGGGCTGCTGTGCGGCATCACCGAAGAGATTCAGCATCGTGGCCGGGTTGCTATTGAACGCGCTGAACTTGCCGTCGTTCGCAATCCCCGCGGCACTGGCAGTGAAACCGTTCACCGCACCATCGGCCTTGTAGAGCGGCAGGTTGCTGACCTTGCTGCGATCCAGCAGGGCGAAGCTTGAAAAGTCGAACTTGAAGCGGCGGCGGGTGACATCGATCGGCAATCCGCGGCTGAAAGCGGTGATATCGTGGAAGAGCGAGCCGGCCTCGGGATTCTTCAGTTCATACTGGGCGGTGCTGAGGTATTTCGAACGCTCCGGATCGTCAGGCCGGATCTCTCCGAGCGATGCGAGGGCTGCCGCGTTGGGGACGATGCCGGCATTGGCGGCAAACAGGGGTTCCGACTTGGCCCCGGTCGCGAACTCGGGCCGAGGTGAACCGGAAACCACATGGGCTTTCATCGACTCATCCGCCACCCACCAGGCGAGCTTCCCGGGCTGTTGCCCGGTGGTGACCGGGAGTGCCGGGCTGGTGACCGCGCCGGGTGCTGGATTGGTCTGACTGCCAAGGGTTCCGGTGCCGACCATCGTGACTTCGCCCTGCTCAACGCTCTCCGCGAATGCCCGTTGTCTCGCCGCGTCCGGTGTGGCGGAACTTGCGAGCCACCGCACGAACTTCGGCTCCGGTCGAACGTTGAGCCCTTCGTCGGCATTCCACGCTTCGTAGACACCGGTCCACTGGCCGTGCGGACTGCTGTCGGCAAGCGCACCGGGGAGCGATTGCCCGGCAGGAACGGATACCCGGCCATCCGGTCCCATCGTCCGCTGCAAATCCCCAAGCGCCAGGATCAAGGACAAGCGTGCGTTGGCCCGCGCCGCCGCCATCGACTGCCCTTGGCTGGTCACGCGTAACTGCACCGCGGAGAGCGACAGCAGGCCCACCGCGATGACCGTCAGCAATACCAGCAGCGAAAGCGTGATAACGAGCGCGAAGCCGCGTGCTGACGGGCTGGATGGCTGGCCGGATCTTAAAGAACGGTAACTTGGGTTGGTTCTCATGGATTGGGTTTGCGGTGGGTTTTCGTGACGATATGTTCAGGGTAAGAGGACTTTCATTCGTGCGAACAGTTTGGGGTTCGCGCCGCGCGGGACGTAGATCCGGACCCGGTCAGTGGCGGCCGCGGCCGGGGGGGTGAAGGCGAAGTTATCATCTACTTGAATCACCACGCCGGGGGCGCCGGTCGCCGGTGTCCAAGGCGCAATCAGGGCCGTGTTCGTCCCGCAATCCGCCGTGACTCCCGCGGCAGTCGCCAGGTCGCTGCGGCGATAGGTGAACAACAGGTAGTTCCCGGCAGCGATTGCGGGTGAACCGATGGGATTGGTCACGAGTTCGAGGGTGGGCAGCAAGGCGGTGTCCATGCCGAGTTTGGGATTTCCGCCGATGACCATTTCCACGCCGTTTTCGATGCTGTCATTGTCGGGGTCGGCATCGGCACCGATGATCGAGAGGTTGGTTTCTCCCGGGAAGAAGCCGTTGATCCAGGAAGCGTAGGAAGCGGCGGGGTCGAGGTTCAGGATGCCGGTGGCTTCGGTGAAGGTATACTTTTTGCTGCCGACCGTCTTGGTCCAGACGTTGGCAACTTCCGTCCAACCGGGACCGGTGAGGGAGAAAGTGGTGCCGAAGGCTTCCGTTAGAGCGGCGGCATCAACGATCGTCCATGTGCCGGTGGTCAAGGGGGAGGCATCGGTGAGGGTGGTGTCGATGTTGAAATCGCCATCGATCGTGACGGTGCCGGTGCCGGTGATGCGGTTGTTCGTGCCGGAAGTGGTGCCGGTCACGAAGTTGAGTTGGGCGTTGTCGGCGAGTGCAAACGTGCCGGCGTTCACCGTGGTGTTGCCGGTGTAGGTGTTGATGGAGGAGAGAGTGAGCGTGCCAGCGCCCTGTTTGGTGAGACCCACGGCCGGGCCGGTCACGGCCCCTTGGATGCTGCCCGATACTCCTGCTCCCTGATCGAAGATGCGCGAACCCGTCCCGGCCAAGGCCATTCCGGTATTGGCAACGCCGAGGTTCCTGAGGGTCCCGGCCGTGAAGGTAATGCCGTCAAGATCGGTGATGTCGTCGCCGGTCATGTCCAGAATGGCGCCGGGACCGTTGAGCGTGAGGGTGCTGGTGGTGGCACCGCCGCCGCCGACGATGTCAACGTGAGAAGTGAAGGTGCCGCCGGTGAGGTTCAAGGTGGCCGCCGAGAAGCCACCGCCTGTTTGCGAGCCGAGGGTGAAAGCGGTATTCACCGTGAACGAGCCACCGCCGACATTCAGGGTGGCTCTTGAGGTGCCGGTGCTTGAGCCGGTTTTGGGTGCCAGATTCAGCGCATTGACGTCAAAGGTGCCTGCGTCGAACGAGAGGCTGCCATTTGGCCCCCCCGCGCCAGCCGCGGTGACGGAACCGATGGTGACTGTTCCCGCGGAGACCGTGCTGGCGTGGCCTCTCAGATCAAGAGTGCCAACGGCGCCGCCCGACGTGGCGTTCCCCAGTTGATTGGCGATGTCGATGTTGGCCCGGCCCGCGCCGATCTTGTTGGCAAGGGTCAAGGTGCCCGGGCTGCCTGGGGTCTGGGAGGCGAATTTCACAACACCCGGTCCCGAGCCCTTGTTGCGACCGATGTTGATGGTATCGGCCTGAATGATATTACTACCTGTGCCCAAGATGAGGGTGCTGGCGCCATAGCCATTGTTGGATCCGGTATTCCCCACCGTGAGCGTTGTCGCCAGAAACGTGTTGGCCGTGTTGGAGAGAAACAGGTCGCCGACTCCTTGAGTATTTCCACTGGTCGTGGCACCCAGATTGAAATCGGTGACATTCGTGTTGAAGGCCGCCAGTCCGCTCACGTCGAGAGTTCCCTTGTTCGAGTAGGCGAGGTTCACACCGGCCTGGACCAAACCGATCGTGATCGTCGTGCCGTTCACGGCCATGCTTCCTGAGCCGGTAAGGGTCAGTCTTGAATTCGTCTGCCCCGTGCCAGCTCCCGCATCGTAGCCCAAGGTCAACCCGCCGTTGAGAGTGAGCGTCCGGCCGGCCCCGATGCTGATGGCATTGGCCGTTGTGGAGTTGGTTCGCACCAAGGCCAAGCCTGCGTAGGTGGCGCTGGAGCTGCTGAGTGTCATGGCTCCCGGTGTCGCGCTGCCATTGGCGGAGCCAAAGGTTAAACCGCCGGTGAAAGAAGGATTGTTCGCGGAGATGGCCAAGGTGCCTGCGCCGATGATGGACGTGCCGGTGTGGTTGTTCGCAGCAGTGGCGCTGAGGCCGGAAAGGGTCAGTGTCTCGGCGCCCGCTTTGACCAAACTAAAATTTCCCTTGAGGACGCCGCCGAAGGTGGAAGGGGATGCCGTGTTGACGGTGAGCGTGGACACGGTGAGCGATGAATTGCTGACCGAGTTGTTTGCCGCGTTCGCGCCTGAGTTGAGGGCGAGGCCAGAGATTTCCTGATCCATTCCGTTGAGATCGAGTTCGGCGATGCTGGTGGTGCTCCCCATCGTCAAGCGGCTCGTCACGGGCAAGCGATGGTCGCCGCCGTCCAACTGCAGTTTTCCTATCAAAACATTGGTATCGCCGAGATAGGTGTTGGCTCCGGACAGCACCACGGTCGAGGTGAGGTCTTGGGTGCGGACGATCAGTCCGGTTTCGACTGCGCCGCTGTCGATGATGCCGCTCACCGTGAGAGTGGTTCCCGTGGTGGTGCCAAGGCGTGTTCCTGCCGATCCGATGGTGACATTTCCCGCCCAGGTATTGCTGCCGTTGGTGCTGCTCAATGCCCCGTAGAAGTTGCCGACACCGTTGAGGGTCAGGGTTTCGCCGGTGACCGTGATGCCGCCTTCGAGTTCGAGCCTCGCGTTGGCCGTGCTGCCGGTGGTGGTGCCATTGACCACGGTGCCCGCCGCGGTGGTTCCAAGGGCGTTTGGGTTCAGGACCTTGATCGAGCCGGCGCTGATGGTGGTCAGGCCGCTGTAGGTATTCCCGACGTTAAGGGTGAGGGCACCGATGCCGGTGTTTGATAGAGAGCCGGTGCCGGAGATCGCATTGGCAAAGCCCAAGCCTTGAACGATGCCGTTGCTACGATTGAAGACCAGGGCGGCGTTGTTGGTGATGGCACTGGTCGTGGAGAGTTTGCCGGTCGTGCCGCCGCTCCCGATTTGCAAGGTGCCTGCGGTGATAGTGGTGGTGCCGGCGTAGGTGTTGTCGCCGCTGAGGATGAGCGTGCCGCTGCCGTTCATGGCGAGCGATCCCGTGCCAGCGATCAAGCTGGCGAAGTCGGTGCGCTGGGTGATTGCATTTGTGCGATTGAAGACGAGGGCGGCATCGTTGGTGATGGCACTGGAGGCCGCGAGTGACCCGGTGGTGCTGCCATTGCCAATTTGCAAAGTGCCTGCGGTGATCGTGGTCGCGCCGGTGTAAGTGTTCGATGCGGTGAGCGTGAGGTTGCCCGCGCCGGTTTTGGCAAGACCGGCGCTGCCTTCCACGGCAGCGTCGATTTGCGTGGTGCCGTTGTTGATTTGAAATCCGGGCGTGGTGCCGGCCAAGGTCAGGGTGTGTCCGGCGCTGACGGTCCACCTTTGGCTGCCGGAGGTGTCGCCGAATTTCCACAGTCGGGCGCTGCGGTTGGCCCCGAGATTGAGGGTGGTGTTGGCGGCGATGTTGACGCTGCTGAAATCCATCGTCGCGCCGGACGCAGGATTGGGCACGACGCCATCGTCCCAATTCGCGGCGGTGGTCCAGCTTTGCGCGTTGCCGGCGGTCTGGATCCAGAGATTGGGTAGGGGAGGCTGCGCCGGGAACTCGACCGCGGCGATGTTGATGGAGTAGCCGCTGCCCGAGAGAGTGGTAAACGCCGGCGTGATCGCGGTGGGCGAGGTGACCAGCCGATAGCCTGAAGCGTGACCGCCCCACTGGCTGCCCCACATGCCGCTGCTGGCCTGGGTGAGCAA
This sequence comes from Verrucomicrobiia bacterium Tous-C4TDCM, assembly GCA_002304315.1. GTDB lineage: Bacteria > Verrucomicrobiota > Verrucomicrobiia > Verrucomicrobiales > Akkermansiaceae > Haloferula. The sequence goes on from NEUO01000147.1 coordinate 12,818, forward strand.
GGAGGGTGAGGTTGTTGTGGCGGTGGGGGTGCCCGAGCTATTCGGCTTGCCTGCATTGTCCAACACCGCGATGACCACGGAGCCATCCCCGGCGGTGGTCAGACTCATCGAGCTGGCAGTCTCGCCGGTCCTGCTGTTAGAAGCACCGAATCCCGGCATGGTGTTGGAAAGCGCGTAGGCGCAGCCGATTCCTCCATTGGGATTCTCGGCCGATACCTGGATGGTGCCGCTGCCGATCGCGCCGGGATTATCGAGATAGAAGATGGCGGCGGTTCCGGCAGCAGCCCCGGCATCCTCCTGGATGGCCTCCGTCATCACCTTGCCGTTGTAGCGGACGTCATAGACGAATCCGATACCGGCGTTGTTGGCGTCCTCGGTTGAGATGACCACGACGAGCTTGTCCGCAGTGCCAGCGTTGAAGGTTCCCAGCCCGGTGACACTTTTCAAGCCACTGCCGCTTTGGAGGCTGAACTGCTGCGTGGAGTTTACCGTGACACCTGCTGCAGCCGGTGCGGGAAATGTCGTCGCGGCGGCGGGTGAGGAGGCCGTGGTGGCCTGCGTTCCGGCGCGCATGGAGACGGTGTAGGAATACTGAACGCCCGGGTTGAGGCCGATGTCGGTGTAGGAGCGGCTGGTTTGCCAAGCGCTGGTAGTTCCGCCGGGGTTGCCGGTGGTTTCCGTGAAGAGGTATTCCACCGTGCCAGTGTAACCGAAGGCAAGTTCGCCAGCGGTTGCTTTCATGGTGACGGCCGAGGAGCCGAAGGCGACGGGCGGCGACTCGAAGGAGGCCGGGTCCGGCATGAGTGGTGCCCAGGTGGAGAGCACCTGCGGATTGGCAGGCAGACCGACGTCTTCAGCA
>NEUO01000148.1 GCA_002304315.1 Verrucomicrobiia bacterium Tous-C4TDCM
CATCAGCCGCTCGAGTTCGGCCTCGGTCGCTTCGAGCGAGCGGATCGAAGTCCGCAGTTCATCGCGCTCCGCGGTGAACTCGACGAAGCGCTTGTGGCCGAGGTGGGTGTCGAGGATCCGCACGTCGCCGGCCAGCGACTGGTAGCGGCGGGCCTTGGCGACCTGGCGCTTGAGCGAATTCATCCGGCGCTCCTGCTCGGCGAGCACGTCGGACACGCGCAAAAGGTTGGCCTCGGTGAACTCCAACTTGCGCAGCGCTTCCTTCTTCTCGCGCTTGTACTTGGTGATGCCGGCGGCCTCTTCGAACACCATGCGGCGCTCTTCCGGCTTCGATGAAAGGATCTGGTCGATCTGGCCCTGGGCCATGATCGAGTAGGCGGTCCGGCCGATGCCGGTGTCCATCAGCAGGTCGTGGATATCCTTCAGGCGGCACAGCGTGCCGTTGATCCGGTACTCCGACTTGCCGTCGCGGAATACCCGGCGGGTCAGCGAGACCTCGTTGTAGTCGACCTTCAGCGCCTGCTCGCAATCGGCCATCGTCATCGTCACCTCGGCCATCCCGAGCGGCTTGCGCTTCTCGGTGCCGTTGAAAATGACGTCCGCCATCTCACCGCCGCGCAAGGCCTTGGCGGAGGTCTCGCCGAGCACCCAGCGGATGGCATCGACCACGTTCGACTTACCGCAGCCGTTCGGCCCGACGATGCCGGTGACGCCTTGGTGGAACTCGATCTTCGTCTTGTCCGCGAAGGACTTGAAGCCGTACATTTCCAGAGACTTGAGATACATTCAACAGAAACAGGTTAGAGGTTCGGCCCGGGAGGGATCCCGGACGCTTCACAAACTAGCCCAGAATTCGCCCTCGGAAAGCCTGCGACCCTGTTTCATCCACATCTTGTATTGGTTTTTGATTTCAGACACCACCTGTGGAGCTTTGTGAACTTTAAGCTTCCTGAACCATTCTGCATCCCGGGCGACAGATTCGACGCTTGAGTTGTCTGACAAGGGACTCTTTGCTCACCTGCAATCCAAGCCGCACCCACATGTCCGACTTCCTCACCGTTTCCCGCCCCGCCCACGATCAACTGGTGGAAGCCGCCTACCGCTCCCGCGGGTTCACCGCCGACGAAGCCGCCCAGGGTGTCAAACTGGCCGCCGAGGCCGCCCGCCACGGCATCCGCACCCACCACGCACTCAAGGCCTTGCACCTCGACCACCTGTTCGGCAGCGCGGTCGGTGGCTGTGTCCCGGGCGCGGAGATCGAAGTCGTGAAATCCCGCTTCCCGGGCTCCGAGATTTGGAATTCCCACCGCAAGCTTGGCCAGAGCGTCGCCTACCGGGCGATCGACCGCTGCATCGAGCTGGCAGACCAGTACGGCATCGGTCAGGTCAGCGTGGACAATGCCTTCCACTACCTGTGGGGCGGCGGCTACGTGATGGAGGCCGCCGAGCGCGGTTACATCGCCTACACCAACTGCACTTCCGCGCTGTCCGAGGTGGTGCCTTTCGGCGGCAAGTTCCCGACCTTGGGAACAAACCCCCATTCCTGGGGCTTCCCGACCACCGCGGCGCTCGGCTACCCGATCGTCAGCGACTGGGCGACCTCGGTGGTGGCCATGGGCCGGGTCCAGGCGCTGAAGCGAGAGGGCAAGATGCTCCCGCCCGACGCCGCGGTCGACAAGGATGGCAAGCCGACGATCGACCCCAACGAGGCGGTCTCACTGCTGCCTTTCGGTGCTCACAAGGGCTACGCGATGTGCCTGATCAACGAGCTCTACGCCGGCCTGATCGGCGGCTCGCTGCCGACGCTGCGCGGCCGTCCGAAGCTCGCCCCGGCGGGTGAGAAAACGGGGACTGCGTTCTATTTCCAGGTCATCCACCCCGACGCGATTTCCGGCGGTGCCTTCGCCAAAGGCCGCGATCAGATGGAGAATCTCAAGGTGGTGCTGCAGGATGTTTTCGGACACGGCAACGAGGGCTGCATCCTTCCCGGCCAGTTCGAAGCTCAAGCCCGCAAGCGCTCGGACGATGCCGGCGGCCTGCACTTCACCGCGGCGGAACTGGAAGAGTTCAAGGAACTCGCCGAGGAAGTCGGCGCGGCACCGCTGGTGCCGATGTAGCACATCGTTGCACGTTGTGCGCTGGGGGCGGGTCTCCACGCAGAGGTGCTACAAAGTCATCGGGTGAGGTCCGCCGCACCCCATCGCAACTTGCAAAGTTGCGCTACTTCCGCAGCCACCGGTCCCGCCTGAAGCACCCTTCCATCCCACTTCACCACCGGCACCACCCCGCGGGTCGCCGAAGTCACGAAAACCTCTTCCGCAGCCGCCAGATCCGCCGCTGTTAGAGGCTGCTCCTTCACCGCGATCCGCGCCATCACCCGCGCCCGCATCGTCCCGGGCAAGCAACCGGACGACAGCGGCGGCGTGAGCACATTGCCATCGCGGACCAGAAACACGTTCGCCGTCGCCGCCTCGCACAGCTCGCCGCGGGTGTTGAAGAACAAGGCCTCATCTGCGCCAGCCCTCCGAGCCTGATCCAGCGCGATCAAGTTCTCGGCATAGGACGCGCACTTGATCCCCGAAAGTGGCGAGCGCTCGTTGCGGGGAAAGTCCGCGGTGACCAAGGCCAGCGACTCCGGAGGCGGAGGGCAGGCCGCAACCGTCATCCAAAGCAGCGAGTCGCTGCCCGCCTCCAAGCGCCTCAAATCCCCCGCCCCGGCACTCATTGCCAACCGGATGCGGGCACGGCCCGTGGCCAATCCGACACGCTCTAACAGACCCGCCATCGCCGCGGCGATCTCCCCGTCACCGAGCTTTCCCGCATCCAGTCCCAGTCTTTCCGCCCCACCCCTCATCCGCGCCAAATGCAAATCGAGTGCCACCGGCTGTCCGTCGAGCGCCAGCAAAGTCTCGAACACCCCGAGCCCGTGCGTCAGGCCACGATCCGCCGGCGATACCGCCAGCGGGCCTTCGAGAAATTCGCCGTTGCACCAGATCCAGCTCACGTAGGGAGCGTGGCGAAGTAGCGCAACTTTGCAAGTTGCGTGCTGGGGGCGGTTCTTCACTTATCAACGCTCGAAGCCTCCAAGCACGCCGCCCTACCGCTCTCGCCGACGTCGGCTTCCATCGATGATGCGGGCACGCTCCGATTGGCGAGCCGCACCCCATCGCAAATTTCAAAGTTGCGCTACTTCGCTGCCGCGAACGTACGAAGCCAAGTCGCACCGTATGGCGATCCACCCGGTCACCATTTGCAACATTGCACTCGCCCATGAAGCACCGATCATCGCCCCATTGAACTACCTCGCCCACCTGCTGCTCGCCGAAAACCACGCCGCCTCGCGCGTCGGCAACCTGCTCGGCGACTTCGCGACCGGCCGGCCGGAATCCCTGCGCGGGAGTTTTCCCGACGCGGTCCTCCACGGCATCGTCCGCCACCGCGCGATCGACCGCTTCACCGATTCCCACCGGATCACTAACAGCCTCAAGGCCTGCATTGCTCCCGGACGGCGGCGCTTCGCGGGGGCGATCACCGACATCATCCACGACCACTTCCTCACCCGCCACTGGGCCGATCACTGCGATGTCCCGCTCGCCGAATTCACCGCCGCCTGCAACGCCGCGCTCCGCGAACACTCTCCCATCCTCCCGCCGGAACTCCGCGACACTCTCGAAGAACGGATCGCCGACGACTGGCTCGGCCGCTACGGCAGCGATGAAGGCCTCGACCACGTCTTCAAGCGGGTATCACGCCGCCACCCCGGATTCGCGCCGGTCCACGACGCGATCAACGACCTCGTGGCAAACCGCGAGGTTTTTGAAGATGCCTTCCACCAGTTCTTCCCCGACCTCCGCCAATGGGTCCGCACCCTCGGCCCCGAGGCGGATGCCATTTTCTGAAAAGTTGCTGCGGCACTCCTGCCCCTCGTCGCTTGATTGAATTGAGGCCGCCCCGAGCCTTCACGCTTGCCAGGCTTGCGGCAAGATGTCGCAGCCACTTAATGCCACCTCGCCTCGCCCACCCGCCCTCACCTCCACCCCATGCGCGCCCTGATTTTCATAGCCGGCACATTGGTTGCCTTGCTCGGATTTGTTGCCTTCCGCCTCGCCCCCACTCCAGAGCTCGGCGCTGAATTCCTCCAAGGTGGCCTGACCCTCGGCGGCGGCTGGATCATCTGCGGCCTGTTCTCCCTGCGGGCGAAATGGCACGGCATCATCGGTGCCGGGATGCTCGCCTTCCTCGGCGGGCTGCGGGCACTGCCCGCCCTGACCAAGCTCTCCAGCGGCGACCCTGCCGCGCCGTTCAGCGTCGCGGCCGGCGTTCTCTGCGTGATCGTCTTCGTCGCCGCCGCCCGCACTTTGATGGCTGAGCGACGACGGCAATCGATCGAGGCACTCAAGGCTGGAGATGACAACACTTCCGCCGGTTAGCCTGAATACCGGAGTGGGAACAACGAAAGGGACGAAATAGACGAAATTTCAGAGAGTCGGAGGAATGGCCCGATCAACCCTGCGGTTCTTCAAAATCACTCTCACCCTGTCTTGATTTTCGCGAGATTTCGCCAATTTCGTTGTTCTCATTCTTCCTTCCGGAACGCGCCGCTTCATGGTTCAGCCGCCGGTGCATCGAGCACCTTCCTCGCCATCGCCCGGCGCGCCACCCACAGGTTCTTGACCAGCCAGCAGCAAGTCAGGATCGCGACAAAGAGCCAGAACTGGAAAGCCCGCGGCATCGCCCGGGAGAGTCCTTCCGGCAACTCCGCCAGCGACAGCAGGCTCGACGAGGCATAGACCGGCAGGCTGAGCGGCGACATTCCGATCAGCCAGACCGCGATGGGCGCCAGGTTCTCGCTCACCGCCATCACCGCACCGATCATGACCGGCACCACCCCGACAAAGATCGCAGTCAGCGTGACATGACGGCCACCTTTCGCCTCTAACAGCGCCTGGTAGCCGACCCCCGCCGAAAGTAACACCGCCGCAAACAGACCGAAGACCCCGATCGGCACCTCATGTCCCGGGAACCAGCGCGACTCGACCAGCCCGCGGGTAAAAAGGAACCACCCGCCGGCTCCGGCGAGCGCCATCACGATCGCCGCCCAGAAACCGGTGGCCGCGTCGGAGAAGAACGAAAGCGAGGTGTCACCCTGCTTGCGCGCCCGCCGCCAGCCGCGGAGCTGCGAATCGGTGGACGGCGTGACGATCGCCACCAGGATGAAAATCAGCGCCAGCGTGATCAGGCCGTAAATGCCTGACATCGCCACCGCCTCCATCGGATCGGGCGGACGCTGGTTCATCATCCGGACCATCCGGGTAAATCCCCGCGACGGGAACAAACTGCCGGTATCGATCAGCGGCAGCGCGTTGCCGAGTAGCAGGGTCTGAATCCAGATGAAAAAGCCGGTGGCCCAGGTCTTCCCTAACAGGTGCGACTCCGCCCGCCGCCACTTCCGGCACAGCATCACCACGAAGGTCAGGATCAGGCCGCCTTGCGAGAAAACCGTGAAGACCGTTTCCGAGAAATCGAGACCGAAGAACTTCACCGTCGGCGCGAGCTTTTGGATCGACTCGACCGCTGCCCCCACGGTCTTCGACAGCAGCCCGGGCAGGCTCTCCTCCACCACCGGGGTGACCGTCAGGTATTTGAAGAACACCAACCCGAACTTGGCCATCTGCGGGACAGCTGTGTAGAGGCAGAAGACCAGGCCGATCGAAGCGAGGAAAGCCCAGCGCCGGTTCTTGGCCACGGTGCCGGTGAGCAAGCCGGTGAAATGATAGGTCAACGCCGAAGTGAAGACGACCGCATACAAAGGCAGCCAGACCTGCCACGCGACGCCGCCCGTCCACAAGGCCCAGCCGGTGAAGGGCAGTGTTGTTAGAAACATGACATACTCCCGCACCGGCAGGCCGAAGAGATAGCCGAGAACCTTCGACAGCGGCGACATCGGGATCAGCCGCTGGTAGTCGATGACCCCCTCGTCGCGCTCCGCCGTCATGCCGCCCGCGGCCTGCGCCGTGCCGAGGACGAAGAGGATGATGCCTTGAAGAAAGAGCAGCGGAATGATCACCGACCGTGCCGCGTCCGAAGGATCCATTTGGTTCTGCAGTCCCACCGCACGGACCATCGCGACGATGAATCCGGCGATCAGCACGGTGACCAGCAGCGACACCCCGAGCCCCTGCGGCCTCAGGCGGGAGCGGCAGTAGCGGCGGAACACCGGATTGCTCCAGATTTTCCAGGCCGGGTGGCGGGAAGGCGGATGCTCGTTCATGGGCGGCGGTTGGATTCGGCGACTTCCACCAGGATGTCTTCGAAGGAGGACCGTTTCTCTTCAAAGGCCCGCACCCGGATGCCGAGGCGGATCATGCCTTCCATCAGGTCGGCCTGGGCTTCGTCGGTGCCTTTGAAACCGAAGATCACCTGGTTGAGATCGATCCGCAGGTCGTGCACCGCATGCTGCGCGGACAGCCACGACGCCGCCGCCTCCTGGCGGCCGAGCAAGGTCGCGGTGAGGGTCCGCTCGGTGCTGCCCATTTGCTGGCGGACCTCGTCGACCGTGCCCGAGGCGAGCAGGCGGCCGCGGTTCATCACGCAGAGCGAAGTGCACATCTCGGCGAGTTCGCTGAGGATGTGCGAACTGACAAAGACGGTCGCGCCGGTCTTCGCCAGCCGCCGCAGGGCATTGCGCAGGTCGCGGCGGGCCAGCGGATCGAGGCCGCTCGCGGGTTCGTCGAGGATCAGCACGCGCGGCCGATGGAGCAGCGTCTTCGCCAACACCACCCGCTGCGTCTGGCCGCGGGAAAGCTCCTTGCACCACTTGTCGCGCTGGTCTGTTAGAGCGACTTCTTCCAAGCACTCGGCGGCCCGTTCACGGCGCTGCGCTTTGGTGCCCAGCCCGTAGGCGGCGGCGTGGAAGTCGAGGAACTCCCATACTTTCAAATCCGACGGCACCGGCGCGAGGTCGGGCATGTAGCCGATGATCCGCCGCGCGCTTTCGATGTCCTCCAGCACGTCCACCCCGTCGAGAATCACCTCGCCATAGGTCGGCTCCATCAAGGTGGTTAGAACGCGGAAGGTGCTGGTCTTCCCGGCCCCGTTCGGACCGACCAAACCGAACACCTCACCCGGCGGGACGCTGAGCGTGAGGTCGTCGACCGCGACGAAGTTTCCGTAGTCCACCCGCAGGTCGCGGATGTCGATGGCCGGGGGCTGGCTACCATTGGCAGCGAAAGAAGCGGCGTTCATGCGTTCAATCGAAGTCATCGAGCAGGTCCCACTCCGGCGGCAGGCTCAGGCCGAGCGTCTGCATTTCCTCCGCCGCCTCCTCGCGGCGCTTCTGCCGGGTTGCCTCGTAGGCTTCCCGCTGCTCGGGCCGCAGCACGGAAAGCATCGCCTGCTGGCGGTCGCCAGCCGGGGTGTTCCCGATGTCGCCGCCGATCCCCTCGAGCTTCAGCCCCGGATCATAGTCGCGGGACCCGCGGGCCATGATGCCGAAGACCTGGTCGCGCTGGGTGTCGTCGAGCCCCACGATGGTATCGAGCCGCTGGACTTTCATGTCCGCCTCCTGCTGCACCCGCTCGGCCCGCTCCGCCATCCGTTCGGTTTTGAATGCCGTCAGCTCATCTCCGCTCAGCGTGGTCGCCATGAAGTCATCGAGACCATCATCCGCCCTTGCCTCGCGTGCCGCCTTCGCCAGATCCTCCAGCGTGGTGCCTTCCTGCCCGACCAGATCGCTCCACGCCTTCGCCTGCTCCTCCGCCCGCTGTCCGAACCACGCCTTCAGCGGTTCCTGCTGCGCTTCATTCAGATCATACTTACGCGCCATCTCGCCGGTCATCGTATCGATCATCTGCTTCTGCTGCTTGACCCGCATCCGGTCAAAGATCGGCGCGAGGTCGCGCATCAGCGGCTGGGTGGCGCGGAAGACATCGTCGGGCGTCACCGGCCGTCCCGCGCGGAGATCCTCGCCGATCTCGCGCAGGCCGTCGCCCACCGTCTTGCCCGACCTGCGGCCGGCCTTTCCCTCCAGCGCCGCCAGCCGGTTCTCGGCCCGCTTCAGCTCCACCTCAAGCTTTGCCGCCCGTGCTTCCGGCGACCCCTCCGGCCCGGTCAGGCTTTCGGAAAAGAGCTTCACCCCGATGCCGCCGACCGCGAGGCCGATGGCGAGGGGAACGAGGGTGCGGAGGGAATGGGCCAATGACATGGGGTGCGGGAGGCTGGACCTGCTTGCGTGAAGATGCGATGAAGCGACAGGGAAGTATTCGGGATGCTGGCCGACGCCGATGGGAATCACAGCGATTTGTTTCCATCGACGGAGAAGCGGTGATGCTGCAAAACGTCACTCACCGGTCATGATCCTCCGCTTCCTGCTCGCCTGTCTCCTGTCGCTCGGTTTCGCCCGCGCCGAAGAAAAGCGCATCGCCGTCTTCGTCGGGCTTTGCGACAACGCCACCCAGGGCATCGTGAAAGTCGGCGCGAAGATCGGCGACGGCAACAAGCCCGACGACAACCTCTACTGGGGCTGCTCGGATGGCTTGAAATCTTACTTCAAAGCCAGCCGCCGCTGGAAGCTGGAGAAGCGTGAGACCGCCACCGGTGATGAACGGATCCTCGAACGCCTGACGTTCCGCCACGTCTCCGCCAAGGCAGTGCTCGTCGCCGAGGCCTGGCGCGGCTCGAACCTGAAGGAATGCTACGTGGCCAGCGAGAAGGCGATGCTTTCCGGCGAGAACCAGCTCGTCGCATTCATCGGCCACAATGTGCTGATGGACACCGCGATCGAGCCCCCGGCGGGGAAGGCCGCCGGCAAAACCGATGCGATCGTCCTTTGCTGCATCAGCGGCCGCTACTTTCGCGAGCGGCTGGAGCAGGCAGGCGTCCGGCCGCTGCTCCTGACGACGCAGTTGATGTATCCCGGTTCCTTCATCTTGCACGACGCGCTCGAGCCGTGGCTGGCAGGAAAGGACCACAAGGCCCTGCGCACCGCCGCCGGTGCCGCTTACGCTCGCAACCAGAAGATCAAGACGGCAGCCGCGACCCGGGTTTTCGCGGAGCTCGCGCCGTGAAGGCCCGGTTCCGAGGAAATCGCCGGCACTGTCAGGACAACTGCACCCCGTTCGCGAGGACGATTACATAGACCACCTTGCAGGTCAGGTGCAGGACCTGGTCCGCCACGTAACCGTAGTAGCCTTCGCCCTTGCCGAGATCGATCAGCCAGTGAAGCAGCAACTCGATCGCAGCCAGCGTCACGCTGCCGGTTACCAGCCAGACCCCGCCCGCATGGATCAGCGAGTGGGCGGTCAGGGCGATGAACCATTCCGGCATGCTGTCGGCCTTGGATCGTTGCTTCACCCGCGCCAGATAGTCCCCTTGCAAGGGGAAGTCCGCCAGCGAATGGGAAATCGCAAAGGCAAAGAATAGGGCGAGCGGTCCGCTCTGGAGAAGGATCGTCACGCGTGGGATTTCCAGAAGCTGTGAAGGGCCGATTTCTCCTCGGACTCGGCGAGCTTGGCATTCATCGAGCGGATCCGGTGGCCGGCGAGCCGCAGCAAGCCGGTCATGAAAGACACGCCGGCAACCGGGTCGGCCTCGAAGAAGCCTTGGAGCTCCGCTTCAGAAATGCTCCAGATCAGGCATTCGCTGCGGGCAATCACCGACGCGCTCGCGGTCGCGGGGTCGAAAATGTTCACTTCGCCCAACGAATCGCCGGCACCCAGGGACGCGACCAGGAGATCGCGCCCGCCGGCTCCCGCAACCACGTGCAGCAGGCCGGACAGGATCAGGTAAAGGTTATGCTGAGGCTTACCCTCCTCGATCAACACCTCGCCGTTGTGCGGGCGGACGAAAGATCCGAAGGATGCGAGGAAGGCCCGGTGGGACTCGTCCACCTCGGCCAGGAAGCCGATCGCAGGGAGTTCTGGGAGAGGGGATGAAGTGCTAATGGTAAGTTCGCCAAAAGCTTGCCCTCCTGATTTCCCGGCTGCCAGCCGGAAATTGCAGGCTGTCAGAATCCGGCACGGTCATGCCGCAGGCCGCACGCACCATCGATATCCGCCACGATGCGGGGTTCTACTGCCCTTCCCTCTTCAATCCATAGACCTTCTCGGCGTTTCCGCGGTAGATCTTGTGACGCACCTCGTCGGGCAAATCCAGTTCCTCGAGGAAGGTGTAGTGCTGGTTCATCTGCCTCGTGCGGTTGCCGAAGGACCACCAGCCCTCGTCGGTGGCCCAGAGGATCTTGTCCTGATGGCGGATCAGGAACTCGCGGGCGTATTTGCGATCGCGGTTGAGGACGTTGACGACCACCTGCCCCGACATGTCGGCGTAGAGGTTCGGGTGCTCCCGGAGCTGGCGGTCGCAAGTCCCGTCCTGCAGCTGCCGCCACCAGTATGCGTGGGCGACGACCTTGCACTTCGGGAACATCTTGAGCACCCGGTCCACGCGCGCCATCCCGGGCTCGACCATGTTCTTGTTCTGGTCGATGTGGAACATGACCGGCAACCCCGTCTTCTCGCAGGCGTCGTAGAGCATCAGGTTCTTCGGATCGTCGAACATGAGCCCGACGCCATAGTGCTCGCCAAAGGCCACCGCCCCGTCGGCGATCTCGCGCTTCAGAAGGGTCACAGCCTCGTCGGCGGTGGCGACTTCGCCGGGATCGATGATGCACATGCGGTCGATCCGGCCTTTGTAGGGGCGGAAATTGGCGAGCATCGCCTCGCGCTCCTCCTCGTTCCCCGGGCGCGAGCCCTTGTGGTTGAGCGGGCTGACGATGCAGCGCTCGACGTTGCGATCCTCCATCCACTGCGCGACCGCCCGGAGCCCGATCGGCGTGACGGACATCGCATGCACATGGGGGTCGATGAATTTGATATCGGTGGGCGGCTGCGGCCCGGACTCGGACTGCGCCGCTTGAAGCCGGATCATCTGCTCCGCGTAGCGCTGGCCGAGGAGGAGCTGGCTTTTGGTATCGAAGTTCGTGCCGCCGTCGGTGGTCAGGCCTTCGGAGCGGACGAAAGCGGTGCCATGCACGGCTTCCGGCAGCCGGGCGATCTGGGCGTTGAGCTCCGGGCCGCCGTGGACCTGGCCGGCGATGAAAGGCAAATTGCCGTCGTTCAGGTCGCTGCGCAGGTTGCCAACGAGGGATCGGAGTTTGTCGAGATAGCCGTCGGGAGCCTTGCCGCCGGCTTGCTCCTGATGCCAGAGCACCCCTTTCAGGGTCCCTTGGCTCATGGCTGCCTTGGTGCGCTTGCGGGCACCCCAATAGGTCTCCGACTTGCCGAGCCAGTCGTCGATCTCCACTCCGTCGGTCGCGTGGACGATGAGCCCGATGGAGATGTCCTTGTTCCGCCCGAGCAACTCCCGAGCGAAACTGTATCCGGGGCCGAGCTTCTGGAGCGTGGCGTCCCGGCTGGCCGGGGAATGGCGGTTGAGCGGGTTGCGGGCGGGTTCCCACTCGTTCTTGTCGTTGAGAAGGTAGCAGCGGTCGATGATCTTGCCGGCGTCCTCCGGGATATCGGCACGTCCCGCCATGTCCGCCCCGCCGATCAGCAGATAGAGATGCAGGTCCGCGGGCGGCTTGCTGATTTCTCCCGACGACTTTCCCTGGAACGTCGGAACTGCCAACCCGGCCACGCAGGCGACCAGCAGGATGAAGTGTCCACGGGAAAGGGTTTGTGATCGTTTCATAGGATTTCCGAGCCTCCCGGGACCAGCGTGCCGGAACATGAGGGACCAAGGCAATCTTCCAACATTCACGGCGGGCGTTTCGACTCCAGCATTGCCCTCGTCCGGCGGTCTGGTAAGGAGACAGGCGGAATTGCCGGAATCGTGCCCCTCGGGTCAGAGTCCCTGAAACCACCCGGGAGAATCATCCGCCATGACCACCACCCACAACAGACTCCGACTTTTGGCCGCGCTCGTCCTGTCCCTGTCGCTCGGCGTGCCAGTGAGCGCGCGGGAGACCCCTGAAGACAATAAAACCCTGCGCGTCTTCATCTTCGCGGGCCAGTCCAACATGGTCGGCTCGGATTCGAAAGCGAAGGACATCCAGCGCTTCCCCCCGTTCGCCGGCCTCGACCGGCCCCAGCAAAGCGTCCTGTTCTCCTACAGCATCGGCCGCGAGGACAAGCACACATCGGATGGGTGGGTCGATTTGCAGCCCGTGGGCGACGTCGTCGGCCCCGAGCTGAGTTTCGCCAGGCGGGTCACCGAGAATTCCGGGGCCCCCATCGCCATCATCAAGTGTGCGGCCGGCGGCACGACCCTTGGCGGTGATTGGAATCCGGATGAACCCGGCGGCTTCAAACTCTACCCCCTTGCCCTGGATCTGGTTCGCGCGTCGCTCGCGGAACTGGACCGGAAGAAGGTGGCCTATCGCATCGAAGGCTTCATGTGGCATCAGGGCGAAAACGACATGTTCGACGCAGGGTTCAAGGCCGCCTACGCGAGGAACCTCAGGAATTTCCTCGCAAGCTGGCGGCGCGACCTCAAGGCACCCGAACTCCGGTTCTACATCGGCGAGCTTTGCACCAAGACCGTCTGGGGCATGGACAATCGCGACAACATGTTTGCCATTCGGACGGCACAGAAAGCCGTCACCGATTCCGATCCGCTGGCCGAGTATATCCCGACCTCGCATGACGCGGTGGAGATCGGCGGCGGCGCGGGATTGCACTATCACTACGGCACCCTCGGGCAGTTGCAGCACGGCGTGAACCACGCCGACGCCTACCTGCGGACTGTCGGCAAGACTCCAAATGCCGAACGGCCTCTCAAATACTGGCCCTATGCGGCAGGCAGCCCCGTGAAGCTCTTCATCCTCGCCGGGCACCGCAACATGGAAGGCGAACGCGCTTTCACCGGCGAGCTCAAGGCGAGCCGGGGTCTTGGGGCATTGGCGGATGACAACGCCAAGATCGCCTTCAAATACAGCCTCGGTGGCGGCTACAAGACCTCGCATGGCTGGGAGCCGCTCGGACCCGCCGGGCTTTACGACACCTTGGGTCCGGAGTTGAGCTTCGCCAAAACCCTCCAAGGCAAGGTGCCCGGCAACATCGCCATCGCCAAGTTCACCCACAGCGGTTCGCAGATGAACGACTGGACTCCGCAAGGAACCACCGCAAAGGACTGCAATCTCTACGAACCCTTCATCGCCTTCATCCGCAGTGCCGTTCAGGAACTGAAGGCCAAGGGACATCCGGTCGAGGTCGCAGGGATTTTCTATCATGCCGGCGAGAACGACATGGCCTTCGGTCCCTACCGGAGGGATGCCGCGAAATGGCTGCAATCCACCGTGGCTCAGAGCCGCCTGGACTTGGCGTTGCCTGCGCTCAAATGGCATGTCAGCCAACAGTCGCCTCCCGCCGAGGAGGGACTCGACAGCATCGATGTCACGGCAAACCTCGCCGCCACGGCCGCGGCGGACCCAGCGTTCATTCATCTTAAGGTCTTCGATCTTCCCCCGCCCGAGGAAAAGCTCGTCATCAACACCGGGGGCATCGTGCGACTCGGCGAGTTGCTGGCCCGCAGCCACTTGCAGCACCGGTGATCACAATCGTTTCGCAA
>NEUO01000149.1 GCA_002304315.1 Verrucomicrobiia bacterium Tous-C4TDCM
GTGGTGTTGGGTGCGCCGCTGACGATCGATGCGGATGCGTTCAAGACGGCCGATGGGGATTTGGAAGGGTCGCTCAGGATGATTTGTGAGGCGGTGCATGCGCAGGTGGTGGCTTCGTTTTGATCTGTCACCTTGCCAGGATTTGCGTAAATTCGCGGGTATTCGCGGCCATTCGCGTTGAATTCCATGACCTTTGACGACATCGCCTACGAAGTGGTCGGCTACGCCATGCGAGTCCACAACGCACTCGGACCGGGGCTGCGGGAAAAGCCATATGAGAACGCGATGGAGATCGAATTGGAACGCAGCGGATTCAAAGCAGAGCCACAGCGAGCCTACCCGATTTTCTATCTCGACCATGCCGTCGGCGAGTGCATCCCGGACATCACGGTGAACCGCGAGTTGCTCGTCGATGCCAAGTCGCTCGACACGATCGGAGAGAATGAACAAGCGCAGATGCTGAATTATCTGCGAATTTCCCGGATCGAACTCGGTCTCATCATCAACTTCAGAAATCCTAAGCTGGAGTGGCAGAGGGTGGTGCGATCGAGGGCCGGCAATTGAGGGATAGACAACATAAAGATTTCAACGCGAATGGCCGCGAATGGCCGCGAATGGCCGCGAATGCCCGCGAATTTTCACGAATCCTTCAAAATAGAGAACAAATCCACGCCCCATGAAATCCCCCGCCGTCGTCAACTACGCCCCGGACAAACACTCCGTCGAAATCCGCGAGATCGAGAAACCCTCCATCGGACCCGAGGACGTCCTCCTCGAAGTCGCCAATGTCGGGGTTTGCGGATCGGACCTCCATCAGTGGACCGCCGATCATTCCTGGCCGGTCAACTACCCCGTCGTTCTCGGCCACGAGTTCGGAGGCCACATCGTCGAGGTCGGCAAGGAGGTCGAGCATTGGAAGGAAGGCGACCGTGTCGTCTCCGAGACCGCCGCGATCATCTCGAAGGACAATCCCATGACCCGCCGCGGTCTCTACAACCTCGACAACACCCGCAAAGGCTTCGGCTACGGAGTCAACGGGGCCATGACCAAATACGTCCGCGTGCCCTCGCGTATCCTCCACCACGTGCCGGACCACCTTCCCTTCGAACAGGCCTGCCTCACCGAACCCTGCTGCGTCGCCTACAATGCCGTCGTCAAGAACGCGCGCATCGAGCCCGGTGATCGTGTGGTGGTGTTAGGACCCGGCACCATTGGCATCCTCTGCGCCGCCATGGCCAAACTCTGCGGCGCCGAGGTCGCCATCGTCGGGCTCGAGCAGGACGCCCACCGCCTCGAGATCGCCCGCGGCTACGGCTGCGAGGTCATCATCGGTGACGCCAAACCCTGGGCCTTGCAGCGCGACGGACTCGGCTGCGACGGCGTCATTGACGCGGCGGGAGCGAGCATCACCCTGAAGATCGCCCTCGACCTCGTTCGCCCCGCCGGCTGGATCAGCAAGGTCGGCTGGGGGCCGCAGCCGCTCAACTTCAACATCGATCCGCTCGTCCAGAAAAACGTCACTCTCCAAGGCAGCTTCAGCCACAACTGGCCGATCTGGGAACGCGTCATCGCCCTTCTAGCGAGCGGGCAGTTCGACGTGAAACCCATCATCGGCGGCGTCTGGCCGGTCACGGAGTGGCACGAGGCCTTTGAGAAGATGCACAAAGGCGAGGTCGTGAAGAGCGTGTTGCGGCCGGTGTGAGGCAACTGCGGAAGAGTAGGCGACCGTTCCTTGGAGCGAACTTTTCGGAAGTCGGCTTTGGATCGATCGCCCGTTTTGACAGTGGACTTGCAGATTTTTCAAGCGTCCCGCGCATGAAATCCGCCACTCGTGCGACCTTCATGAAAGGCCATGCCGTCCGACCTCCAGCATCTCCAGCGCTACGCCACCAAGGGCGATGCCCACTCCTTTCGTGAGCTGGTGCAGACCCACGGAGCGATGGTCCATGCCACCGCGTTGCGGGTGACGCGGGATGGGGCCATGGCTCAGGAGATCGCGCAGGAGACTTTTCTGGAACTGGCAAAGAAGGCGGAAAGCATCACGCACTCCGTTGCCGCGTGGCTGCATCGGGTCGCGTGGAATCGCGCCTGTGACGCCGTGCGTCGGGAGTCCACGCGGCGCCGTTTCGAGGAGGAAGGGGTAAGATCGTGGCATGAGGATCGCGAAGCCCGCTGGCCCGACATCGAGCCGCATGCCGATGCCTCGCTCAACGAACTTCCGGATGACCTGCGCGAGGTGCTCGTGCTTTACTTCCTCGAAGGACGCACCCAGGCGGAGGTCGCGCTCCAGCTCGGCAAGAATCAAGCCACGGTCTCGCGTGCGCTCGCACGCGGCATTGCCGCCATGCGCGAGTCGCTCCGCTCCCGCGGAGTGATCGCGGGGGCGGGTCTGGCGGCCGTGTTATCGGCACAGCCGGCGAACGCCATGCCCGTCGCGGTGCAGGCCTCTTTGGGAAAGCTTTCCCTCACCGGTATCGGAACGGCATCGGCGATCCCGCGCGCCACTTCCGTCGTCACCGCCTCGCTCATCACCATGACCACCACCACCAAAGCCCTCATCGTCAGCGGCACCCTGGCAGCGGTATCGCTGCCGTTCGTGCTGCGTCAGCCCGAAAACAAGCCGATGCCCGAAACTCCGCCGGCCCGGGTGGAAAGCAATCAGGCAAAACCAAAAACGAAAGCCACGGCTCCCAAGGTCAGCGATGATGAACTCTTCGATCAGCTCTTCGGCACCGACTCGGACCGTCTCCAAAACGCCCGCTCCCTCGTGGACGCCCACCGGGCGGCTCACCCGGGCCTGAGTTTGCAGGAGCTTGCCAAAGACCCCGCGCTCACGGCCAAACTTCAGGGGCTGATGCAGGAAATGATGACCAAACCGGAATTGGGCAAGCAGTTTGGAGAGGCCATGCAGCTGGCGATGCAGGTGAAAGGAATCGTTCCCTCACCTGACACGAATATCAGCCTCAACATCGGCGAAGGTTTCCTGAACACCGAGAGCCAGGCCGAGCGTTACCTGGGAGCGGTGCTCTCGGATGACGCCAAAGCACTCGCCCAACTCTTCGCCGACGTGGTGAACGAAGCCGCCCTCGAGATGGCGCTCGATCCCGATGCGGAAACCAGTTCGAGCGGAGTCTCGATCAACAAGGGACCTTTGCCTCCGGACACCCGGGTGATTTCCGGCCAAGAGGAGGATTAGGCCGTTGAATCACCGGGGTGGGAGAGTTACCGATGGTTCCTCCGGACTTCCTTCCTCATGCCAACCACCCTCCACGTCATCGACGCCTTCACCGACCAACCCTTCGGCGGGAACCCCGCCGCGGTTTGTCTGCTCGACCATCCCGCCGACGAGATCTGGATGAAACGCGTCGCCCGCGAGATGAATCTCTCGGAAACGGCCTTTCTGCATCCCATCGAAGGAGGTTTCTCGCTCCGCTGGCTCACTCCCTCGGTCGAGGTGAAACTGTGCGGTCACGCCACCCTCGCCAGCGCCTTCGTTCTGTGGGAAACCGGCGTGCTCAAACCGGAGGAGGAGGCGCGCTTCCACACCCTGAGCGGATGGTTGTGCTGCTGGCGAGATGGCGACGGGATCGCGATGGACTTCCCCGCGAAGCAATGCGAGCCCGCCCCGGTTCCCGAGGGTCTCGCCGAAGCGCTCGGATGCGAGGTCCCCGCCTGCGGGCTCAATGGCATGGATTACCTCGTCGAGGTCGCGGATGAAACGATCCTGCGCGGGTTGAAACCGAACTTCACCGCCCTCGCGGTCCTGCCGGTGCGCGGCGTTATCGTCACCTGCCGGGGCGACGGCAAGCCTTACGACTTTCTTTCCCGCTTCTTCGCCCCGGCCGCGGGCGTGAACGAAGACCCGGTCACCGGATCCGCCCACTGCGCGCTCGGTCCATATTGGCAGGCAAAGCTCGGGCAATCCGACTTCACCGCCTACCAGGCGAGTGAGCGTGGCGGGATCGTGAAGCTCGGCGTCCAAGATGATCGCGTCATCCTGCGCGGCCAGGCCGTGAGGATGAGCCGGGTGGAACTGATGCACTGAGACATGAGCTGGAGATTGCGAACCGCCGATCTCGACGACGTTCCTTCTCTGGAGGAACTGATCCCGCTTTCGGTTCGTAAGCTTCAGTCCGATTACTACTCAACCGCCCAGATGGAGGCAGCATTCGGCCCGGTGTTTGGGGTGGATCGTCAACTGATCGCGGATGGGACCTACTTGGTCGCCGAAGCGGACGGACGCGTCATCGCTTGTGGAGGCTGGAGCAAACGCAAGTCGATGTTCGGAGGAGACGCCAGCCGGGCCGCAGAAGACAACCTGCTCGATCCCGCCACCGACGCAGCCAGAGTTCGCGCCTTTTTCATCCACCCGGATTGGGCACGGCGCGGGATCGGCAGGGCGATCCTGGCCGCGAGCGAAAAGGCCATTGCCGCGGCAGGCTTCGCGCGGATCGAACTGGTCGCGACACTCGCGGGTGAGCCACTTTACAAGGCATGCGGATACAGCGAAATCGAGCGCTATGAAGTCGCCATGAGCGGCGGCTTGGCTTTGCCGGTGGTGCGCATGGCCAAATCCGTGAATCCATGAATCCGTTCCCCTGATATGAACTCCCTCGACCTCAGCCACACGATCGAACACGGCATGATCACCTACAAGGGTCTGCCGGCGCCCCTGATCTGCGATTACCTCAGCCGCGAGGCGTCGCGGCAGTTCTACGCGGAAGGCACCGAGTTCCACATCGGACGGATCGACCTGGTGGCGAACACGGGCACCTACCTCGACTCGCCCTTCCACCGCTACCCCGACGGCAAGGACTTGTCGGAACTGCCGCTCGATTCCCTCGCGGGACTCGCGGGCGTGGTCGTCCGCAGCGAAGCGATGGCCATCACCCGCGAGGCCTTTGCCGGACTTGATCTCCGGGGCAAGGCCGTGCTCGTGCAAACCGGCTGGGACCGGCACTGGCGTACCGATGCCTATTTCGAAGAACACCCCTTCCTCACCGAAGAGGCGGCACTCCACCTCAAGGAGGCCGGCGTGAAAATCGTCGGCATCGACTCCTACAACATCGATGACACCCGTGGTGGAAAACGCCCGGTGCACAGCACCTTGCTCGGTGCCGAGATCCCCATCGTGGAACACCTGACGGGACTCGCCGGTCTGCCCGACACGGCCTTCCGCTTCTACGCCGTGCCTCCAAAGATCAAAGGCTTCGGCACCTTTCCGGTGCGGGCCTTCGCGATGGTGGGGTCGAACAACGGCGAATGAACTCCGGGTCCGACAGGATCAGGCATACCCGTCACGTCGTTTTTCACACAGGATTTTTCGCACGGCTCCGATGACCTTTCTGCTAAGGTATCGGCACCATGAAAACCCTTCAAACCGAAGTCCTCGTCTGCGGCGGGGGTTGTGCCGGCATCGCCGCCGCCCTCTCCTCGGCCCGCAATGGAGCAAAGACGCTCCTGGTCGAACGCGCCGGGTTCTCCGGCGGCATCATCACGACGGTGGGTCTGCCCTACTTCGACGGACTGATCGACAAACCGAGCGGACGTTTTGTCGTGAAAGGCATCGCCCTCGAATTGCTCCAGAAACTCGGCGTCGCCAAACCAGATGCGAAACACATCGACGACCTGCCACCGGAGCTGGTCACGAAGTATTGGGGCAGCATGTGGATCCCGAACGTGGAGCATTTCAAGATCCTCACCGACGAGCTCATCCTCCAGCACGCGGAACATCTCTCGGTGCTCTATCACAGCATGGCCTGTGACGTCGAGGTGAAGGAGGGCCGCGTCGCCGCGGTCATCGTCGCGAACAAGGACGGGCTCGTGCGGATCGAGGCTCGGCAGGTCATCGACTGCACCGGCGACGGCGACATCGCGCACTGGGCGGGATGCCCCACGACCTCGTCCAAGCCGCTCATGCCCCTGACGATGCACTTCCGCATCGGCAATGTCGTGCCGGTGAAGGAAACGAAGGACGCCGCCAAAAAGGTCCTGATCGAGGCGCACGAACAGGGACGCCTCGCGAATTTTTACGGCCCCGGTCTCATCTTCGCCTTCGCGAAGGACGAGTGTTACGTCCACGCCACCCGCGTCCCGGCCAATGCGACCGATGCCGCCGACTTCACCCGCGCGGAGATGCAGGGCCGAAAGGATGCCTGGACCATCTTCAACGAATGGAAGGCAAAGGTGCCCGGCTTTGAGAACAGTTACTACATCATGAGCGGTCCCTACATCGGGGTGCGCGACACCCGGCGCATCGTGGGGATGAACGTGCTCACGCTCGAGGATCTGCAGAAGACGACCCGCCACGACGACGCCATCGCCACGGGCTGCTGGTTCCTCGACATCCATCCGCCCGAGGTCTCGGCCGACAAACCCTTCACCGGTTCCGGATTCCAGCCGAAGCCCTACGACATCTCCTATCGCACCCTCGTGCCGCAACAGGTGAGCAACCTCCTCGTCGCAGGTCGGTGCCACAGCGCCAGTGCCGAAGCCAGTTCATCGAGCCGCGTCACCGCCACGGCGATGGCCCTCGGCGAAGCCGCCGGATGTGCCGCCGCGCTGGCGATACGGGCGAAGGAAGAGGTCGGCACGCTCGACGGCGTGAAGGTGCGCGAGACGCTCGCGAAACAAAATGCGGGACCTTTTAGCGAAGCTTGAAATGAACCATCCTGACAAAACACCCCTGACACGGCGCGAGGCCCTCATCGATACCCTGAAGGCGACCCTCGTCACCTCGTTGGCGCTGCCGGCCGTGGCCGACGCCGCCCCTGCTCCGCCCCCTGCACCGGAACCCGAATTCGTGCCGGAGAACGATTATCCCTTCTTCGGCGGTGAACTCCCGGAAGGCTATTGATTCACGACTTCGAATACCGGGTCACCTGCAGGCGGTTCCCGCCCTCACAAAACCTCATCCAGAGTCCGATACACCTCCAGCCCCGACACATCGCGGAAATGGACATCGGGTGAAATGACAATCGCACGCGCGCGCAGGGCGGCCACCGCAATCGCGAGATCACTCACGGGCGGCCACTTCCCCTTCCGACCGAGTTCCCAGCCGAGGCGGCTCACCTCCCGCCAGAGCCGCGCGTCGGTCGGAATTTCGGGAACAATGTCGAAGAACTGCTCCATCTGGCCGTAGCGAATCTCGACCTTGATCCCACGAAGCACTTCGGCCCGGACCACTCCGCAGTGATAGAGACGACCTGCCCGGAGAAGGGGCGCGAGCACTTGGCGTGGGTCCTGCCCGGCCCGCATCAGATCGATGTAGGCGGCCGAGTCGACCAGATAGTTGGCATCCTTCATTTCGCGGCCTTGCGTGGCCGGCCCCGTCGGGAGGCCTTCTCGGGAAGGTAGGAAACCGGCGCGGCACCGTTCCGGATCGCAATGAGATCGTAGGCGGGATCAACGGCCTCACGCGCTTCATCCGCCGACCAGGGCTCTTCCATGACGCGGTTGATCGTCGCAAGCCGCAAGGCCTCGCTCAACGCCCAATCGACGGCCTCCTTCATCGTAGCGATGCCGGTCAGTTTCATGATCCGGTCGAGTTTGCCCTCGTCGATTTCAATCGTCGTCTTCATATGGCCGTAAATAGGGGCATAATTCAGCCAGCCTCAAGCCAATTTTCACCCCACGTATTTGTCCTTCCGCAACACCTCCACATCCGCCACAAAGACGATCACCGACCAATCCTTGAAATAGCGCACCCCGACCTCGTCCATGATCGCATCGGCGACCTCGGGCGAGACGAGGGTGTCGAGCTGGACATTGCGCCCCTCCCACTCCGAGGCGCGGATGCCGCGCGAGCCCTCGCCCTCGACCATGGCGAGGGTCCAGCCTTTCGCTCCCTTTGACTTGACGAGTTCAATGAGGTCGTCGCGCAAGACCCGCTCGGCGATGATCGTGACTTTCCGCAGGGTTTGTTTCACAGCCATGGTTTGAGGTGTTGGGCGAGAGTTTGGAACAGCGGGATACCCAAGGCCAAATTAAAAGGAAACGTGATCCCGAGCGCCAGCGTCAAATAGTAGGCGGGGTTCGCTCCCGGCACGGCGACGCGAACCGCGGCAGGCGCCGCGATGTAGGACGCACTTCCGGCCATCGCGCCCAGCACCGCGGCACCACCCGGTGTGAGGCCCGCGAGCAGTCCGGCGACCACACCCAAGGCCCCGTGCAGCACCGGGATGAAACAACCGAGGACGAGGAGGCGCACGCCCGCCTTACCGGCGTCGCGAAGGCGCTTGCCGGCGGCGAGACCAAGCTCGATCATGAAGATACAGAGGGCTCCCTTGAAGGACGCCGCGAAGAAGGGCTGCACATCGTTGAGTCTCTCCGGACCACAGGCCCAGCCGATCAGAAGACCGCCTAACAAGAGCACAATACTCTTACCCGTGACGACCTCGTGAAGAGCTTTTTTCCAACTCCCCTTCACCCCTCCTCCGCCGCTTGCAAAGAGCAAGGCGACGATGATTCCAGGAACCTCGAGCACCGCAACGAGAGCGGGAAGATAGCCCTCGGTCTCCACACCGGTGCGTTTCACCGCCTCAACCGCAGCGAGAAAAGTCACGACCGAGACCGATCCGTAGTGGGCGGCAACGGCGGCGGCGTCCTCAATCCCGAGGCGACCGAATCGGCGCATCAGGAAGAAGGCGGAGATCGGCGTGATGAGCCCGAGGAAGAGAGTGATGGTCCCGGGAAGGAGGAGCACACCGAAGGGCGTCACCGCTAGGGCAGAGCCGCCCTTGAGCCCGATTGCGAGAAGAAGGTAGATGGAGAGTCCCTGATAAATCGGCTCAGGGACAGCGAGATCACTCTTCACCCACCGGGCCACGATGCCCAGCGCGAAACAGAGGACGACGGGGGAGATGAGATTCTCGGCGAGGGCGTTCAAGAAAGAAGTTCTCTTTCGCGGAGAGAGCGCGAGGATTTGGAACGGTCAATCCAACGCCGTCAAAAACGCCGCCCGGGACCTCCAGAACGGCGCTTCGATCGTCCCTAGGCGATCACTCGACCACGAGTTTCGAAACGACGAGGAACTTCTTCCCGTCCCGCTCCTCGACTTTTCCAGTGACTTTGGCTTTGGCGCTTCCGGAGCAGACATGCTCGCTGGTTCTACGATCACCGCCTTCTTCGAGAAGATAGAGAGTCTCACCGACCTTGAGGGTGTCCTCGCAGGTCTCGGCCGTCTTGAGATTGCACTTGGCGCACGACATCTCGCCTTCATAGGTCTTCTCCTCGGCTTGGGCGGCGGAGAGGGTGAATGCGATGGCGGCAACGAAGAGGGAAATAGTGAGCTTTTTCATGAGTAAGTTTGGGTATGTATCACCAACATTGAATCGGGTCAAGAATCGTCCCGAAGGCGCTAACCGTCCGGAACAGTCTGGCGGGGGAGGCGCGGCCGGACCGTGAAAGACCGCACCTATTCCCGACAGACAATCCAGAGCGAACCGCCCGACCGATCAACGATGAAAGCCCCTTGGAGAAGGGACATTGTTAGTTTTACTTGGAGCCTGCTGTCGGGAATTCGTTCGAAAATACTTTGATCTCCGACCTACGCAATAACGTCACCACCTCCCGCGGTGCACGCGAGGTTCGCTCTCCGAAATTCAACGATGCCTGCTCATCGAATGTCCAAGCCGGTGTGAGAGAACTCCGGCCATCTCCTTCACTTGGAGACCCAGGGCCACGATCCGGTCCTCACTGACCCGATCGGAGGGCCCACTTACCCAGAGAGAGGCGACGGTTTCGCCGCGATGGTCGAACACCGGCGCGGCGGCGCAAGCGTAGGTTTCGCTCTCTTCGCCCCGATCGACGGAGAACCCCCGCTTTGCCACCTCGGCAAGCTCGCGCCGGTAGGCAGGGAGGGAGCGGATCGTCCGGCGGGTTTTGCGCTCGAATTGGATCGACTCCAACAGCGGATCACGTTTCTCCGGCGGGAGAAACGCGAGCATGGCCTTGGCTGGCGCGGCCGTGAGCAAGGGGAACGCGTGTCCGAGTTCCACGACCACCTTCACCGGATGGAGGGAGGCGACCTGATCGAGGACGATACCCTGTTGTCCCGAGAGGGTCCCGAGCAGAGCGGTTTCTCCGGTCGCATCGCGGAGCGCCGTGAGGATTGGAGCCGCCAGCCGCACGAGCCCCTCGCCCCCGAGGGCTTGGTGCCCAAGGCGCAGGAGTCGCCTCGTCAGACGGTAGATCTTGCTCGGTTCATCCCGCTCGGCGTAACCCCGAAGGACTAGGGTCGTGGCGATGCGGAAGACGGTGTTTTTCGGCAGACCGAGGGCTTCCGTCATCCCCGTGAGCGTCAACCCTCCGGGATGATCCGCAAGTATCTCGAGAAGATCGAGGGTGCGGTCGAGAATGGGAACCCGGTAGCGTTCGCGTGGGTCCGGCCTGGATTTTCGTGGGGCACGCGTTGACATGGGTTTGAAATGACAAAATTAATTTGAAATCACAAACCAAATCCGTCAAGGTTTTAGGGAGACAATCCCCTCGTCCGCCCCCTTTCCCATGACCGATCTTTCCTCCACCACCGTCATTGTCACCGGAGGCTCGCGCGGTTTTGGTGCGGGCATTGCTGAAGCCTTCGTGAAAGCCGGGGCCCGTGTCTGGATCACGGGGAGAAACGAAGCCCGCCTTCGCGAAACCGCCTCGCAGATCGGCGCTACCCCTTTCGCCGCCGATGCCGCCGACGGAGCCTCGTGGGACCGGCTTTTCGAAACCGTCCTTGCCGCGACCGGCCGGATTGATGTACTCGTCAACAACGCCGGCGAAGGCGTGCGCATCAGCCCAGCTGCCGAGCAGGACGACGACTCTGTCGCTCAATCCATTGCGAGCAATCTCACCGGCGCGATCCTCGGCTGCACCCGCGCCGCGCGGATCATGGAGAAGCAGGGCGACGGTTTCATCGTCAACATCGGCAGCGCCTGCTCGACGCATGCGTGGGCAGGCTGGGGCGTCTACTCGGCGGCAAAGGCGGGTCTGTTGATGTTCTCGCGATGCCTCCTCGCCGAACTTCGCCCCCACGGAATTCGGGTCACCTCGGTGCTACCTTCGTGGGGCCAGACCGAGTTTACCGAAGGGGCAAATCTCCCGCCCCGCGATCGCGCGGTGCTCGAGAAATGCATCGCGCCCTCCGAAATCGGAGATCTCCTCGTGCAACTTGCGCGCCTCCCCTCCCATCTCGTCGCCGAAGAAGTGAAACTCTGGCCCATGGTCCAGCCGATCGGACAGCTATGAAGTGCCTCGCCCTTTCCCTCTTTCTTGCACTCTCGCTCGCCTCCGTCCGCGCGGACACGGTCGAGACCGATCTCCTCATCGTCGGCGCCGATGAATCGGGCTGCGCCGCGGCGGTGCAGGCGGCCAGGCTCGGAGTAGAACGCATCGTCCTGATCAACGACCATGATTGGCTCGGAGGCCAATTCTGCACCCAGGGGATCGGGCCGATCGACGAGTGGACCGTGGTCGAGGGAAAGCGCGTCAACTTTCCCCGCAGCGGAACCTTTCTCGAGATCATCAACCGAATCCGCGCGCACAACCGCCTCACCTATGGAATCGCCACTCCGGGAAACAGCTGGTGCGGCACCGACACGATCGAACCCAAGGCCGCCGCCCGGATCTTCGAGGAATGGCTCGCTCCTCACGTGGATTCGGGCGTGATCCGGATCGAGCGCGGCTGGGACGTCGACACCGTCGAGACGAAGGAGGGCCGCGTCACCGGGGTCTCCTTCGTGCCTTCCATTTTCGCCAAAAAAGGTCCTGACAAACGCCTCACGATCCGCGCGAAACTGACGATCGATTCCTCCGATCTCGGCGACGTGATCCGCCGGAGCGGAGCGGGTTACATGGCTGGACCCGATTTGCGTTCGCGCTTTGGCGAGCCGGGAGCGCCGGAGACGCTCGACGAGCTCGGCCACCAGGAAATGAATCCGCTGAGCTGGTGCCCTCTGCTCCGCGAGACCGGAAAAGACTCGATCATCCCGAAGCCGCCGCGCTACGACGAGCGCTCCTTCGATAACTGGAAAAAGGCCCCGCCGTGGCGCGAGTGGGATGGCAGCGGAGGCATTTACAATCCGGCGGGATGGTGCATCTACACCCACCGCCGCATGGTCGATCGTCACCACTTCGGCTTCGCCCCGGGAACGGAGACGGTCATTCTCAACTGGCCCGCCCACGGATACCAGCTCGGCACCTTGCCGCAGCATGTCGTCGACGCTCTCGAAGCCAACGAATCCGGGGCCTCGCGCAAGAACCTCGTCGAGATGGGCCACGCCCAGCGTCACATCATCTACGAGGACGCGAAGCAGCGCGCCCTCGAGTTTGTCTACTACCTCCAGACCGCCGCGCACGACCGGGTCGGCGATTTCCCCCAGTCCTTCCGCTACATGGCGCTCGCCGACGACTACGGCACCGCCGACAGGCTCCCGCCCAAACCTTATCTCCGCGAGGGACTCCGCCTCGAGGCCATCACCATCGTCACCGAGTTGGATGTGCGCACGGAATCACACGAGCCGAAGTGGGCCAAGACGACCTATCCCGACTCCGTCTTCGGGTGGCAGTTCAATCTCGATTTCCACCCGACACGGCGAAAGTTCGTCGACGACGATCCCACAAAACCCTGGCAAGGACACCACCACGGATCGCGCGACTGGTCGACCGACACCGACCGCGCCACCTTTCCCCTGCGTGGGCTCGTGCCAGCAAAGATGGAGGGTTTGTTAGGGGCCTCGAAAAATCTCGGGGTCACCAGCATGGTGCAGTCGGCCCTGCGTCTCCACGGCCAGATGATGCATGTGGGCGCGGCCTCCGGCACCCTTGCCGCGATCGCCTTGCGCGAAGGCATTTCGCCACGCGAGATTGCGACGACTCCAGGCCGCGTCGCCGAGATACAGCGCATTCTCGTGCGCGGCGCGGGCGGCCCCGGCACCCTCCTCTGGCCCTGGCACGACCTCGATCCCGAAGACCGCTGGTTCGAAGCCGCCAATCTCCTGACCCTCGCGGGCATCTGGCAACCTGATCCCGACAGTGTCTTTTTCGAACCCCGCCGTCCCGTGACCCGCGGCGAGCTCGCCGGAGCCCTCGTGCGCCTCCGCGAGACAATGGCCGGCGCCCCTGACAAACCCACCCTGCCGAATGTGGCGCGCTTTTCCGACGTGCCACTCGACCACCCCGATCGCGAGGCGATTGAGACGATGCTGCTCTGGGGGAACTTCAGCAAGCAGAAGGAAACCTTCGCTCCTGATGGACAGGTCACTTGGGGCGACTTGCATCGCTGGCTCGTCGCAATGGGCGATACAGGTTTCCACACTCTGGTCGGCAAGGGCGAGGTGGGCATCCTGACACGAGCAGAATGCGCCGAGTATCTCTGGCGGGTGTGGACCCGGTGAGGTCGCTTTTCCCCTTGCCCATCGCCTGCCCCGCCTCCTAGTTGCCTGCATGAGTGCCCCCGCTTGCCCGATGTGTGAAATGAACGAGATCCTCACCCTCGAGGGTCATTACGAATGCCTGACGTGCGGTCACGAGTGGCCCATCGCGGAGGCGGCGGACGGGCCGCGTGT
>NEUO01000015.1 GCA_002304315.1 Verrucomicrobiia bacterium Tous-C4TDCM
AGGAGTTGAACAGGCGGAGACTGCCCGAGATCTTGAGAACGGCAAGGAGTGGGTGCGTCTCGCGCCCCCCATCCCGCGAACGGTCGGCGAGGGCGCGAGACGCACCCTCTCCCATCACATCTTGTCCGTAAATGGGGTCCCCGCAAACGCACATTTAGCGGACGCTTGTGAATCTTCGGTCTGTCCTTGAACTTTGAATCTGTTAGATCCTGATCCCCCTCTGTCCGTTGCCTCCCTTTGCCATCACGCCCCGCAGCACTTCTTGAACTTACGAGCGCTCCCGCCCTCGGGGGGGCTTGACTTTTGAACCGGTGAGGCTCCTGCCACCCGCCTTGTCTCCAGGGCTCTCGGGGGGGAGTAACTATGAAAGAGCTCCGGGGCATACCCACATGAGAGTTTTCCAAACCGATCACCTTGACCCGGAACGGATTCCGCGCACGCTGCCGCCACCGGATGTCCGCTAACTTGAAAACCCTGCAGGCCCACGCGAAGACGGCGCTCAAGCCCGCCGTCCAAGGCCAGCTCTCGCCCGCCGAGCGGATCGCCCTCTACAAGCGCTTCCTCAAAATCGAGGAGCACCGCATCAAACTCCGCCACCGCGCCGGCGCTGGCGGCCTCGAGATCGCGCACGCCCGGGCCGAGCTGCTCGATGTCGTCCTGCGCTCGCTTTTCGAACTCGCCCTGTCGAAACGCAAGGAGGCCCCGGTGATTGCGCTGGTCGCCATCGGCGGATACGGACGAGGGACGCTCAACCCGGGCTCCGACATCGACCTGCTGTTCCTCCTGCCCCGCGCCTCGAACAAGCTGCCAGAAGATCTCACGTCGCTGATTCAGGAAATCCTCTACCTGCTGTGGGACGTCGGCTTCAAGGTCGGCCACGCCTGCCGCTCGGTCACCGAATGCCTGGAACAGGCGAAAGCCGATCAGGAGAACAAGACCTCGCTGATCGAGGCCCGTTTGCTGGCCGGCGACAAGAAGCTCTTCTCCGAGTTCCAGGAGCGGCTCGACAAGGACTGCTTCGCCAAGGGGCAGGAGGCTTTTTTCGAACTCCGCCGCCAGGACCTGCGCAGCCGCCACCAGAAGTATTCCAAGACCGTCTTCCTCCAGGAGCCCAACGTGAAGGAAGGCTGCGGCGGGATGCGCGACTACCACAACATCCGCTGGGTCGCCCGGGTGAAACGCGGCAGTGCCGACCTGCGCAAGCTGGTCGACGACCGCCTCCTCACCGCCACCGCGCTGCGCAACATCGAGGCCGCCTACGATTTCCTCAACCGCGTCCGCAACGAACTCCACTACGAGGCCGGCCGCGAAAACGACCAGCTCACGCTCCGCCTGCAAGGCGTGGTCGCCACCAAATTCCGCTACCCGGAGCGCGGCATCCTGCGCAAGACCGAGGCCTTCATGCGGGACTACTACCGCCACACCCGCAGCCTCTACCAGCACACCGGCTCGCTGATGGAGAGCTTCCAGATCGAGCAAGAGGAGATGCCCGTCACCGGCCTCAAGTCCTTCCTGATGGTCCGCCCGAAGAAGCGCGAGGAGTTCGACGGCTTCGTCGCCCGGGAAGGCCGGATCTACCCGCTGAACAACGACATATTCAAAGAAGACCCGCAGCGCCTGATGCGACTCTTCCAGCACTGCCAACTCCGCGGCCTGAAGCTCAGCCCGCCGATGCGCAAGCTGATCAAGGCGCACCGCGAGGACATCGACCGGCCCTTCCGCTACTCCAAGGTCAACCGCGAAACCTTCCAAGGCATCCTCGAACGCAAGGGCGACGTCGCCCGATCCCTCCGGCAGATGCACCGCGTCGGATTCCTCGGCCGCTACCTGCCGGAATTCGGCGCGCTCGACTGCCTGGTCCAGCACGAGTTCTTCCATCGCTACACCGCCGATGAGCACACGCTGCGCTGCATCGAGGAACTCGATGCACTGGTCGGCGGCGACGAACCCCGGCGGGAAATCTACCGCCGCCTGTTCCGCGAGGCCGAGGACCCCTACGCGCTCTATCTTGCCCTGATCCTCCACGACACCGGCCGCGCGGAGAATGTCCGCGAGCACACCGACGGCTCCGCAATGCTGGCCTCCAAGCTCTGCAACCGTCTCCAGGTCCATGGCCCGCGCCGCGCGCTCATCATGTATCTGGTGGACCACCACCTCACCTTCTGGCGCTTCGCCACCACCCGAAACATCGAGGACCCCGAAGTGGTCGCCGAATTCGCCCGCATCGTGAAGACCAAGGCGCGGCTCGATGTCCTGCTGCTCTTCAGCTTCGCCGACTCCAACGGGACCAACACCGAGACCTGGTCGAGCTGGAAGGAGACCCTGATGCTCCAGCTCCACGCCAATACCCGGGTCTTCCTCGCCGAAGGCAAGGAGCGCTATGCCGCCTCGATCCGCACCGAAAAGAAGACGCTCAAGGAACAGGTCAAGGCACTCTTCAAGGAGGACGACCACGCCGGCGTCGACGAGCACTTCAAACGGATGCCGGAGTCCTACTTCCGCTTCCGTGACGCGGCTGCCGTGGCCAGCCACGTGAAAGCCGTGCTCAAGCTCGACCCGAAGGCCGATCCCGAGACCTTCGACTGCTCCCTCCAGTGGCTCGACAGCGCGGAAAAGGGCTACACCGAGCTGGTCATCGCCACCCACGACCGGCCGCTGCTGTTAGAGAAAATCTGCTGCGCGCTCGCTTCGGAGGAATTGAACATTCTCTCCGCCGACTTCTTCACCCGCAGCGACGGGGTGGTGCTCGATATCTTCCGCGTCTGCACCACGAACTTCGAGCCGGTCTCCGACCTCTCCCTGCGCAAACGCCTTTCCACCACGCTGCGCGAGGTCGGCCTGCTGGAGAAATACGAGCACGCCCGCTATTTCCGCCGCCGTCCGAACCTGCTTCGCCCGAAGAACGACCACGGCATGGCCTTCCCGGTCCGCGCCTACGTCTCGAACGACCTCCACCCGTCCTGCACCGCCATCGAAATCCAGGCGGTCGACCGCATCGGGCTGCTACACGATCTCTTCCACGCGATCAACACCCACGGCCTGAACACCGCCAACGCCCGGATCTCCACCGAAAAGGGCGCGGCGATGGACACGATCTACATCACCACTCAGGACGGCAAAAAAGTGGCCGACGGGGCCCTTTTGCACCGTCTTCAGGATAGCATCGAGGATCTGATCGGGAAAAAGGACCAGTAATCAATCGATTCAATCGGGCGTTTCACGGCAATTGTGAATGGCTGGGAATAAGTTGCGTGGGTCGAAGTTCCGGGGGGATAACGGCTCACGCCTTTCTTTTGCGCTTGCTGCACAATGGATGCGGATCGTCTCCGAATCACCCTTTCGCTCCGGACATGGGGCGATTCAGGGAGCCGGGGCGTCCACCTTGAAGCCAACCGGCTCCGAGGTCCCCTTTCCTGACCAAAGCGGTGCCGGATACACACCGTTCGCCACGAAATCCTGCGGTGCCGGTCTCAGTTTCACCATCAGGGAATGATCACCGGGTTCGACGGGCGTGACAGACATCCCGCCCGTCCGGTCGCTGAACTCCAATTCCATGGCCTTCGTCCGGGATGAGAATCGTAATTTCACACTCAAGGGATACGAGAACCCCTTCCCTGGAGAAAGAACGATGACCGGGGTGATGATCGTTCCGTCACGATTGCCCGCCAATTGCACGGGCTTGCCGTCGGGACCTGTTAGGATCACGGAAAAGGTATCGAGGGTCGGGAAGCAAACCGGATTCGCCCCGCGGTTCACGACTCGAAGCTGCACGACCAGGTCGGCTCCACCCGGTAAAGAAGCGGAAGTCCACTTGGCCTGGGTCAGGATCGAGAACTCCAGACCCTCGATCGCTTTCGGAGCCGATTCGACCGGCTCAAGGACCGGCACTTGGGGATCTCCCCGGAGCGTGCAGATCAGCGCTACCATTGTCAGTGCGAAGGTTTTCATGGGGTTTCTTTGGTAGCTTACGGTGCCTTCGCAAAGGGATCCGCCGTCAACCGGTGCTGCACTTCCTGCGGCATCCAAGTCCAGGGATCCACGCCCTTCTCGGTGAAGACCGCCATGCCGATCACGCCGACGTTCCGATGATCGCCGTGCGCCAGGTTCGCATAGGAACCTGCGACGGTCGAAAATTGGAAGCGCGCCACGTTTTCGGGACTGGTCCGCCAGCCTTTGATCTCCAGCGTCTCGTCCGGCGCGATCACGTAGCCGCGCTTCGGAAATGACGCCGCCTTGCCGTCGAGGACATCGAGACCGTCGACGCTCAGCACGACTTCAAGCCGGCTCTTGCAGCGGTTTTTCAGCACGATCGAATAGTGCGAGCCGTGCTTTCCGACCACGAAGCGTCGCGACGCCGAATACGTGCTGTAGGTCGGCAGGTAGCCGAAGCCGCCCTTGATTCCCCACTCGATCATGTCCCCCGCGGCGGTCTGCACCCCGGACACCTTGTATTTGCCGCCGGTCATCGCGTCGATGCCCTCGCGATTGTTGTAGTAGAGCGCGCCGGTGCCGGCGGGCTTCGTCGAGGCGCGGACAAAGGACTGCTGGTACCAAGGCGAGCGGGTGGATTCTCCGAAACCGGTCGCCAGTCCGGGCCGTTCTTCGGCGGCTCTCTGGCGCGGCTTGGATTTGGTCTGGTTCGGGTTGTTAAGAACGCCATCAATGTTCTTGCGGGTGATCGCCCCGTCGCCGCTGCGGCTCCCGGCGGTGACGATGTCGCTCACATTCGGCGACGAGGCGGCCGGAACACCTGGAAGATTTGCACCTGCTACAGTCCCGATGAAATCCGCGTTGGTGCGAGCTTCCGGGGCATACCCTCCTCCCCCGTTCGTCGCGCAGCCGCTCAGCCACAGCGCCGCCAGCGCGGAAATCAGGAAAAGCCCGCCAACCCGCTTGCGGGCCGCCATCAAGTTCGTCATGCATTTCATGGTGCTGGAAAAACAGCATTTAAGAAAACCCGAGTCAAACTTTTGTGCTGCTTTTCCAACATTTCAATTGCAGCTTTTCCAGCATCCTCTATTTCTCCGCTCATGATCAATGCAGAGACACTGGCACGCCGCGAACGGCAGGTCATCGAAATCCTCTATCGGAAGAGCGAGGCCACGGCGCAGGAGGTGATGGACGAGATGGCGGATCCCCCGACCTACTCCGCGGTGCGCGCCTTGCTGGCCACGATGATGGAAAAGGGCCTCGTTTCCCACCGCAAGGACTCCCGCCGCTACGTCTACCGCCCCGAAGTCCCCGAGAAAAAAGCCAAGCGCTCCGCCCTCAAGCAGCTCCTCTCCACCTTCTTCGAAGGCAGCCCCGAAAAACTCGTCGCCGCCCTCCTCGACCCCAAGGACCAGCAACTCAGCACCGACGAGATCGCCAAAATCCGCAGCCTAATCCACAAGAATTAATCCTCCTGTCCCCTGTCCCCTATCCCCTATCCCCTGTCCCCTGTCCCCTGTCCCCTCACTGATCACTGCTCACTGCTCACTGCTCACTCGGCACTTTCCCAGCCATGCTCTCCACCGCCATCGCCTTCTCCCTCATCGCCACCGCCGCCGTCTGGCTCGCGGGTCGGCGCGATGCGGCGCGCGATCCGCGGCTGACCCTTCTCGCCCTCGGCCTGCTCGCGATCTTCCCGCTGCTGTTCTTCCTTCCAAAAGCCCCGCTGCTGCCTCCCGGTGATTTCAAGCCAAGCTCCCCCGCCCTTTCGCTGTGGCTGCCGTGGCTCTGGGCGACGGGCGTGGCGATCGCCTCCGTCCGGCTCTTTGTCGCCCTCGGCGTGCTGATTCGCTGGCGCAGGAAGTCGGAACGGATCGAGCTGCGCGACGGCATCGACCTCCGCCTCCTGCCCGGGCTCGCCGGTCCCGTCGCGGCCGGGATTTTCAAGCCGGTCATTTTCGTCCCCGAAGCCTGGCATCACTGGACCGCCGAGGTCCGCGAAGCCGTGCTGGCCCACGAAACGAAACACCACCAGCGCCGCGATCCCCTCTGGCGGGCTGTCGGTGCCGCCGCCTGCGCCCTGCATTGGTTCAATCCTTTCGTCTGGTGGATGGCCCGCCGCCTCGCGGAACAATGCGAGTTCGCCTGCGACGAAGCCTTGCTGGCCGAAGGCATGCCGGCCGACCGCTACGCCAACGTGCTGTGCGACCTCGCGGCTCCCGCCCATTCCCCGGCCACCGCGCTGGCGATGGCCCACGAAAGCGGCTTGGAAGCGCGGGTCCGCCGGATGTTCTCCGACTCCCCCCGCGGCTCGACCTTCGCGCTCGCGGCGCTGCTCCTTCTAACCACCCTGACCGCCGTGGCCTTGGCCGTGGTGAAGCGCGCCGACCCGCCTGCCAAGCCGGCGATCACGATGGAGGAAATCCAGCTCCGCCTGGATGCCGATCCGTTCCCGGGGAACTGATTTTCCGGGAACGGCGGCGAGACCCTGCACATCGCGCCTGAACGCCTCACGTTGCTGGAACCTAATCAACGGCGTGGCGGGTTTCACCCTGCCGCGCCGTTTCCGTATTTTCCAATGTGGCGGATCATGATGCTGGAGTGGGAGCTGGCCAATCCATCATGACGAAAGGGCAGGCCTCTTATCAAAGTAACAGCACATCATGAAACACCTCACCACGATTCTAACAACCGCGTTTCTCGCCATCACCGGTGCGGAAGCGAAGCCGCTGAAAGTCTTCATCCTCGCCGGACAGTCGAACATGGAAGGGCCGGCGAACGTCAGCACGTTCGATTACATCGGCGACGACCGGGCCACCGCACCCTTGCTCAAGATGATGCGCGGAGCCGATGGGGAACCCGCCACCAGCGATGGAGCCTGGATTTCCTATCTCACCGGTGCCGGCGAGAAAAACTTCACCCTCAACGGCAAACTCACCGCGGGCTACGGCTCGATGTGGGGGATGGATCCCGCAAAGCCCGGCGACAAGATCGGCCCGGAGTTCACCTTCGGTCTCATGATGGACAAGGCGTTCAATGAACCCGTGCTCATCATCAAGGCAGCCTGGGGCGGCAAGAGCCTGCACACCGATTTCCGCCCGCCTAGCGCCGGCCCCTACGTGATGCCAAAGGAAACCCAGGAAGTTTGGGACAAGCATCCCCAGGGAGCCCATGGAATTCCCAAGGCCGAGGATCGGCCGAAATGGAATGCCGAGAAGGTGGCGGCCACCGGGGTCTATTACCGCCTGATGACGGAGCATGTGAAAAAGATTCTGGCCGACCCGAAACAAGTCATGCCGGATTATGACGCCGCACAGGGTTACGAGATCGCCGGATTCGCCTGGCTTCAGGGTTTCAACGACATGGTCGATGGCCAAGTCTATCCGAAGCACGACAAACCGGATCGCTACGCCGTTTACTCCGAGCTGCTCGCCACCTTCATCCGCGATGTGCGCAAGGACTTCAACGCGCCGAAGATGCCTTTCGTCATCGGTGTGATGGGCGTGGGCGGACTCAAGGATCAATCTTCCAGCATGGTGGCATTCCGCCAGGCGATGGCCGCACCCGCCGATATGCCCGAGTTCAAAGGGAACGTCGTGGCCGTGCAGACCGCCCCGTTTTGGGCGGACGAGCTGGGTGACATCGATGCAAAGCGCGCGCAGATCGGTCAGATGAGGCATTTCCTCGATTCGAATCACAAAGACCATGCCAACGCGGACGGCAAGATGACCCCGGAGCAAAAAGGGGAATACCTCAAAAAGTTCGAGGCCGATCTCATCACCCCTGCGGAGCTTGCCTTATGGAAGCGCGGCGCATCCAACGCGGGTTACCACTACCTTGGCTGTGCCAAGACCTTCGCGTTGATGGGCAAGCACTTCGCCGAAGCGAACCTGAAGCTGATGAAATAGGACAGCAACCCACCGTTAGATCCTCCGTGTTTGCCGATGCGTCGGCCCTCTATCGCTGCCCGGGCTTTCCCAAGGCATCCGCTTCCAACTCCGGTCCGTAGCCAATCGTGCTGAACGGCCCGACCGGTTGGCCCTCCTTGTTGTAGAGGAGGTTCCCCTTCGGATGCTGGGTGTAGGCATAACGGACTGCGACAGGCTCGGCGACGTCTTTGCTGGAAACGACAAGCTCCGAACCGACGATCCTGCCATCCGCCCAATGCCAGGTGCCGTCCTTGGCCTGGATCGATAGCCACTGAATGGGGGCATCCGGCTGCGGCACGGGCGGCAGAAATCCCTCTTTCCGGGCCACGCTCAACCCGTTCCGCGCGTTGTCGAAGGAAACCCGGATGGCGTTGCCTTCGATGGCATGCTTGGTGTAGAGCGGGGAAATGGTCAGATCCTTGAAACCATAGACCTTCTGCAACACGGAACGCGCAAGGCGCTCGCCGGTGTCGTATTTGTTAGGCGGGTGTTCACCGGGCGCTCCCACATCGATGGTGACCGCCATGCCCGTATTCTTCAATGCCAGGGTCTCGAAGGATGCCTGGCGGATTTCCGCACGACCATCGCCACCCGCGGGATTGTCCAAGGAAGACGAGCCGATTCCCGGCAACTGCACGAAATGGACCGGAAAGTCTCCCTGCTTCCACGCCTTGCGCCAGCCCGTGATCAGCGACTCGAGCTTGGGCTGATAACGGCGGCCATCCTTTTCGTTGCTCTCACCCTGATACCACACGGCACCGCGAATGCCGTAGCCAACAAGGGGCGCAACGAGGGTGGAATAGTTGTTGCCGATCGGATAGGGCTCCTGATTCAGCCACGACTCGATGTTCGATCCACCCAAGGCCGTCGCGACAAGACCGATGGGCGCCAGCGCATCTCGTTGCAAACGCCGGGCGAAGAAAAAAGCCGTCCTTTTAAAAACCGGTGCCGTTTCGGGAGTGCAGACGACCCATGCCGCGTCACCGGACTGGAACTGGCGTAGGGCCGGGTAGTTTGCGCGATCCAGCGTGTCCTCCGGAAAATGGCCGCTTCTGTTCGTTCGGATCGCACCCGCCATGTTGGATTGCCCCGCACACATCCATACATCCCCGAGAATCAGATTGCGGATGTTCTTCACCGTTTTCACCCCGGCCTTCTCGAAGGTCACCGTCATCGTTTCACCGACAGGGCTCTCATTGACGCTCTTCAGCCTCTCGGCCGGCATGGCATCCAGCACGACTCGCCAGTTTCCATCCATTTGCGCGGTCGTGGTCTTGTTCTGACCCTTGAAAACAACGGTCACCTTGGCTTCGGGCTCCGTTGAACCCCACACCGGCAAAGGGATCTGCTGTTGTAGCACCGCGTTGTCCAAGAACGGTGCCCCCAATCCCGCCTGTAGCGGTGAATCCACCGGCGCTTGGGCCGCAACATAGGCGGGCAATAGGGCCAGGCATGTGGCAAGAATCAAGCCGGTGAAACCGGGGATCTTGCGCGTCCTGCCGTAAGTGGAGGGTGCCGCCAGAAACGGGACGAGGAGGTGCTTCATGAGGAATGGCAAGGCTACCTTGCTAGGGAGAAATAGGCTCCTCCCGTTCAGCCGCAAGCAGGAAGGGTGACGCCGGGAGGGGCTCGGAACCGATGGAGCGACGGCGCAGGTCAGGCGAGCCGCAGCAGCATCGTGAAACTATTTCCGTGCCTTGCCCGGCATCCGGGGTTCTCTTCTCCCCGTCCCGCCGATGAACGAAGAAGCTGCCCCAGACATCCCCGCCGCCGCGGCTCTCGAGCCGGACCCCGGCTTGCGGAAGGATTTGATGGTGCTGACCAAGATGCGGCTCAACGTCTTCGTCCTCATCACCACCTTCTTCGGATTCCTGCTGGCATCGCGCGGCGGCAGTTTCGATCTGATGAAGCTGGTCCACACCCTGGTCGGCACCGCCGCCGCGGCCTTCGGCTCGGCGGCTTTCAACCAGCTCATGGAAGTCGACCTCGACGCCCGGATGAAGCGCACCGCGAACCGCCCTTTGCCTTCGCGGCGAATGGACCCGCTGTTCGCCTTCGGCGTCGGCTGGCTCCTTTCCGCCGCGGGCATCATCCACCTGGCCGTGAAAGTCGGCCTGTGGCCGGCGGTCCTCGCCGCCGTCACGGTGGCCGTCTATGTCTTCGTCTACACCCCGCTCAAGCGCGTCAGCAGCACGAACACCCTGGTCGGCGCGATCCCCGGGGCGATCCCGCCGATGATCGGCTGGACCGCGGCGGGCGGCGCGTTCGATGGCGGCGCGTGGTTCCTCTTTTCCCTGCTCGCCCTGTGGCAGCTCCCGCATTTCGTGGCGATCAACTGGCTGTGCCGCGAGGAGTATGAAAGCGCGGGCTACAAAATGTGGTCCGATGGCGATGTCAGCGGCCGCCGCAGCGGGCTCCTTGCCGCGATCTTCGCGCTATTCCTCGCCGCGCTGCCGCTTTGGCCGTGGTTCGCCGGGTGGACGCCGGGCTGGCAGGGCTACGTCGCGCTAGGGGGTGGAATCCTCGCCGGACTCGTGATGTCGGCCCTCGCCGGGCGCTTCATGCGCGATGGCGAACGGGCCTCCTTCCGCAAACTTTTCCTGTTCACGCTGCTCTACCTGCCGCTTGAACTCGGATTGCTTGCCTTCGCATGGACCTAGTCTAGCTTCCGCCGCCCCATGAGGACGCCTGTTGAAAAGCTCGAACCCGCCGTGCGCGACCCGCGCAAGCTCCGGCGGACCGCCCTGTGGTTGTTTGTCATCATGATCGCCAGTGGGGTCGGGATTTACGCCGCCTACCTGAAATGGGCGGCCGGACAGGCGGGCGACGACCGCCCCGGCTTCATCGGGCGGATCGACAACAAGGCCGAGTTCGGCGTCGTCCGCCAGGATGCCTCCGGGGCGAAGATCAGCGAGCTTTTCGGCAAGGTCTGGGTCGTCTGCGGGGTGTCGGTGAACCAACCGGACGACTGGAAAACGACCCGCGAGGTGCTCCTCCGCTTGAACGAGCGCTACGCCGGCCGCGATGACTTCCGGATCGTTTGTTTCACCGTCGACCCGAATCAGGAAGACCCCGCGGTGCTGGCCAAGGTCGCCGAGGAAATCGGGGTCGGGCTGCCGAACTGGTGGTTCGTCGGGGCGGGAGAGGAATACGTTCACAAGTTTCTCAAGAACAAGCTGCGGCTCGGCGTGATGCCGCACCAGAAGGACGGCAAGTGGGTCTTCGACGCGTCGTTGATCGTGGTCGATCGCGATCGCCACATCCGTCAGGCAACGCTGAAGCAAGGCAAGTATCGCCGCCAAAAGGTAACCTTCGATTTCGAACAAGCCGCAATCTGGGATGCCGAAGGCCGGACCCAAGGCCTCGCGAAATCGAACGTGGAAACGCTTGAGGAGCTGCTGGTCAAAACCCTCGACGAAATGATCGCCCAACCCGTGACACCATGAACGAACGACGAAGGATTGTCCTCATTTACAGCGTTGTGGCGGTGGTCTCGGTCATCTTCCTTGCCTTCGCTGTCCATCTCGGCAGCCAGGTGCCGGAGCAGGAGGAGCCGGAGTTCAGCAACATCTCGGCTCCGAAGGCTGAGAAGTTTTTCCCGATCAAAGCCGACTTCAGCGGGGTCAATCAGGCTGCCGCGCCGGTCAAGCTCTCCGACCTCAAGGGCAAGGTTTGGATCATCGCGGAGTTCTTCGCTGTCTGCCCGCACTGCGCCGTCCGCAACGGCCAGGAACTGAAGACGATCTACGATGAGTTCAAGGATCACCCGGACTTCCACATGGTTTGCGTCTCGGTCGATCCGACCACCGACACCCCGGAGCGCCTGATCGACTATTCGAAGGCGCTCGGGGCCGATCCCGCGGACTGGTGGTTCATGAGCCATCCGAACGAGAAGGAAACCCACGACTACATGGAAAAGGAGCTCGGGTTCTTCGCCGTGCGCGAGCGGACGGATCCGGCCGATGCCGAGTCGAACGGCCGCTTCGCCCACGACATGGGGATCATGCTGGTGGACCGCGAATGGAATGTCGTTGGCAAGTGGCCACTCGCCGACGCGCGCTCCGAGGAAGGTCGCAAGCGGGACCCGGAGCTTTACGACAGATTGAAAAAGGAACTCCACGACCGCGTGCGCGAAGAATTGGAGAAGAACGAGACGGCGGGGATCGACGAACTCCTGCTAGGTGAAGAAGCCGCACCCGAGAAAACAGGAAATGATGAATGACGAACGCAAGGAGTGGCTGTCGCGCTCACCGGACGAAGCACTCTCGAAGAAGCTCGGGATCATCGCTTGGGTTCTGACCGCGGTGGTGCTGGTCCTGGTCGGCCTGATGCGCCGCCCGGAGCTGCGGATCGCGCTCCCGAACGGCTGGTCGTTCGCCTTCCTGCCGCCGGTCCACGCGGTGTTGAACTCGCTGGTTGCGATCGCACTGGTGGTCGCGGTGGTCGCGGTGAAGCAGGGCAAGATCGCGTTGCACCAGAAGGCGATCTTTGCGGCGATGGGGCTCTCGGTGGCCTTCCTGCTGTGCTACGTGGCCTATCATTTCACCACGGAGGAAACGCGCTACGCCGGCACCGGAGCCATGCGTTCCGTTTACTTCTTCCTTTTGATCACCCACGTCGTCTTGGCCGGGGTCAGCCTGCCGGCGATTCTGTTTACCTTCATCGCCGGGTGGACGAACCGCTTTGCCGCGCATCGACGGCTGTCCAAGTGGGTCTTTCCAATGTGGCTCTACGTCGCGGTGACCGGCCCCATCTGTTACTTGATGCTCAGGCCGTATTACGCCTGACTCCGTCCGCCTGATGCTCCCATGAAAATCCTCGGATACCGCGACGCCGACTACGAGTCCTTCGTCAAACGCCTGAACCGCCGTGCCTTGCCGACGCACGACGTCCGCGACCTCGTCAGCGAGATCATCGCCGAAGTCGCGGGTCAGGGCGACAAGGCCCTGGCCGCGTATGCCAAGCGCTTCGACAATGTGGTGCTCAAGGAGAAGCAGCTCTTTGTGACCGCGGACGAACTTGCCGCGGTGAAAGTGGCACCGGCCACGCGCAAGGCGGTCGCCGCCAGCCTGCGGAACATCACCGCCTTTGCGAAGAAAGGCCTGCGCAAGGACTGGTCGATGCTCAATGCCGAAGGCGCGCGGGTCGGCGAGCGTTTCCAACCCTTCGACCGCGTCGGCGTTTATGTGCCCGGCGGGAAGGCTCCGCTCGTTTCGACCGCGCTGATGACCGCCGGTTTCGCCCGGGCGGCCGGCGTGCCGGAGATTCTCGCCGCCACGCCTTGCGGTCCCGATGGCACGGTGAATCCGGAATTGCTCTATGCCCTCAAGGCGGCCGGAGTCACCGAGGTTCTCAAGATCGGCGGCGCCCAGGCGATCGCCGCGATGGCACTCGGCACGAAGTCGGTGCGTCCGGTCGACCGCATCTTCGGGCCCGGCAACCGCTTCGTGGTGGAGGCCAAACGCCAGCTCTTCGGCGCGGTGTCGATCGACCTGTTGCCGGGGCCGAGCGAGGTCCTGATCATCGCCGACAAGACCGGCAGTCCGGACTACATCGCGGCCGACCTGTTAGCCCAGGCCGAGCACGGCGGCGACAGCGTGATCGGGTTCATCACCGACTCGAAGGCACTCATCGGCAAGGTGGTCAAGGCGGTCGAGCGCCAGCTCGCCACCCTGAGCCGCGCCCGCTACATCCGCGAGGTGCTCAAGCAGGCGACGTTCATGCTTCAGGTCCGCAACATGGCCGAGGCGATCGGGATCTCGAATGCCTTCGCCGCCGAGCACGTCTCGTTCATCTGTGCGGAAGAGAAGAAATGGCTGCCGCAGATCCGCACGGCCGGCGCCATCTATCTCGGCAATGATTCACCGGTGGCGGTCGGCGATTTCCTCGCCGGTCCCAGCCACACCCTGCCGACCGGCGGCAGCGGGCGCTCGTTCTCGGGCCTGCGCGCCGACCAGTTCCAGCGGCGGACCAGCATCGTGAAAATGGACAAAAAGGCGGTGCGCAAGTCGCTGGCTACAGTGCGGGAGTTCGCACGGATCGAAGGACTGGACGCCCACGGAAGGTCGACGGCGATCCGAGTGGAGTGAGTCGGCCAAAGTTCACTACTTCCAAGAATCCCGCAACGCCACCGTCCGGTTGAACACCGGCTTGCCCGCCTGGTGCTCGACCCGGTCGGCGACGAAATACCCGAGCCGCTCGAACTGGCAGCTCCACTCGGGCTTGGCCTCCGCCAGCGACGGTTCGACCCACGCGGTGATCGACTTGAGCGAATCCGGATTGATCACGCTGACAAATCCACCCTCCGCCGCGTCCGGGTCCTCCACCGTGAACAAGCGGTCGTAGAGCCGGACTTCCGCCGCCACGCCATGCTCCGCGCTGACCCAGTGGATCGCCGCCTTGCACTGGACGCCTTCCGGGGTGTCGGCGCCCTTGGTGCCGGGCAGATACTCGCAGTGGATCTCGCTCACCTTGCCGTCGGCGTCCTTCTCGAAGCCGGTGCATTTCACGATGTAGCCGCCGCGCAGCCGGACATGCCGGCCGGGGCCCAGGCGGTAGAACTTTTTCTCCGGCTCTTCCTGGAAATCATCCGCCTCGATCCACAGCTCGCGCGACATCGCGACGTGCCGCGTGCCCATCGCGGGGTCCTTCGGGTGGTTGTCGAGTTCGATGTCCTCGCTCGTCCCTTCCGGCCAGTTTTCAATCACCAGCTTCACCGGATCCAGCACCGCCATCCGGCGCGGGGCGACGGTGTTGAGGTGGTCGCGGACTTCGAATTCTAAGAGCGCGACATCGGTAATGCCGTCGAACTTGGTGATGCCGACGCGGTGGCAGAAGTTCCGAATCGCCGCCGCCGGATAGCCGCGGCGGCGGAGTCCGGACAGCGAGGGCATGCGCGGGTCGTCCCAACCGCCGACCAGGCCTTCCTTCACAAGCTGGAGCAGCTTGCGCTTGCTCATCACGGTGTAGTTCAGGTTCAGCCGCGAGAACTCGATCTGGCGAGGCTTGGCCGGCACCGGGCAGTGCACGATGGTCCAGTCGTAGAACGGCCGGTGGATCTCGAACTCCAGCGTGCAGAGCGAGTGGGTGATGTGCTCCTTCGCATCCTCCAGCGGGTGGGCGAAGTCATACATCGGGTAGATGCACCACGCGTCGCCGGTCGCGTGGTGATGGGCGTGCATGATCCGGTAGATCACCGGGTCGCGCATCACGATGTTCGGCGAGGCCATGTCGATCTTCGCCCGCAACACCGCTTCGCCTTCCTTGAACTCGCCGGCCCGCATCCGGGCGAAGAGGTCCAGGCTTTCCTCCGCCGGTCGTTCGCGCCAAGGCGACAGCGTGCCGGGGACGTTCAGGTTGCCGCGGGTCTCCTTGATCTGCTCCGGCGTCTGCTGGTCGATGTAGGCAAGGCCGTTCTTGATCAGGTGGACGGCGCACTCGTAGTAGAACTCGAAGTAGTCGCTGGCGAAAAACAGGTGCTCGCCCCAGTCGAAGCCGAGCCATTTCACGTCGGCCTTGATGCTCTCGACATACTCGGTCTCTTCCTTGGAAGGATTCGTGTCGTCGAAGCGCAAATGGCAACGCGCACCGCTCGCGGCGTTCTCCTGCGCGATGCCGAAATTCAGGCAGATCGCCTTGGCATGGCCGATGTGCAGGTAGCCATTCGGCTCCGGCGGAAAGCGCGTGATGGTCGTGGCGTGCTTACCGGAAGCGAGGTCCGCGGCGATGATTTCGCGGATGAAGTCGAGTTTGGGAGATTCGGACATGGAAGAGAGTGGAAAGTGATCAGTGAGCAGTGATCAGTGGAAGGCATCGTACTGAGTGAGCCTTTCGTTTCTTCAAATCTGCCACTGATCACTGCTCACTGATCACTTGGCACTTTTCGGGGCTACTTCGCCAGTTCTTCGAGCAACGCCTGGTTGAGGCGGATGCCCGCTTCAAAGTTCTCCACCGGGAAATTTTCGTCCGGCGAGTGGATCTGGGCGTCGGCGAGGGCGAGGCCTAACAGCAGGGTGTCGGCTCCGAGGATCTCGCGGAAGGCCTGGACGATCGGGATGCTGCCGCCTTCGCGGATCAGCACCGGTTCGGCATCGAAGGCGACCCGCAGCGCACGTTGGGCGGCCTGGCCGAAGGGGCCGCTGGGGTCGGTGTGGTAGGGCTTGCCGTCGTGGCCGCCGATGTAGAGCAGTGAGACGCCGGGCGGGCAATGCTTGTCGATGTGGGCCTTCACCAATTCCAGGATCGTCGCGGGATCCTGATTCGGGACGAGGCGGAAGGAGAACTTGGCCATCGCCTCGGCGGGGATCACGGTCTTCGAGCCCTCGCCTTGGTAGCCGCCGCCGATGCCATTGATCTCGGCGGTCGGGCGGGCCCAGGCGCGCTCGGCGGCGGTGTAGCCTTGCTCGCCGAAGAGGCTGCCACTGCCGGTGACTTTCAGGTAATCCTCGTCGGACACGCCGGGGACCTTCGCCCACATCTCGCGCTCCCAGGCTTCGAGCGGTTTTACATGATCGTAG
Source organism: Verrucomicrobiia bacterium Tous-C4TDCM (assembly GCA_002304315.1). Classification (GTDB taxonomy): domain Bacteria; phylum Verrucomicrobiota; class Verrucomicrobiia; order Verrucomicrobiales; family Akkermansiaceae; genus Haloferula. Next base: position 16,376 of record NEUO01000015.1, read on the forward strand.
AAGCCCTCGATCATCACCTTGCCATGCTCGTCGTGCAGGCTGGCGACCAGCCGCGCGATCGCCGTCGTGGGGTTCGCCACCGCGCCGCCGAAGAGCCCCGAATGCAGGTCGCGCGCCGGACCGCGGAGGATGACTTCGCAGCAGGCGATCCCGCGCAGACCGTAGCCGAGCGTCGGCACGCCGGGCGCCACCATGCCGGTGTCGGAGATCGCGATCACGTCGCACTTGAGCAGGTCGAGGTTGGCGCGGAGAAAAGGTGCGAGGTTCGGGCTGCCGATCTCTTCCTCGCCTTCGAAGAGGAAGGTCAGGTTCACCGGCAGTTCGCCCTTTTCCTTCAGTGTTTTTTCGACGCCGAGGATGTGGGAAAGCATCTGGCCCTTGTTGTCGGAGGAGCCGCGCGCCCAGATTTTCCCGCCGCGGATCTCCGGCTCGAAGGGCGGCGTGGTCCACAACGCGAGCGGATCGACCGGCTGGACATCGTAGTGACCGTAAATCAGCACCGTCCGGCGGCCCGGCTGGTGCTCGTTCTTGGCGACGACGACCGGGTAGCCTTCGGTCGGATGGAGCGTGGTGGTCAGGCCCATCCCGGTGAGTTTCGCCACCAGCCAGTCCGCGCAGGCACGGACGTCGCCGGCATTCCGCGAGTCGGTGGAAATGCTGGGGAAACGAAGAAACGCAAACAGGTCTTCAAGCTCCGGTGTCATGCGGGCGAATCAAGCCCCCCCGTCCCCCACCCGGCAAGGCGAAACGCCCGCCGGGAGCGCCGGTCTGCGACCGGCAGAACGGTCCCTCGGCTCCCGCTGCCCGTTTCAGCCCGCATTGCCAATACCGCCGTCCCCGTCGCTTCTGCGGGCCGGAGGCTCCGCGCACCCGGTGCGCCCGCGACGCCTCACAGCCGCTCCCGTTCCTCGCGGATGACCCTCAGCACGTCGTAGAGCGCGAACAGCAATACGAAAAGCGTCAGCAATCCGCAGGCACCCCACCAGATCACGAACCGCAGGGGATCGGCCTTCAGCCAGCCGTCGATCCCCCACAGGCCGATCGCGAACACCGCCAGCAGCAAGGCCACGCTGCGCCCCATCGCCCGCCGCCGCGCCGGGCGGTCGTGCAGGATGCTCTTGGCCAGGCCTTTGCTGGACTGCCAGTCGGACGGGCGCTTGTCGGTCATCGGCGGAAATCCTCCACCACCCGGCAAGCCGCGGCAAGGCCCGGATGGAATGTGCTGACTCGATCCGCCGGGCGGTATAAGGAATGCGGCACCGGATATCCATGAACGAAGCCCCTGAAGTCCCCGCTCCGATACCCGAGGTTCCGAAGAACAAGCTATGGGCGTCATTGTCGATCCCACCGGCCGTGACCGTCATGGGCACCTTCTTGGCGGGTGGCGCTCACACTGCGAGCAGCTATGGAATCGAGTTCCTCTTCGTCTTGCCCGTTGGATTGCTGACGATTTTCTGCTGCCTCGTCACTTTCATCAACGCGTGGAAAGTCCGTTACCGCGGCCGCTCGCTCGTCTTGACGTCCATCGGCTACGTTCTCGGCCAGATCATCCTCTGCCTCGGACTCTGGTTCGGCACCTGTTTGCTTTTTGTTTCCTGACCCATGCTCCCGCGCACCTTCAAGGAAACCCTCAAGCGGACCACCTCCCGCTGCCCCGTCTGCCAGCAGCCTGCCCCGGCGGAGGTCTGGAAAACCACCGGCAGCCCGTCAAAAGTCTATCTCACCCGGACCTGCGACGCCCACGGCGAGAACACCGCCTGCCTCGCCAGCGACGCCCGCTTTTACTGGCTCGCCCAAGGCGATCCGTCAAACGCCTGCGGTCCTGCCTGCGCCTGCTCGGCCGATCCCGCCGGCCGCGCCGGGACGCTCGGCCGCAACGCCGCCGCCACCGATCCGGCAGTCGAGGTGCTTTCGACCTGCCTCGCGCTGATCGAAATCGTCGATTCCTGCAACCTCGCCTGCCCGACCTGTTTCGCCGACTCGCCGGTCGGCGCGGCGGGCGACCGGCTGAAAGCGCACTCGCTCGAATCGCTGCAAGGGCGCATCCGCGGCGTGGTCGAGCGCAAGGGCAACATCGAGATCCTCCAACTCTCCGGCGGCGAGCCGACCCTCCATCCGCAATTCTTCGAGCTGCTTGACTGGATCCACGCCGAACCCGGCATCGACTACTGCCTCGTGAACACCAACGCGGTGCGGATCGCAAAGGAGGACGGCTTCCTCGCGGCCCTCGGTGAACGAGCGCGGCGCGGGCATTTCCAGCTCTACCTGCAATTCGACGGGCCGCAGGAAGCCGGTCAGCGCGAGCTGAGGGGCAGCGACCTCCGCGACATGAAGCGGCTCGCGATGGAGCGCTGCGAGCGGGAAGGCATTCCGTTCACGCTGGCGATGACCATCACGCCGGAAAACCTGCCGCACCTCTGGGCGACCATCGAAACCGGCCTCCGCTACTCCTGCTGCCGCGGCGTCTCCTTCCAGCCGATGTTTCTAACAGGCCGGAGGCCCGCGGCCGCGGCGAAGCGGCTGAATACCGCCGACATCATCCTCGGCGCGGTGGAGCAAGCGGCCGGCCGGCTGCGCTTCGAGGACTTCACGCCGCTGCCCTGCGGCGATCCGAACTGCGCGACCATCGGCTACCTGTTGCGCACGCCGATCGGCGTCAGGAGCATCTCCGAGTTCATCGACTTCGCCAGCCTCCAGGGCTTCCTGCGCGACAAGGTGCGCTACGAGCTTTCCGACCTGATCCAGTGCGGCTGCGAGAACACCGAGCTCGGCGAGATCCTGCACCGTTTCGAGATGAAGGAGCGCGACGCCTTCCGTCTCTTCATCAAGCCCTTCATGGACGCCTGGACCTGGGACCAGGACCGCATCGACCGCTGCTGCACCCACGTGATCCGACCGGATGGAAAGCTGGACTCGTTCTGCCGGTACTACTCGGGATTCCGCGACGCGTCATGAGCCCATGATCCCATGCCCGTAGCCTCCGGTTCTCCCGTTTACGCCCTGATGATGCTGCTCGGCATCGTGATCGGCGGCGTCTATTGGTTCCGCGTTTCGAAAACCGACGGCCGCCTGCCCCTGATCTACTTCGGCGGCTTGGTCGGGGCTTTCACCGGGGCCAAGTTCGCGTATCTCCTCGCGGAAGGCTGGCTGCATGTCGATCACCCGCTGCGCTGGCAGCTCTGGCTGTCGGGAAAGTCCATCATGGGTGCCCTGCCCGGCGGCTGGGCCGGAGTGGAAATCGTCAAGCGCGCGATGGAATACCGCGCGGTGACCGGCGACCGCTTCGCCCTGCTGTTGCCGATCCCGCTGATCCTCGGCCGGATCGGTTGCCTGAGCGCCGGCTGCTGCCCTGGCATCGTTTGCCCCTTCGGCAAGTGGCCCGCCGTGCCGGTGGAAATCGGCTTCCAAGCCGCGGCGCTGGTCGCGCTTCTCGTGATGCGGGCCCGCCATTGGCAGGTCGGCCAGCATTTCCATCTCTATCTCATCGGCTACGGCTTCTTCCGCTTCGGCCACGAGTTCCTGCGGAACACCCCGAAGCCTTTTGCAGGGCTCTCGGGCTACCAGATCCTCGCGCTGGCCACCGCGGCGGCGGCCATGATCGCCCACCGGCGGAGAGCCGTGTCAGGGACGGGAACGCCCGAAAAATAAGTGGTCGCGGCGGCCAACTGTTGCGACACCGACAGGAAGCTGCGCTCACCGGTCATCGATCTGACGGGAGTGGCGGAAGCGACCCTGTCCTTCGCCTATTCCGTCGAATCCACCTCACCCGCCCACCGGATTCAAAAAACCGCAGCCGAAAGAAACATTGGCAAAGCGGCCCGAAGAGCTAGGCTCGTTTAAAGCGACTACGAAGGCGTCAAACCACTCCTGCTCAACGGCCAATCCCTGTGGATAAAATTTCGGCATTTTCAAGAATATGACCGCTCGATCTAGCGATCGAATCGAATCCCGAGGATTCGCCTTGGTCGTTTCAATCTCACTGATGGTGCTGTTGACGGTCGTGGCGATCGGACTGCTGGGGCTCTCCGCAGTCTCGTTGCGCAGCAGTTCCCAACAAGCAGCGCAGTCCGAAGCCCGGGCCAACGCCAGAATGGCCCTGATCCTGGCCATGGGGCAATTGCAGAAGGCGATGGGACCGGACGCCCGGATCAGCGCGCGGGCCGGGACACTGGCCAAGGATTCACGGCTCGGTGCCTCCGTGGGCCCCAACACCGCAAAGGCCTGGTGGGTCGGCGTCGCCGGCAGCAATCGTGACAAAGGCCTTGATTCGAGCAACCCCGTCGGCTCCGGGAACCCGGCGGTCGTCTGGCTGGTCTCCGGCCTGGATCCTCAAGCCCCTCCCGAGGCGCAGATCACCGCAGCAAAGCCCTTCAATTCCGCGGTTCTCATGTTTGGCGACAACAGTATTGATACGGCCGCCCTGACGGGGGGCGAGCCGATCCAGGCCGGCAACGTGACGATCACCGGCCAAAGCGACGGGACTTCGGGAGGATTCGCCTACTTTATCGACGACAACGGGATGAAGGCGCAGTTGGCTGCCAACCACCCGAATTTGCGCAACGACCGCCAGCCGCCAAACGGCGGTGGTGTCCTGCCCGGCACTTACGACCTGAGCATCCTCGATAACATGGCCAGCCTGAAAGGGGCGGCGCGCGAGGATTACCTCCGGCTCCTTTCGGTGAACGATCTTCCACTGATCGCCGATGACAAGAGGATCGCCCGGAGCAAGCGTTTCGGTTATACCACCCTCTCCCGGGGCGTGCTCTCGGATGTGCGCAAAGGCGGGCTGAAACGTGACCTGACCATCGCCTTCGAGAGGGATAGCGTGTTCGCGAATGTCTTCCCCAAGGGCAGCTCCGGATTCGGTGAAGCATACCTCGTGCTGGACTCGAAGAGGCTGTCGCAGAGTCCTGACCTCCAAACCAACGGCTACATCCACTGGGAGATGTTCAAGGACCACTACAATATCAAAAAACACATCAAGAAGAGCGGTTCCATTTCTTACCTCGACTCCATTCTCATTAACAAGAACGGGATTTTCAGCGGTCTTGAAACCCCTTTCGCAAGAGGCCAGCTGGGGCCCCACAACATCGGACAGGCCACCGCGCCGGCACCCCACCAGGCGATGCCCTACGGCGACTACCAGCCCATCGCGGCACCATCCAATACGGACGAATACAAGCACAGCCCGGTGATTCCAATCCTTTCACGCATGCAGCAGAACGCATGGGTGGAGCGGCGGCAGCCCGACAAGATCCGGACCAACGTCCAGCTCTGGCAGGCCCAGTACAATCCATACAACGTCGGCCTCAATGTGGTCGGAGATTCTCCCCAGTTCGGGCCCAGGTTCATTCATTACCCCCAGATCTATTTCACCATCAGCGGAATGACGGTCAAGGATGCCGGTGGTTCGACATTCCCGCTCAACAACATATCCGGGCACTCGGGGAAGCGCCAGTCGAGTGTTCCGCATGAGGTGCTTCTTGGCCCGGGCAGGAGTCATGTTTTTGCTTTCAAGGATTACGGGGCGGTTGGCCGTGACGACGACGATTTCCTGTATGACGACAGTGTGAAAAACCTCACCTTGCAGAGCATTTACCGGGAGTTTGATCTCGTTTCGGCACCGGATTCCATGACGCTCAAGGTGGACTTCGTGCTTGAGCGGCCCTCGATGATCCACGGCGCCAATTCCAATTCGTACAATGCCAATCATGAGGTCGCGCAAACCCTTTGGGCGCCTTTCGCCTGGGATGCAATCAATGGCAACCTGCCGGGCAAGACCATGACCAAGAGCGGAATCAGCCCGGGCCAGTTGAACGAGAATTCCATGCTTTCCTTCGGGTTCAACCTGCGCACCACCAAGGAGGGCGGGGGCGCCATCCGACCGCTCGTCGACGCGAACATCCGCGCCATGTTCGGCAATACCAAGTGGGATTCGCCGCTGGGAGTCGACCTGCTCGCCGCCTACTCGCCCAGGAACCGCGGAGTAATAGACGAGCAGATTCCCCAGATGAATGTCTCGGACAACCCCAAAGGCTACACCTACTGGGGTGCGGGACTTGATGCCGCCGACGGATACGACCGGGTGATCCTGTTCGACATCCCGCGTGACGACCTCTTGTCGCTCGGGCAACTCCAGCACGCCGGAGTCGGCCGCTTCAGTTATGAGCCCACCTACATCGTGGGCAACTCTTACGCCAATCCCAGGATCGGCCTCAACCAATGGAAGACCTCGGTCAGCGACACCTTCAGCACGGCTTCCCGCGGGCTTCAGGAATACCAGATTCCCGGACAATTCAACCTCTATGACGCCTCCTTCCTGGTGAACGAGGAACTCTGGGACAGCTATATCTTTACCACCATCCCGCAGGCGGCGGACAACGTGAGCGGCAGCACGCCCGAGCCCGCGCCGAGTGCCGCGCACTTTACGAACCTGCTGCAGGGCACAGCCCTGCTGCCGAATCCGCGCTTCATTCCCTACGAACCCCGCGGCTCGAAGTTCGACAAGTCGACCTTGCAGATGACCACCGCTTCGCGGGCCACCACCGGCGGATTCTACCACAATGCCGGCCATCTCCTCGTCGATGGGGCCTTCAACGTCAATTCCACTTCCGTCGATGCTTGGGAGGCGTTCCTCTCCGGAACCCACGAACTGCCCTATCAGAAACTGAGTGCCGACTCCACGGTGACGGGATTCTCACCGCCAGGGAATGTCAAGGGAGTGCGCTTTCCACGCGTGAAGGCGGTCTTCGGCAAGGGCACGGAAACAAAGAACCTCGACGAGAACTACTGGATCGGCTTCCGCACCCTCGAACAGAAGGAAGTCCGCAGTTTGGCGGAGGCAATCGTCAGCGAGATCAGGAAACGCGGTCCGTTTCTCACTCTGGGCGAATTCGTCAACCGCAAGTTGGAGGACGGGGAGACCGGCCAGCGCGGACCCCTTCAGGCCGCCCTCGACATGACCGTGAACAAGGATCTCGACAAGGGCTTCGAGCAGTCTTCCGCTCATCCGAAAGTGCCCAAGGACAGCACCCAGGGCGCGGGCTTTCCCGGACAGTTGCTCCAGGGAGACATCCTACAGGCGCTCTCGCCCTGCATGACGGTGCGTTCAGACAGCTTTACGATCAGGGCCTACGGCGAGTCGCGCGCCACGGCAACCAATGAAGTGCGCGCGACAGCATGGTGCGAAGCCACGGTGCAACGCTATCCGGACCCGGTCGCGTCAAGCGTCGGCGCCGGTAATCCACTCAGTGACTTGGTCAATCCGGCCAGTAGATTCGGACGCTCCTTTCGCATGCTCTCGTTTCGTTGGCTGAATCGGAACGAAATTTGAATCCATCCGCCACAATCCCCACATGTTTCACCGTCGAGTCCTTGCCATCGTTTTACCAGCCCTTCTTGCGCTCACGGCGAGTCCGGCACAAACTATCAAGGTGCGCACGCTGGCGCTGCTGGAGGAAAAATTGCCGGAAGTTTCGCTCAAGGGCCCGGAAGGTTTCCTGCCCTTGGTATTTTCGGATGTGCAACCGGGCGAGTTGGTCACCGCGGCTTCCGCCAACCCATTGCCCCTCTACAAGAAGACAACGGATGCCGAGGGAAAGGTAGCGTTCGCTGTCGCCGAAAGCATCAAGATCCCCCAGAACGCCAAGGGGATACTCCTTTTGGCCTGGACTTCGGGAGACAAGGTGCGCTACCTCGCGATTGAGGACAATTTCAGTGAGGCCCGTTTCAACGACTGGCTTCTTATCAATACCGGAACCCGGCCCGTCGCCTTTAAGGTCGGTGACGGATCGAAACCCTTCCTGATCCCTCCGGGAACGTCGACCACCCAACGCATCTCGGCACCCAAGGGTGAGGGTGCCACCGTTCTGGCACAAGCCCCCTTCGACGGCAAAGCCAAGACCTTCTTCTCGACTTACTGGCCGGTGTATGAGGACAAGCGCGCATTGGTGCTCTTCTTCGATGACGGATCCAAGATGCGGGTCAAGCGTATCAGTGACAAAATCATCGCCGGGGGACCCTGATCTGGAGCCGTTTCCGGCACTTGCCTCAAAGGGCTTCGCCCACCGCGACCATCGACTTGAGAACCTCGTTCCAAGCTCCGGCACTCTCGAATACGACGTTCGGGAAGATGCAGCCTTTCCGGCAGACGTGTTTCATCCCGCTTGATCCGACACACTTGAGCCAGGAGCCCTCCCCTTTCCCCGCCCTCCAATCTCCGCCACCTTCTTCGCCAACGCTTCGAAGGTCAGGAAGGCATACTCCTTCACTAAAGCTACGGCGGACAAGACGACCGCGTTCGAACGGAAGGCCTCCGGCAAGGTTCTCATCCGACCGCCCTTGGCCTGGGGTTGGGCGGGGTTCACCATGGGGCGAAACGGGAAGGGTCGGGACCACTCGAAAAGTGAGATGGTCGGGGCGGCCAGATTCGAACTGACGACATCCTGCTCCCAAAGGGGGCAATTAACTCACAACTTATTGATACTTAAGTGCAATTTTGTCGCGAAAGTCGCGCCCGTCGGGAAAGTCCTGGATTTTAAGGGCTATAAGGGCAAGCATCTCCACATGGCAAAGCCCGCGAGATTCACCCCCAAGCAAACGCCGCACGGTTGGCGGATCAACATCCCTCCCAAGTTCTCCGAGTCAGGAAAAAGGAACCGCTTTCACTATCCGTCCAAAAACGCGGCACTCGACGCCGCCAAATAATTTCGCGAGCAGCGGGAAACCTTCGGGAATCAAGCAAAAGCCATCGCGCCCCACCTAGCGGACCAGGCTCACGCAGCAGCGAAGCTGTTAGAACCGCTGGGCATCGGACTCCTGGAAGCCGTTAGCCAGTTCGTTGAGGCGGAGATCTCACGTCGTGCATCGGTGCCGGTTGAAGAAGCCACCGCCAGATTCGAGGCCCACTGCGAGAACAATAGCCGGAAATACACCCAGTCCATTCGTCATGTGGCCCAGCACCTCGTCGAAGACTTTGCCGGCAGACTCCTCAGCACGATTTCGCTGCCTGGCAGACGCAACGCGGTATCGGGCACCGGGTGCGGCTAACCATGCTGCCGAGCTGCCTCGGCACGGCATTCATTCAGTGTGATCAAGCCGGAAACCAGAGTTCGAAGAACCATTTGGATTTGTCCGGGGGCGCGGATGGGCCGCGGAGTGTGGCATGTCATGCTTGAATCACGAATTCCCCCTGCTAGGCTCGGCTTCTCATTTGATCACAACCCGCCAAATCCTGCTACTTACGGCGGTGTCCTGCTCCCTGCACGGGCGGCTCGCGGCAGCGGAAGCCACGTCCGTGGAAGTCTTTGTGAACCGGGATCAGAGAGCCCAGCGGGGGCTTGATCTCACGGTGCCGGCGGGAACCAACGACCTTCGTTTCTTCGTGAAACCCAGGTCGCTGTCCGTCCGTTACAAACTCGAAGGCCTCGATGAGAATTGGAGCCAACAAACGGATACCATCTTCCTCCGGGTGGTGTTTTTCAATCAGAAGGGTGACCCGATCCAAGTGGACCCCTTCCCCGCTAGCGGTCGCAGCGCGGGCTGGAGAAAAACGATCGAGGACTCCGATTTCACCCCGCGGGTGGAAGGGGTCACCGTGCCACCTGACGCGGTCTCCATGTCCCTCACCATGACCACCGCCGGACCCGCCACGCTCGTCGGCATCTATGCGATCAAGGATATAAGGGTATCCTCGATGGGGAAATCCGGGGCCACCACCAAGGTCCTGATGTCCGACAGCAGATTCCCGGAAGGAACCAAGGGAGTATGGAACAAGTCAGGCACCCATGCCTCGATGGCAAGCAAACTCGAACCCGACGATCAGAAGGATTCATCTCCGATCCTCCTGATCGTCGATGACGACATCAACGCCCATGCCGACTGGGTGACCCGGTTCCAGATCCCTCCTGACATCGCTGGCCGCGAAACCCTGGAAATCCGCTGGAAAGAAGCCTACTTCACGGGATTGGGCGGCAACTTCACGGCGATCTACGAGCGCCTGCCCGCCGGAAAATACCGCTTCGTGGTGGAAGACCTCTCGTTGACGGGAGAGCCCCTGCAATCGGGAACCGCTATCTCTCTTGTCGTCCCGAGGGTTTTCTGGAAAAGCTTCTGGTTCTGGGGAGCCACGGCCTTGGTCCTCGGCTTGATTTCTATACTGATCGGACGTTATTTGATCCGCCGAAAAATCCGCCTCCATCTGGAGCAGGAGCGGATGATTTCCGAGGAGCGGCGGCGGATCGCGTTGGATCTGCATGACGACATTGGCACGCGCGTCTCCCACATCTCGCTGGTCGCCTCCCATGCCGACAACACCATCCAACATGAAGAAGCCAGCAAGGCATTCGGTCAAATTTCCTCCATGTCGCGCGACCTGATCGGCGCCCTGTCGGAATCCGTGTGGATGCTCAATCCAAACAACGACGACTTGGAATCGCTCGTCGATTTCCTCTATCGGCTCGTCAACGAACTATGCCGCTTGAAGAACATCCGGTGCCGGGTGGACGCGGTGTTCATCACGGAGAATCAAACCATCCGCTATGAATTCAGGCACAATGTGAGCCTCGCGGTCAAAGAGTGCGTGAACAACGTGCTGAAACATTCACACGCCACCGAGCTCGACATGAAAATCGAACTGGAAAAGAACGTTCTCGTGATTAGCATCACTGACAATGGTATAGGGATCTCCGAAGAATCCCGCCGCACCGGCCTCGGACTCGACAGCCTCAAATGCCGCATGAAATCCATCTGCGGCAATTGCACGTTCGAGCACCTTGCGGAAGGCGGTCTGCGGATTGTTCTTACCGCTCCTGTGGCATGACGTTCACCCCCGGAATCCGATGATCCCCAAGAAAAAATCCGTGGTCATCGTCGAAGACGACCTCCGGCTCCAGCAGCACCTGATCGAGATCATCAAGGCCGCGGAGGACATCACCCTGTTGGGCGCGGTTTCCTCCGCCGAAGAAGCCGAGATGAAGATCCCCGCGCTTCAGCCCGATGTCGTCCTGATGGATATCAACCTGCCTGGAAAGTCGGGGATCGACTGTATACGCGGGCTGAAGAAGCGCCTGCCAAAACTCGAAGTGGTGATGCTCACGGCCTACGAGGAAGAGGACGACATCTTCCGGGCGCTGAAGGAGGGCGCGAGCGGCTATCTCATCAAATCGAGCAATTCGAACGACATCCTCGAGGCGATCCGCGATGTATTCGCCGGCGAGTCTCCGTTCTCCGGTCCCATCGCGCGGAAGATGGCGATGTATTTCCGGGAAGAACGGGAAACCCAGGACGAACGGGAAACGCTTTCCCCGCGGGAAACCGAGGTCCTCAAGCTGTTGGCCGCCGGATACATCCACAAGGAAGTGGCGGATCGACTGGACCTCACGGTGCCCACCGTCCGGACTTACGTGAGACGCATCTGCTTCAAGCTGCATGTCCGCAGCAAGGTGGAGGCGATCATCAAGTATTTGTCGTAGGCAGCACGGAGACACTTGCCGACCCAAGTCAGCCATCACCCATTTTTCGCCGGTTCCGGGCGCATAGGCACGGGGTCCCTCATGGGGCATTCGCCGCGAAGCAAGCGGCCGCCCTTCCCCGTCAGCCAGAGGTAGTGATCACTGGGAAGTCCGTCGCAGGTAACGAACAGGTTGTCGCCGACCGGGGGATCGTTGGTGCATTGGAAGATGGCGGTTCCTTCGTCAACCTCATCAAACACGGCGACATAGATCATGGAGGCGCCTGCTTTCTTGGCACCGGCGAACTGGGACCACAGGAATTGGCCCTTCAGCCGTGGCGTCCGATCGAATGGATCCTCCGGCTTCATGTTGTGTCAACTGAATCCCGGGAAAACGACCGGCAGGAAATCCAGGGAACGTTCCCGACACCACCGGATGTCAGCCTTGTAATACTTCTCGGCGTGGGACGTGGCGGATGCGGGAGAGGAATAACGACCGGGTGTCCACGGGCTGATGACATCGGCGAGTTTCAGCATGTCATGGAACGCGGGGCCGGTGGTGGAATCCCGGTTTTGATCTCGCCACCCGGTGGGCACGCCGCGCATGACCGAGCTTTTCATCAATTGGATTTGGCTCTCACTTCTTTCCAACGCTGAGCCATGAAAGTTGGGAATCACGCCCTGCAATTGACCGCGGGCGGATTCCCAAAGAGATACTACTTACTTTCCGGATAATGGGTAGTCCTCAAAGCGAGGACAGCGGGCGTGTCATCATATTGTGGACTATGCTACCAAGGCTACCCCGGGTAACGTCGTTCAATGTGGAGCTGATTCAAAGGGACCTACACCAGCGATCCATCTGTTCCGGAATCATCATCAAACCCATGCTCCTGATCCGCGCTTTGACTGCAGCAACCGCTAGCGCGGATATTGACCCACGTTTTGCAAACCGCCCAAGTTGGCTCCGCCGCCGCCTTCCCCGGTTATGTGACGGGCTTCTGGCCGCTGTCGCTTGCTGGCTGGCCTGCACCAGTTCGGCAATGGCGGCCGTCGAGGTGGACTTCAGCCATACCAACTCGGCGGCAACCACCTCGAACCAGAATACCGGCACGATCACCCTGGCGTTCACGGTAGATGGCTCGGGCAATGTGACGCTGGATGCCTCCTGTGTAAACTCAGGCCCGGCGGCTAACGTCAATGAGTTCGACGGCCCCTGCGGCACGATCAGCGACACGGCCATGTGGGGCAAGAGCTTCAGCATCGTGCTGACGTCATCGGGTGCCAACGGCCTCAGCCTGCGCGTCAGCAACTTGACCACCGGACTTTCCGTCCAAGGTCTAAACTCGCACCTCGTGGATAAAGCCGACGAGCAACTCACCGCAACGGTCACCGGTCTCGGTACGAAATTCAAGCTGCAGGAACTCGGTTATGCCAATGCCACGACCTCGGCGGGCACCCAGATGAACGTCTCGGGAACTGCCTACGGCTTGTCGGGCGCTGCCGGCACGGTCGATGTCTCTACCCAGGGAATCACCGGCGATTTCACCATCAACTCCGCGACGGACGCGGATACCCAGGGCTTCGTGCTGAGCGGTCTGTCCTTCGACGTGGTGGGGGACCCTCCGCCTCCTTTGGTGGCCAATGACGCGGTCGTGACTTTCGCCAACAGCGGCAATGGATACGGACCGACCCCGCCGTATACCCAAGCCAGCGCCGGCGCCTCGACGATCACGCTGGGTTTCTCGATCAATGGTGCCGGGGTCATTTCCCTCGACGCGTCCACCACCAGCAGCGGGATCTTTTCCACCATGGTCGCGGAGTGGGACAAGACCAACGTCGGCTCGGTGGCGGACCCCTCGTTGTTAGGGAAATCCTTCACCCTGGTGGGCAGCCAGTCCGGCGGAGCAAACCTCACCATCAGTGAGCTTGGCGGCGGCGGCATCGGGATCCAGGGCGAGAACTCCAACCGGGTCGATGGACTGAACTACGGCACGGGCGACGTCAACTCCACCCCGGAAACCCTGACCTGGACGCTCAACGCGCCGGCCGGCCTGGAACTGGTTCTCAAAAGTTGGTCCTTCATCGAAGGCACCAACGGGGACATCCGCGTCTCGAACGGAACCACGAACAGCGATTTCCCCAACATGACGGGTGCCACGGGAACGCTTACCCTTCCGAACCCGCCGCTTGCCAATGGCGGATCCCTCACCTTCAAGGAGATTCCGGGAATCGGGGCGACGACCGGCGCGGGCATCGCCGGCTTCACCTTCGCGGTCACCGCACCTAACGCACCCGAAGGGTTTGACAACGGCTCGGGCAACAACCTGTGGACCAACGCCACCAACTGGAGCCCGGACGGTGTGCCGGCCGCCCCCTCCGATGGGATCATCAATGGCTACAATGTAATTCTCAACAGCGTGGCATCCGCCAGTCCGGACGAACTTCTGATCACCAATGGCTCGCTCACCCTCACCGGCAGCGGAGCGCTGTCGATGCGCGCCATGACGATTGGCCGAGACCTCACCAAAACCGTCCGCCTCGTGATCAATGGATCGGTCGTGTCCTTTGGTTACAATGGATCATCCACCGCCAATGAGTTCGCAGTCGGCTCCGCCGCCACCGTGGAAACCAAGCCGGACTCGGGCGGCAGCAAGCCGCTCGAACTCGGCGCCGCCAAACTGGTTCTCGACCAAGGGTCGGAGTGGATTCTGGACGGGGCGAGCTACACGGGTTCGTTCCCTGTCGGCGACCGCTTTGTGCTTGCAAACTTCGGCTCCTTCGCCGGCAGCACCGGCGGCTTGCGCACCCGCAACTTCGACTTGCCCTCCAACCGCCGACTCCAATTGGTGGCCACTTCCACCACGCTCTACTACGAGGTGATGACCCAGACCGCCGCTACCGGACCGAACATCGTCCTCATCAACGTGGACGACATGGCAGGCGGACAGCATTTCGGCTTCGAGGGGAGGAATTGCATCACCCCGACGCTTGATTCCCTCGCCTCCACCGGTCTTCGTTTCACCGCTGGCTTCGCCGCCGCGACGGTCTGCGGGCCCTCGCGCTACTCGCTGCTCACCAGCCGCTGGCCGTCGCGAAACACCAGCCCCAACTTCACCTCTCTCTATCCATTGGGAACCCTCGGACGCTTCGGCGTCTCGGACACCGAACTGGAGTACGACGGGCAGAACATCGGTGCCTGGCTGCAACAGGCCGGCTATCGCACCGGCTTCGTGGGAAAATCCCACGTGCTCGATGATGAGCTCAAGGTTACCACCACTTGGTCGGCAAAGGGCCTCCTCACCTACGAGAAAGCCGCCGATCCGGCCACCAATCCCGCGGTCAACGCGGCCATGCAGCACAACCACCGTGTCGTTTGCCAAAACATGAGGGCCCAAGGCTTCGACTACGTCGACGCGTTCTACCACGCCAACCTCAAGGAACTCTACAGCGACAAGCTCAACGTCCACAATCAGGAGTGGATCACCAGCCGCGCCCTGCGCTTCATCGAGGAAAACCGCAACGAGCGCTTCTTCCTCTACATGGCTCCCACCATCAACCACGGGCCGGTGAACAACAACCTCGACTACACGCTGCGGGCCAACAAGGCCTACACCAGCGCCGGTTACCTGCCCAACGAGGACTACTCATTCATGCCGACGCGCTCGTCGATCATCACTCAGGTGCAGAACGCCGGCAAAGACCTTATTTCCGCCCGCGAGACCTGGCTCGATTACTCCATCCAAGCCATCCTCAACAAGCTCACCGCATACGGCATCCGCAACGACACACTGATCATCTTCACTTCCGACCACGGCGAGAAGACGCTCTCCAGCCCGGTTGTTTGGGGGAAATCCTCGCTCTACGACCTCGGCATGAAGGTGCCGCTGGTCATGAACTGGCCCAATGGCATCACCTCGCCAGGCCGGACCTATCATGAAGTCGTCAGTCAGGTGGACATCGCCCCCACGCTGCTCGCTCTGACCGGGGCCTCCGCCCTGCCGACCCGTCCAGTGGACGGCGTCAGCCTCGTGTCGGTGTTCAACGGCAGCACTACTGCGGTCCGTGACGACGTGTTCTGCGAGATCGGCTATGCCCGCGCCGTCCGCACCAAGACCCGCAAATACATCGCCGTGCGCTACACGCCCTCGATCTACGCCCAGATCGCCAGCGGCTACCGGTGGCCGGAATACAATACTAGTTCGCAGCTGACGGGAGGAACCATTCAACGGCCCTATTATCTCAACAACAGCGGTCTTGGAGCGGGAGTCGCGGATACCAACCCGACCTACTTCGACGATGACCAGCTTTACAACCTGACCACCGACCCAACCGAAGATACCAACCTCTACGGCCAGGACCCCGCCACGACCTACGACCTCAAGAAACGCCTCGCGAACTACATCGGCGGTATTCCCGATCGGCCATTCCGGCAGTTCAGCGACAGTTCCAAGGAGTTCTCACCCGCACCTTCCACCGCGCCGGCTGCCCCCGGTTCGGTCCAGATGACCTTCCAAGGCCTGAATCAGGTAATACTCAACTGGTCCGATGCCGCCGACAGCGAGCTGGGATACATCGTTCGCAAAACCGTCAACGGCGGCACGCCCGTTATGGTTGGCGAATATCCTCCCGGGACCACCAGCGCCACCGTGAACCTTGATAACGGAGTCTCAGACATTCTGCTCCAAGTGGCCAGCTACAACAGGCAAGGCGACACCGCGGTCTATCAGGATCTGCTCTCTCCCGAACCATGGCGCTACCGGACCTTCGGCGGCAGCGATCCCAACCTGACCGGGCCCGCCAGCCAGTGGAACAACGATGCCGATGGCGATGGCGTCACCACGATGTGGGAATACGCCTTTGGCACCGACCCGCTTTCGGCCTCTTCGGTTGCCAAGCCCGCGATGCGGATGACGCCCGACACGGGCAATCGCTTCTTGGAATACGTCTTGCCGCGCGACAGCCGCCGTGGCGTGCAATTCCTTGGCGCGGTCAGCTCGGACCTGACCACCTGGCAGAGCGGATCGCCGCATTGCACCGTCGTCGAGGAAGGGGCCAACCAAATGATCTTCCGCAGCGCGACACCCGTCAGCGGAAATCCCCGCCAGTTCATCCGTGCCGAAATGATCAATCCGCCCGGGCAGTGAGAATGCCCGTCGAGGAATGCAGGCGGGCGAACGGAATTTCAGATAGGGCGATTTAATTTATGGCAGCAAGAACCGATTGGAACGTTAGCCGTCGCGTTCTTCACCCGCCCCAACCCGCCGGGTTTGTTCAGCGCTTCTTCTTTTGCCAACCGGTTCCCCGACATCGACCGGCCGATCCACACTGCGGTAAGTCGTTTTCCCGTTAGATCCAGTCAGGAAGATGACAAAACTGCGGTTTCGGTTTTCCGACAGCCAGCGGGTGGAGGCGAAGATTTTATCTCCCGCTTCGCTGCGGTCACTCATGGTGATGTTATAGTGGTTGTTATGAACGGGGTCGGTGGGGCGCGACTTCACGCCCTTCCCCGCTTCAAGAACCACCTCGGTGCCGCCAAGTTTCAACACCACGGTTTTCGCGGATCGGTTGATGAAAAAATAATCGCCCGCTTTGAACGAGTCGTCGTCGAGCCTGACGACGAAGGGGACGAATCCGGCATGCTTCTCCGAAGCCAGCACGACGGCGAAGGACTTGCCTTCAGCGGGCAGAGTGACATTGCAAAGCGGGACATCGCTGTCAGGGGCCTTGAGTTCCACCGAGCGGGCGGACACCGCAACGGCCTCGGAAAATCCTGATGAGGGAAGATCAAGCGCTTCGGATTTGGACTCCTTCGTTTGCAGGAACACCTTCGCCGGCTCCTTGGTGACTTCGCAGCCAAGAAGGCGCAGCATGATTCCTTTTTCGGATTTCCCTGCTCCCCTGGCGTTCTGGATGGCACAGGGCAGACAGGCGGCGGTGAGTAGAATCAGGGACAGGCGGCGTGTCACGGGTTCGTAAGGTTCGTGGTTTGCGGGAAAGGAATCATTGAACCGAAGCTACGGGCGTCAGCTCCTCGTCAACCGCCTGATAGGTGAGGCGGCCGGTCTGGCTGCGGTAGAAGAAGATATAGCAGCGACTCTTTTCCCTGTGGGGCCAACGGGTGTTGGCGAAGGGGCGGGCCTTGCCGTCGTCCGGCTGATAGAAGGTGACCTGGTAATACGGTTTCTCACCGCGTGGCGGCGCCTTGGCGAACACCGCCACGCGCGGCTTGATGAGCACTTTGGTCTCACCAAGAGTGGCTCCCAGTGTGACCTCCGAGGCGTTGAAAAACAGCACGCTATCCGCGCCGAAACGGGATTCCCTGCCATTGACGAGATGGACCTTGTAAGTGGCTCCGGCAGGTTCCAGCAGGATGATGAAATCCTTGCCCTCCGCCGGCAGCACGACGTTTGCAACGGCGCGGAAGCCGGATTCCTGCTTGGCGTCCGGAATCGCGAGGGAGAACTCACGGGTGCCGGGCTTAAAGGGATCGCTGAGGCCGCGCGCGCCGATCTGGACCGCGTCGCCGGCCACGCTGCCGGACAGCAGGTGGAGCTTGACGACCGGACCACCCCGGACGAGCAGCAGGGCGCGAACGCCTGTCGTATTGGACTCCGTGGCGGTGGTCAGGGAACCGGCGAAACAAGCGGTGACCAGAAGGAAATTGAACAAGAGCCGGAACATGGAGCCAAAGGAAGGTTGAGGTGGTTTGCGGGGCTTCAGGAGATTTCCCGGGAATCCAGGTAGCGGAAAGAGATGATGTTGAAGCGGCGGCCGAAAACGAGGTTGACCTTCGATTTCGGAACGGTGTCGTAAGCCTTGTCCGAGGGATCAAGGTAGTCGGGCACGCGCTGGACCACGACTTCACACCATGAGCGGGCCAACACGTTTTTGCCGGACGTATCGCGGGCCTCGCCGTAGCCCCGGATCACGAAGGTGTCCCCACGCACCGCGACCAGCGGACCCAGCGTGGTGAGCAGGTCGCCCTGTTTTACATAGCCGGGAGCGGCGACCGCCTTGGCGCCAGCCTCCGCCTCGGGGAACGGAAACCCCTGACCGGTGGCCTCCGCCACGCTGAGGGCGCGCTCGCCTTCGCGGAATGCCGCGTTGATGGAGACGTCCTTGTCATCAAGCGCGCTCTGGAGCGGACCGGACAGGGCCAGATCCTTGTCGCTGCCGGGACGGCGGTTGATGAAGTCCGCGATCGAAAGGAAGGGGCCGCGCCTGCGCACCTGTTTGACCATGGCCTTGGCGAGTTCTTCGATCTGCTCGTCTTTCAGACTGCGAAAGCCGAGCCACTGGTCCCGGCCCGCGGAGTTGCTGAGGCTGGCATCGTCGATCACAGCGGCACCCGGCTCAAGCAGCGAGGCGACCGGTGTCCCTGCGGTTTCGACCAGATCCGGATTTTTCTTGAGAGCGGGTGTCGGACTAACGGGAACCTTGCCCCCCTTGAGACCTGATAGAAAACTCCTCCATGCCGCCACCGAAGTGGAGTTGACGTTGAACATGCCATCCACCATCAGATAGGAGGCGATGCGATCCGCAGCTTCAGCCGTGGGCTTGTTGGATGAAAAGATCGCATCGAGCGTGACCTTGGGATCGGAGGACCAGGCTCTCATCCGCTCGTTGGGCAGCGGCTTGTAACTTTTGCGGTCGGTGGCAAGGAACGATTCCAGACGCTCTTTTTGTTCCCGGTAGGCGGTGCTGCTGTTTTTGTTGGCGGAAGTGGTGCGCGGCTTGATCGAGGAGTAAAAATAAGTATCCCAGAGGGCCAGATTCGCGAGATACGAATGATCCGCCGCATCCCGTCCGGCAAGCGTGCCGCGGACCTCGCCGGGTGCGAAAATGGAAGGCGCGAACGAGTTGGAGATCGCACGGCTGGTGGATGGCTGCAGGAACCACGATTTCTCGCCGCGGGCCTGACCGAACCTCGTCCCCTCGGCAGCCCCGTGCTGAAGGGCGCCGAGCGAGTGGATGGGTTCCCGCGGAATCGAGCGGGTGATGACGTGGGAAACACCGCCAGACGCGCCATATTCCGCTCCATAATAGCCCAAGCCGTTGCTGTCACACTCGATGATCGGGCTGTTAAGGCTGTTCACCCGCCGCATTCCGACTTGCAGGGGGGAAGCCCGGACGATGTCCGGAGAGAGATTATACAAGTCCTGCGCCACGGAAGTTTCGTTTGCCCGCAGCATGGCACGTCCGGTAAAGCGGGTTCCCGAAGTCGGGTCGGCTTCAAAAAGAGGATCCGCCTCCGTTCTCAAACCGTAGGTGAACACGCAGATTGGCCATTTGTTTCCTTCCAACTGGGCGATTGTTTTTGCTGCCGAAGGGTCGTTCGGCAAGGTGGGAAAGATCTTCGGGAAAGAGGATGCCGCGATCGGTGACTCGCTGGCCAGCCGCGAATACACCAAGTCGATGTTGAAGCTGCCGACGTATTTCGTCGAGCCGGAGCTATCCACCAACTCGCCGATGTTGTAACTCCAGAGAAACATGCCGGCATCGCTCTTGATCGTGTTGGGAGTCATCGAGTAGGTGATTTTCTGGGCACCGTTCATCAACTCGGGGTCGGTTTCGTAGGGGATTGGATAGGCATAGCCCGAGGCGAACTCCCAGCCGAGCTTTCCATCGAACTGCCACGATCCTCCTGGAACGTTCTTGATACTCTCCCCGAAGCCTTGGGCGATGATCTGCACTTCTCCCGGCCGCATCACGAGGTTTTGACCGCGGCCCAGCTGGCCATAAAAAAAGAACAGGCGGTCGTTGGATAGTTTCTTGATCGAATTGGTATAAGCGGCCTTGCTGCCCGCAGGCCCGTTCTCCAACTTCAGGTTCAAGTCATAAGGAATGGCCCAGCTTTTGAAGGTGGCGAAGGCGGACTGTGGGTTGTGGAGGCAGACATCGAAGGGATTCCAAATCGTAAAGACCGGGTCGGCCACCAGAAACAGATCATACTGTTTCACGCTTCCGACCATCTTGCTTTTACTGATCAGCGAGTAAAGAAGCGTCAGCTGCAGCCGGGGCAGATGCTTGTAGAGCAGGAACGGGTCACTCTTGTCTGCGGTGCTCACCAAAAAGGGCATGCCGGAAGGAATCGTGCCGCCGTCGGCGTGCGTGGGAGGACCGGAAGGATACTCTAGCTCGGCCCAGACGTTGTGATCGACCCACAGCTCCCCGAGATTGATGCCCGCCGTAGAGCCTGCCGTGTAGAGCGGGGAGACTTCGGCGGAATTGGCCGCTGGCTTGGGCGTTTCCAGCAGGAAATTCAGATCCTTGCGGAATCCTCCGCCGCGCACGTTGGTCAGCAGACCGAGCGAAGCGGTCGTGACGTCGTGAAAAACCGGCTTTGCAGGCCTGCCGACGAGATCGGCGGATTTCACCGTGAGCAAGCGGTCCTGCACCGGATCTGCGGCTGCCACGGCGCTACCGAGAAACACCTCGTGAGCGGCGCGTGGCGCGGACTGCATCCGCGCGACAGCAAGTTCCCGATCAATAACCGGTTCAACGGCTCCACCGAGCTTGGCTTTCATGTTCTGATCGCCCACCCACCAGGCGCAGCCACCGCTGGGAAGGTCGATGAGTCCCGCTTCCACCGCATTATGGTCGGCGTCGGCGGCCACGACGGAGACCTTCTTCGTGGCGAGAGCGGAGCTTTGCGGGGCCGCCGGATTGGTGACCACGCTTTCATCGCCGGAAATCAACCATCGGCGGAAAATGGGTGACGGACGCTTCTCGCTACCAGCCGTCCATGAAGCGTAAACACCCGTCCAGTGGTTCCCGCCGGACTTGTCGCCCTCTTCGAGTTGCTGCCCCCCGGAGGCCGAGATGCGCTGGTCAGGCCCGAGTCCGCTCTGCAGCTCGCCAAGCGCCAGCATCAGCGCCAGACGGGCGTTGGCCTGCGCTTGTTGCTGCGCGCCAGCCCTTGAGGACGAGCGAAGACTGGTGGAGGACAGAGTCAGCAAACCCACGGCAATCACCGTCAGCAGAATCATCAGGGAAAGCGTGACGACCAGCGCAAAACCGCGGTTTCCGACGAATCGACAGACGCCGTCGGAGTGGAGCGGAGGGGGCTTGATTTTCATGAATGTGACAAATTTACTTTTGAGGTGAGGGCCAGCGAAAGAGGCGTTTTCACAACCGCTCGTTCCGCCCTGAAAAACGATGCCGCCACCCTCAGTCAACGACGCCTCAAGACCGGGATAAACCGAATCATTCCAGGAAATGGTTCATCTACGGCGGCGGCGCAGCAGGGCCAGCATGCCGAGCCCCCCGACCAGCGCGGCGGCATTAGGTTCGGGGATGGCCGTCATGGTCACATAACTGCTGCCGGTCAGGTCGCCGGTATAGTTCGTGCCCGCTGAGGTGTCGTTGTAGTTGAACAGCCAGTCCATGCCGCTGAAGTTGATGGTGGAATCATCCGCGAGGGTGCTGCCGTAGCTGAAGAGGCCGCCGTTCCATGTGCCGGAGTAGCTGATCAGGGTGAGCTTTTCCCCGATGCTCCACGAACCGGTTCCCAGTTCGCTAAGTGTGAGGAGCGATGCATTGCCCAAGTCGAGGGTCAGGTTGCCGGTGACAGCGGTGAGGTCGCCCGCCACCCCGGCAGCGGCATCGTTGTTGATTTCATAGGCAAAAGTGGATCCGGCTTCCAGGCTCAAGGCCCCGGTCGTCAGGCTTTCGATGCTGTTGCCAGCGGCGATTATTCCGCCGCTCTGCACGGTGACCGAGCCACCAATACCACCGCTGCCCTGGAGGGTGCCGCCGTTGCCGACCGTCGTGGAAGTGTTCGCCAGCGAGCCGTTCACCGCGAGGGTGCCGGCGCTGACGGTGGTGGCTCCCGTGTAGGTGTTGGTGCCCGAGAGAACCAGACGGGATGTGGCGCTGTTCTGGGTGACGCCAGTTACATTCGAACCGATGTTCGCGCTGATGGTGGTATCGCCGGTGGCGGTACCTTGCAGGGTGAGGCTACCCGTGTGGTTGATCGCACTGGTGCTCACGGTAATGGTGTTGGCGGCGAGACCGAGGTTATTGAGAACCACATTGCCGGTGCCGGTGATGCCACCGGTGAATCCACTCTGGGCCTTGGTGGTCCCGTTGATGGTGTTGTTGTATGTCTGAATGGTGAGGTTGCCATTCAAGGTGATTCCACCCGACAGCGTGAATGCGGAGCCGGCACCGTTGGCGCCGATGGCCACCGTGCCGCTGTCAGGAGCATTGATGACGAATGCATTCGAGTTGTTCTGCCCGGTGAGATAGGTGGCACCCGTTGAACCGGTGCCGCCCATGGTGACCGTGCCGGTGCCAAGTGTGGTGGTGGTGGTCTTGCTTTCCAGCGTGCCGTTCTTGATGGTGACTCCACCTGCGAAGGTATTGGCGGCGTTGAGGGTGGTGGTGCCGGTGCCCGCTTGCGTGAATCCGCCCGCGCCGGAGATGGCCGCGCCGCTGAAGTCGGTGCCCTGGGTGACGGTGTCGCTCTGGTTCACGGAGAAGGTGGCTCCCGAAGCCACGCTGATCGC
>NEUO01000150.1 GCA_002304315.1 Verrucomicrobiia bacterium Tous-C4TDCM
ACCGTCCCGTCCCAGCGCGGGAGAACATTCGGAGCTTGCAACAGAGATCGGATTCTCCTATCGAATGTCCATCAGCCAGCACGCTGAGATTTTAACGTTTTAACGGAAAGAAAAATTTCCCCTCCTCAAAGGCGAGACGAGCACGGAGAAGCGCTACTACCTCACCAGCCATGCGCCGGATTCGGAGAAACTGGGTGACTTGGTTCGCCGTGATGTAGTCGGCCACGCCCATTTTGAGGATGCCGTTTGACGCGCTGATGTAAGGGGCCGTGTAGGTCTTGCCGGCGGCACCAATCGTCCACGTGTTGGCGTCGGTCTTCACGAGGCCCGCGCCGGTCAGGGTGATGTTGCCGGTCATCGAGTTGATGGCGGATAAGCCGCCGACCGTGGCGCCGCGCAGCAGGAAACCGGCACCGTTGGTCAAGGCTCCGGTGATGTCGCCGGTGATCGTGACGCCGCCGACCGTGGCGAGGTCGGTGCTGCCGGTGGCGGCATTGACACTGAATTGCACCAGATTCGTGTCGCTGGTCACATCGATGGCACCGGTCAGGGTGTGGAAGCGGCTCAGTGCCGAGTGGCTCAGTTGGGAGCGGCCCACGGTGTTGCCGGTGAAGTTGAAGTTTTCAGCGATGGTCAGGTCGGCGGTGGCAAACGACAAGCTGAGGGTGTTGCCGGTCGTTCCGTTGCCTCCGAGGATGTTAGTGGCCCCCGCAGTGGTGCCCAGCGCGTCGTTTTGGGTGAGGGAAAGGGTGCCGTTGGTTAGGCTGGTAGTGCCGCTGTAACTGTTTGCGGTGGAGAGGGTAAGCGTGTTGGCACCCAGTTTGGTCAGCGACCGTGTCCCGGTCAAGACGACCGTCTGGTCGAAGCTTCCGGCCGTGGTGTCAATGGTGACACCGGAGGCGGGATCGAGGCTGAAACCGGAGAGGGTGTTGGTGTTGAACAAGTCTCCGAATTCAGCCGCCGAGTAGAAGGCGGCGTCCGCAGCTTTGACGCCGAGGCCGATGGAGCCGGCGGCGGCAGCGGTCGCAGTGCCGGGGGCTTTGGCGGCTTTGTTTCTGAAGACAAGGGTGCCATTATCAATCTGGGTGGCTCCGGTGTAGCTGTTGGTGCCGGCAAGGACCTGGGTGCCCACGCCCGTCTTGGTGAGGGTCATGCCTAGGGCACCTTCGCTGATGTTTCCGCTGTAGGTGATGGCGGAGCCGGGCAGTGTCGGTGGCGTGTTCAGGATGAGGGCGGTGAGGCCGCTGTAGCCGGAGGAGATGATGGTGCCAAGATCACCCGTGGCACCATTGAGGCCGCCGAGGTTCAGGGTGGTGACACCGCTAAGGATGAGGGTGCCCGCAGCGGTGGTGATCAGCGGGCTGTTTTGCAGAGCCAGGGGATTGGCGAGAGTGAGGGTGCCTTGGCTCACGGTCGTCGAGCCGACGAAGGTGTTGGGTTGGTCGAGGGTCAGGTCATTGGCACCCAGTTTGGTCAGCCCCAGCGGCGGGCCGAAGTTGGTGGTCGTGAAAGGAGTCCACTGGGTAAAGTTGCCGTTGGTGGTGTCGATTCCCAAGGCTCCGGAGGTCTTGGTCGCGTTGGCCAGGAGTGTGTCCACTTCGCCGGTGGTCCAGCCGGCCCCGCCGACTTGGACACCGATCGTGCCGCCGTTGAAGATAAGTTTTCCGGCGACATTGTATCCGGGCAGTATCGTCGCAGCGGGCGCGATCAACACGCCGTTCGTGCTGCTGGTGGTGCCGGTGTGGGTTTGTGGGACGGTGAAGAGCTGGGTCCCCCCGCCGCTTTTGATTAAATTCATGCCGCCGGCCCCATCTCCAATGTCGGCGGCGTAGGTCTGGGTGACGCCAAAGGCGGGGTTGAGCGTGAGGGCGGTGAGGCCGGTGTAGCCGCCGGCGGTGGTGGTGAAGCGACTGGCGAAGCTGTTGCTGCCGCTGAGACCGCCCAGGGTCAGCGTCGTGAGGGCGGTCTGCAAACCATTGGTGGCATCGCCCGCGATGTTGGCTGTCGTGTCGAAGGGGCTGCTTTGGATCGAGGTGGGATGGCCCAGATTCAGGATGCCACCCAGAATCGTGGTCGCTCCGGTGAAGGCGTTGCCGGCTCCTGCGGCCAGGGTGAACTTGCCGGCACCCTTCTTGGTCAGGGCGATGGCCCCGGTGATTTGAGCGGTCGTTCCGTCAGACGCCACCCCGCCGTAGCTGAAGTCCGTGGCGTTGTTGATCGTGAGCGTGGCGGCAGCACCCGAGGTGACCCTGTGGTTTCTAAGGCTCGGCACCGGGCTGGTGTTGGTCAAACCGGCGAGTTCCTGATTCTACCCGGCCAGATCAAAGGTCACCGCCCGGCCGGTTCCCGCGCCGGCTCCGCCGGCCATGGTCAGAACCGTGGTGATCGGCAGGACGTTAGCGGCTCCGCTCAAATTCCTGACCGACGTCGCGTTGTTGGCGTTTCCGGTCGTGATCGTGGTGTTGCCGGCGTAGGTGGCGGTCGCGCCGAGATTGACGGTCTGAAGGTTGCCCCCGCTGTTGTTGTTCGGGGTGGTGAAGACGACGTTGCCGTTGCCGCCGATGGCGCCATTGAGCGTGAGCGAACCAGCAGCGGCGGTGCTTCTCCCGAATGAGATCGTGGAATTGATCCCGGTGTTGGCAGAGGTGATCGGCGCCGCGATCGTGATGCCGGTGGT
Source organism: Verrucomicrobiia bacterium Tous-C4TDCM (assembly GCA_002304315.1). Taxonomy (GTDB): domain Bacteria; phylum Verrucomicrobiota; class Verrucomicrobiia; order Verrucomicrobiales; family Akkermansiaceae; genus Haloferula. The sequence goes on from NEUO01000150.1 coordinate 2,678, forward strand.
CGCAGACGAGAGCGTCGCCGCGGCGGCCCCGCCGATGGTGACACCGCTGGTTCCGGAAACACCTGGGGTGGTGCCGAGGGCACCCGTAGTGCCAAGGGTCAGGGTGCCGGAGCTAATAATCGTGGAGCCGACGTGGGTGTTGGCACCGGAAAGGGTGAGGGAATTGCCGGTCTTCGTGAGACTGGTTCCGGCACCGGTGATCGCGGACGAAATGGTGTGAACGGTGGTGCTGCCGGCACCAATGTGGATGGTGGTGACTGCGGCGAGGTTGATCGTGCCGCCGGAGAGGGTGATGTTACCGGTAGTTTGGGAGCCGAACCTTAGCGAGGCTGCATTGACGGTGCCCGAGACCGTGATGGTGCCAGTTCCGAGGCCCCTGCTGGTGGTGTCGGTGCCAAAGTTGAGAGGGTCGTTGATGAGGGTGGTAACGCTGTTTGCAAGGACGACGGTTGTGCCGGCAGAAGACGACGACCACCCGGCGGTGGCGGTTCCGGTGGTGGGTGCCGCCCAGGTTCCGGATACACTGCCAAAGTTGGCGGCGCCGTCATTTCCATCCCAATAACGCGTCGTCTGGCCCTGCGCGGAATGCGCGGAGAACAGCGCGACGAGGGCGGATGCGAAAGGCAAGGAAAGGCGGGCGGCGGAGAAGATGCGGCGAGGTTTCATGGGTTTTTGGAATTGAGGTTCAGCCAAAGGCTGCCGAAGTATGGAGCTTGGAATCCGTGCTGACGGTAGAGTAGTCGGTTGAGTATAGCCGACGTTGGGTTTGTCGTTTGGGTTTTTGGCGGCGTGGAAAAACTTTTCCACGGCGGCGATGGGGATCCGCATACCGGAATCGCGAGCCGCAATCAATTTTTCGTTCCAAGACTACCCCCCTCAGGGGTGTAAATTGCCTTGTTTCGGGACTTTTCCCGTCGGCCGGGTTCCGATGGAAAAGGGGAAGCCCGAGGCAGGGAAGGCGCCAAGAGGGAGCCAGGGAACGAACGATGTCGTGACGCGGCTCAGTTTCCCAAGCTGTCGAAAACCGCCTGGAGCGCCTTGCGCGCGGCAGCGTCCTTGTTGGGATCTGCGGCTTCGGCCGGTTTCCCTCCGAGCTCGACGACCCGCTGGAGGCGGCCCTTGTTGTTCAGCATGTAGTCGCTGTTCCTGACCTGCCGTTGACCCTCGTGCTGGATGTGGATCCACTCGCGCGGGTTGCCGGGCTTGCCAAGGAGTTGCGGGGCGAAGCTGCGGCCGTGGATTTCTTCGGCGGGCAGGGATGCTTGAGCCAAGTCGCAGAGGGTGGGGAGGAAATCGGAGAAGTCGATCAGGTCATCGCAAGTGGAGCCGGCTTCGATTTGGCCCGGCCAACGGACAAGCAGGGGAACGTGGGTGCCTCGGTCGGTCAGGGTGCCTTTGCCGCCCCGGACTTTCACGCCGTCTCCCCAGAGGTTGACGAGGTCCCGGTCGGTTCCGTTGTCGGCGAGGAAGAGGACGACGGTGTTGTCCGCGATCCCCAGCTCGTCCAAGGTCCGCATGATCCGGCCGACGTTCTTGTCGAGATAGGCCACCATGTCCGGGAAATACTTCGGGTCGCCCTTGTGCTCCGGGTCCGGTTGGCGGTAGCCCTTTTCCTTGCTGTCCGGCGTGGGCTCCCAGGGGTAGTGGGGCAGGACGGTGGTGAGGTAGGCGAGGAAGGGCTGCTTCTTCGTGGCGTTCGATTTGATGAAATCGAGCAGGAACTCGAGGTTCACTTCCGGGCCGTAGCGCTCCTTGACTTCATCGGCAATGATCGTGCCGTTCCGGTTGAGGTGGGGTTGATGGTATCGCGTCGTTTTGCGGCCGTTCTGGTCGAAGATTTGCCACGACTGATACTGGTCGAATCCGAAGGCGCGGATCGTGTTGTGTTTGTTCAAGAGCGACACGTGCCACTTGCCGGCGAGACCGGTCGCGTAGCCGGCCTGCTTGAGTTGTCGCGCGAAGCTGGGCTGATCGGGGTGCAGGTAGAGGTTCTCCTGCGCCCGGCTGTGGAGGACCGTCTTGAGGCCGTTCTTGAAGGGATAGCGGCCCGTGAGAAGGGAAGCACGCGAGGGCGAGCAGTAGGGATTCGAGAAGCAGCGCGTGAACCTCATGCCCTGGCTGGCGAGTTGGTCGATGTTGGGGGTCTTGTGGGAAATTCCGCCGTAGGGTTTCAGGCACTCGATCCCGAGGTCATCGGCCAGGATGATGACGATGTTCGGCTTGGAAATTGCATCCGCGGCGCGGGCAGGAAGGATCAACGCGGTCAGGCACAGCGCGGCGAGAAAGAGGAAGTGGTGACGACCGGGGTTCATGATGGATGGAGTTGGGTTGAGCCGGGCGGGGCTAGCGATTTCCCACTTCGGCGATCCATTCGCGGTGGAGGCATAGCAGTCTGTTAGAGATCTCGGGCTTCTCTTCGAGGAGGCTCTTCTTCTCCGCGAGGTCGGCTTCGAGATTCATGAGAAAGGTCGCTTTGCCACCCTTGCCCATCAGTTTCCAAGGCCCCTCGCGGACAGCCCAGTTTTGACCGAAGAGCCAATGGAGCGGGCGCTGCCTGTCCTGCTTGCCGCTTTTCAGGAGCGGCATCAGGTCGATGCCGTCGAGCGGTGCTTTGGCAGCGGGCTCCGCTCCGGCGAGCTTCGTGAAGGTGGGGAAGAGGTCCATGGTCATCGCGGTCGCGGCACGGGTCGATCCGGCGGGAATGACTCCCGGCCAGGACGCGATGAAGGGCACCCGGTGACCGCCTTCGTGCAGGCTGCCTTTCCTGCCCTTCAGACGTCCATTCGCGGCGACTCCGCCGGGCGGGGCGGCTCCGTTGTCGGAGCAGAAGATCAGCAGCGTGTTCTTTTCGAGGCCGTGTTCGCGCAAGGCGGCGGTAACCCGGTCGACGGATTCGTCGAGAACTTCGATCATCTCCTTGTAAGTTTCGGCGGGGGATTTCTTTACCGCGGGATCGCGTCCTTGCAAGGGGAAGTGGGGCGCGGTGTGGGAAAGGTAGAGGAAGAAGGGGCGGTCCTTGTGGCGCGCGATGAAGTCGATGGCATGCCGGGCCAGCAGGTCGGTGGTGTAGCCGGTCTCGTTGCGGATCTCCCTGCCGTTCCACCAATCGAGGTCTTTCAAGCCGCTGATCGAGACATGCGAATGGTGATCGACCGCGCCGCTGATGAAGCCGCGGAACTCATCGAAGCCCTGGTTCATCGGGTGAAAACGGGAGTCGTAGCCGAGGTGCCACTTGCCGACCAGGCCGGTCCGGTAGCCCGCCTCGCGGAGAGTCTCGGCGATGGTCTGTTCCGAAAGCGCGATGCCCCAGGCCCATCGTTGGACGGGGTTCTCGCGGCGCTGCTCGCGGAAGACGGGCGACAGATCTTCATCGGGAACCCAGGCGCAGCGCTGCGGGTAGCGGCCGGTCATCAGGGCGGCGCGGGTGGGGGTGCACATCGGGCCGTTGCTATGGAAATCGGTGAGCCGCATGCCCGACGCGGCGAGGCGGTCGAGGTGCGGGGTGCGAATCTGCTTTGACCCGTAGCAAGCGAGCGAGCCGTAGCCAAGGTCGTCCGCGAGGATCAGCACGATGTTCGGCTTGCCTTCGCGCGCCGCCGCCGCGGCTGGCAGGCAGGCCAACGCCACTGTGATGAGGATCGCGTTGAAGGCGGCGCGGTTCATGGAGAAGGGGAGGCCCATCGTTCACTCCGCCGGAGACTTTGGCACCGTCTTTTCGCGGCGGGTCAGTTCGCTCAAGCGTTCGCGCAGGGTCTTCAGCTTGTCCGGGTGTTCGGCGGCGAGGTTGCGGCTTTGGGCGATATCCTTGGCGAGGTCGTAGAGTTGTTCCTTCGGCGCGCCTTGCTTGATGGCCCCGCTTTCATCGACGTCGCTGTTCTGCGTTCCCATCGTGTGATAGGGAATCGCCCACGGCTTGGCGGGTTCGGGGACGGTCTTGCCGCCGGAGCCCTGCACCGGGATGTAGAGCCACGAGCCCTGGCGGAGGGCAAGGCTGCGGGTGCCGTGGAAAATTGCCTCCGTGCGAATGGCGGGAGTGGTCGTGGGGGTGAGGAACGCGGTGAGTTCCGATCGGCCGTCGGGCGAGACTCCGGTGGGCAGCTTCACCGAGGCGGCGTCGGCGATGGTCGCCATCAGGTCGACCTGGTGGAAAAGTTCGCCGCGCGTGCTGGCGGCCGGGATTTTGCCGGGCCAGCGGGCGAGCATCGGCACGCGGTGTCCGCCTTCCCAGGCGTCGGTTTTCTGGCCGAGCAGTGCGCCATTGACGCGGTGGCCGGCTTTCAAGGCGGCGTTTTCGTAGCGGCCGCCATTGTCGCTGGTGAACAGGACCAGGGTGTCGCGGGTGCGGCCGTGCTCATCGAGCGAATCGAGCACGCGGCCGACGGCCTGGTCGAGCTGTTGGATGAAGTCGCCGTAGCGACCGGCGCCGCTCTTGCCGCGGAAGGGTGCCGAAGGGGCGATCGGATTGTGGGGCGAGACCCAGGTGAGATAGAGGAAGAAGGGCTTGTCCGCGGTCTGGCTGCCGATGAAGCGGGCCGCCTCGTCCGCCAGCATGAGGTCGATCTGGTCGCTGGGACGCAGCTCCATCGCCTTCTTTCCGCCGATCTGCTTGCCGTGGGCGCCGGTGCCGGGGGAATGATCGACCGAGATGGGATCACTCTCTTCCCAGCCGAGAATCCGGTGGTCCCGCATGAAGACGAGCGGCGGCTCCGAGTGGGTGCGGGGTGTGCCGAAGAAGGAGTCGAAGCCGAATTCCAGCGGGCCGGGCTTCAGGGGCGCATTCCAGTCGACCTTCGCGGTCGTGCCGAATCCGTTATGCCACTTGCCGATGATCGCGGTCCGGTAACCGGCGGAGCGTAGCAACTCCGGCAGCAGCACCTGGCCGGCGTCGAAATTGCAGGCGTATTCCATCGAGCGCCGGAGACGGAAGGCGTAACTTCCTGTTAGAATGCTGTAGCGCGACGGCATGCAGATCGCGCTGAACGAGTGGGCGTCGGTGAAGCGCAGGCCGTCGCGGGCCAGCGAGTCGATCCGCGGGGTGGCGATCTTGGTGGCACCCTGGCAGCCGAGGTCGCCGTAGCCGAGGTCGTCGGCGACCATGAGGACGACGTTCGGCGGGGCATCCTTGGCGAAAGCGGCCGGCAGGATCGTGGTCAGTGCGATGGCTGCGAAGCGGCCGATCATCCGATGGGTGGAGGGAGTAGGCATCAAGGGGGTGGCGGTTGTTTCTGATCGAGGCGCAGGGATGGCGGCAAGGGAAGAGAAGCAGCTTGCAAGGTCGTTGTCGAAGGGAGTGTTGCCGCGAAAGGGGCCGGATACGCCGGAAGCCCCGGGCCGGCGAAGCGACTGAAAATCACCAGGTCAAGCCTCGGCGGCGGAAGGTCACAGTCCGGCCGGAGTCCGCGCGGGGGGCACAACCTGACGCAGGTCCAATCAAAGACCGGCACGGATGATTCGGCCGGGAATGGTGCGCGCTGCAGGTTTCGAACCTGCGAAAGGAAAAGCGACCATTGTAAATCATTGGTTTCCTTGGAGTTGCGAGGATTTGAAACAATAAAATCTTGTAAAACCAGTAAAAATAGGGGACAGTCCGGGGGGCAGCAACCAGCCCTTCGATCAATGGCATCTCTACGAAAGCGCAAAGGCTCGGAAGTGTGGCAAGCGCAGTTCTACATCCCCGACCCGGCATCGGGAGGGCTGAAGCAAGTTCGAAAAAGCACCGGCCACACCAGCAAGAAGTTGGCGCGGGCCGCTGCCATCGAAATGGAAAGGACCGAGCAAGGCGTGATCGAGGCCGGGTCCGACAAGTCGCGGTTGGCCAAGTCGATTCTCGCCGAGGCCGTCGCCGAGATCGAGCGCGGGACATTCACCGGGCTTTCCGCCCGCAAGCACCTTGCCCGGCTGCTGGCCATCGCGACCGGCGAGGAGATGCCCACCTACACGGTGGAGAGCTGGTCGGCTGAATGGCTCCGCCGGAAGACCCGGGATTCCAGCAAGGCCACCATGGCGCGCTACCAGAGCCACGCCGACGCCTTCCTTGATTGGCTCGGTGACGAGCGCCGCAAGAAGCCCTTGGAGAGCGTGACGCCGCAGCACGTCCGCGAGTGGAAGGAGAGCCTGCAGGATGCCGGGAGGGCAGGGAAGACGGTGCTGTCCTACGTGAAGGACCTGGGATCGATCTACCGGGCGGCGATCCGGGAAGGGTTGGTAGCATTCAACCCGTGCGGCACCACCATTGCCGACACCGTCACCGACGACAGCCAAGAGCGGAAGCCCTTCAGCCACTCGGACGTGGCGAAGCTGGTCGAAGCGGCACCGACCGAGGAATGGCGAGGGTTGATCCTCACGGCCGCGTTCACCGGATTGCGCCTTGGCGACGCCGCGCGGCTCTCGTGGTCATGCGTTGACCTCGACGCCAGGAAGATCACGCTCGTTCCCTCCAAGACGAAGCGGAAGAAGCGGGAAGTGCGAATCCCGATCCAGCCCGATTTGCTCGCCTACTTCGAAGCGGCACCGGTCGCCGAGGATTCGCCGGCCGCTCCGGTTTTCCCGAAGCTGGCAGTGCTGCCGGTGAATGCCGCCAACGGACTTTCGGCGACCTTCGCCGGGATCATGGCCACGGCCGGCGTTGACCGCGGGAAGCCGTCTAGGGTGATCGAGGAAGGGCAGACCAAGGGCAAGGGGAGGATCACCTTCGAGCGCGGCTTCCACAGCCTCCGCCACACCTTCACGACGTGGTTGCGGTCCGCTGGCGTCTCCGAGGAAGACCGGATGGCGCTCACCGGCCACAGCACCCGCGACAGCCACGCGATCTACTCCCACACGGACGAGGCCGCGTTGCGCGATGCCATCGCCAAATTGCCATCTCTCGCCAAGCCCAAACCATGAACGACGATTCACTGCCGACGCAGGTCGAACTTGCCACCATTGCCGCAGCTCTGAACCCGGAGCTCTCCCGGGTGGCCCGGATCGAGGAAGCTCTCGCCCTTTGGCGGGAAGCCGGATCGTTTCTCGTTGCCGAGGCGGGCAGGCTCAAATGGAGGGCGAAGAAAAGCCGGCTTGATGTGCAAAAGAGCAATGCCGAGAACCGCAAGCGGATGAGAGAGGCGCAGGAATGGGACGCTGATCCTTTTCAGCTCCGCGGCAAAGAGGACGGTGGAAGGATTCCAGTTCCTATCTTTTTGCTCGCCGTGCTTCCCCCGTCTTACCTGGAGTCCACTGGCGAGACGGGCAAGACGGGCAAGACGGGCAAGACGGGCAAGACGGGCAAGACTGGCATGACTGACATGACTGACATGACTGACAAGACGGTGAAGTGGCGGGCTTCACAGCGACTCGCGGCATTCACCGCCTACGTAACCGGAAACGAAGTGGTCCCGGCAAACGGCCGCTCGTTCGGTAAGAAGCCTGTCAGCGTCCCTCGATTCTCCGATGGTGCGGCAATGCTCGCCCGTTTCTTGAAGGAAGGAATCCCCGTCGCCGAGGCCATGGCATTTGCGACGGATTTCCAGACCAGCGCTGCCGCGGAAAGAGAGCTTGCGCGCGAGGATGCCCAAATGAAGGGAGGGCAGGCGACAAAGGCAAAACACGCCCCCGCAGCGCGAGCCCATAAGAAGGCGAAGGCGATCAAGAAGAGGAATAGGGACCGCGAAACTAAAGGTTTTTAAGGTCCTGATGATTTTTTAGGTTGACCGTGTTCCCGCGAGCAAGGGCTGCAAATAGCCCACTGCCGGCTCCTCACTACCTGTTTTTAGCCCCCGGACATGCTTCGGGTGCCAGCATTTAGCCTGGGGCGAATCCAAACCGGCAGCATTTAGCTGTCCGTGTCTCGCTATCCAGCACCCGTCAGCCTCTCGGGTGCGGATTCGGCATGGTCCGCGACGACATGGATACCACCACAAAGAAGGTCGACGAATTCCCCGAATGGGTTCGTGAGAAAACGGCCACAGCACAATTCGGGATCGGCCGGCAAACCCTCCGGCGTCTTCGCACCGAGGGGAAAATCCGCGCAGTCAGTTTGAGGGAGCCCGGGTGCAAGCGGGGGATCGCCTTGTATTGCCCGGAGAGCATCCGGGCTTTCATCGCAAAAATGGAGGGGGCCGCACTATGAGTCACCAATCCGACGACGGGCACGGCAGCCCTGCTGGAGGGAATGACAGCCGTCCCACTCCCGGCTGCATCCCCACGACCATACAAGGCGTAATGGAGGCCTTCCCGGGTCTGGCCTGTTATGGGTTCGTCCCTCGATTCTCCCGCGGCAAGTGCCGCGACGAGGAGAAGTTTGCCTGCGACCAGGCGGAACTCCTTGGTGCCGACCAGGAGATCGAGCTTTCGCGGCAGTGGCTGCGAGACCACTGCATCCAGCGCGCTACCATCAACCAAGACCTCGGATCCTATGGTCTGAAGCATTCGGCCGAGGATAGCCTTGGCCGTTACATCGCCAACGGTGTCTTCATCGTCGCGGCAATCCTGGAAGGATACCGCATCCAACGTGAAGCGGGTGGGAGCCCGAACTGTTGTTTTAACATGAAAATCCTGACCAACAAAAAAATCTAACAGAGAGATAAATCAATATGATCACTACCACCGAAGAAGAAGCCCCCGGCCAGCTTGAACTGGACCGAGGGCAGAACGAAACGAAGTGCGGGTTTTCTAGCAGTGACGAGGACACCTTGCAATCCCCGTTTCACGAACTGCTCACGCCGATGTCGGCATTCATGAATTGCCGGCGAACCAATCCGGTGGACGACTCCACCAACCTTGTCGACTTCTTCGAGACTGTCAGAAGCGACCAGTTCAAGGAGCCCGTGCTCCGCCTGCGTCAGCACCTGGATGATTACGAGAATGCCGCCGCCGACAAGATCAAGCGCGCGCTGCCCGGCGTCACGCTTTCAGGCTGGGCGAAGGCTCGCAATCAGTCCGCACCTGATGCCGACCGGGCGGTCACGCACTCCGGTTGGCTCCAGTGCGATTTCGACGGCAAGGATCACCCGCGACTGAAATCCGCCGAGATCAAGAAGATGCTCAAGGCCGTCCCGTTCGTCCAGATGGTGTTCGACGGGCCGTCCGGGGTCGGCTGCAAAGCGGTGATACGGATCCCCGCCGATGTCGCCACGCACGCCGCCGCCTTTGACACCGCCGCCGCACGGTTCGCCGAGATCGGACTGACTATGGATCCATCAACTCGCGACCCAGGCCGGCTGTGTTTCGTGTCCCACGACCCGGACGCGTGGATGCGCGACGAGCTGGCGGAGGTGCTGGTGCCGGCACTGCAGTCGAAGAAGGCGAAGTCGAAGAAAGCTTCGCCACGGTCGGCACCGTCACCGTCATCTTCGACCGCTCCGCTTGAGACAACCGCCGAGGACATCCGCGAGATGCTCGGGTGCATTCCGCCGCGGCCGGATTATGAAGACTGGCTGAAGATCGCATCCGCCGTTTGGAGTGAGCTGGGCACGGCCGGCACGGCGTTGTTGGAAACGTGGTCACCTGAGGAAGAGCCGGGCGAATACGACGCCAAGTTTCGATCCAGACTCAAGGACATCACGATCGGCACGCTTGTGTGGTATGCCAAGCAGCACGGCTTCAACGCGACCGCAGCCGCCCGGCGGAAACACCGGGTCGCCAAGGTGAAGGTCGTTGCCGGGGCTGCCGCAGGGGACCAGGACGGAACAGGTGACGACAGCAATCGGGTTGAGGTCTGTTTCGACCCCGGCAGCGTCTATTACGACACGGTGACAGGCCGATTCCTGGTGGATGCGGGACGGCATTACCGGGCATACAGTCGTCGCGCTCCGGTCATCGAAGGCGTCCGCCGGTTCCTTGTGGCAAAAGGGATGGACGACGATGACGCGAGTGCGGCATCTGATAGGGCTGTTCTCAACGCGGAAATCGACGCCGCCGTCGATTGGTGCGGACCTATCGCTGGTCACAAGCGCGGGATCTTGAGGAAGGGCTCACTCTCGTTGCTGGTGACCACGGAGCCCGAACTGGTTGAACCAGCAACCGGCCCGTGTCCGCTCATCAACGGCATGCTCCGCGATGCCTTCGCCGGTGCCGTCGAGCGTGTCGTCTTCACCGGTTGGCTGTCCGGCGCGCTCCATGCCGTGCGATCCGGCATGCATCAGCCCGCCCCGATGATGGTTCTGGCCGGAGCTGTTAACACTGGGAAATCACTCCTGGCATGGCTGGTGGGCGAACTGCTAGGCGGTCGGACCGCCAACCCGTTCGTCGCGTGGTCCGGCACCCTGCCGTGGAACGACAACCTCGCCGCTGCCGAACTGCTGATCATCGACGACAGCGTGTCCTCCACCGACATCAGGACGCGCAGGGAGTTCGGCGCGCGATTCAAGGAGGCCATCTACTCGGCCGAGGTGGAAATCCGACGGAGGAATGTTTCGGCGATTTCCCTGCGACCCGTCTGGAGAGTGCTCCTCGCCTGCAACGACACAGCGGACGCCCTCAGCATCATCCCGCCGTTCGATGACGACCTGGCAGACAAGATCTCGCTGCTCCGCGTCCATCCGATCCGGCTCCCAGTGGATACGTCGAGTGCGGACGGGAAGCGCGAACTCCAACGAATGCTCCGCGAAGAGTTCCCCGCGTTCGTCGCGCAACTGCTTGCACTCGAGATT
>NEUO01000151.1 GCA_002304315.1 Verrucomicrobiia bacterium Tous-C4TDCM
CGGACCTGCCGCCGGGGCGACGGTCGGCGGGCCGTGGCTTGGGACGGCCCGCTGTCCGTCGCGGGCCGGTGCGACGGCGACGACAAAGCGGAGTCCAATCGCGACCCGCGTCAGCCGCCGGTCGCGGGCGTAACCGTCGGCGAGGATTTCGACGGACTCGACCATCACGCCCGGCTGCTCGGCCAATTCCGCCACGAGGGCGCGGTAGACGGCCCATTCTTCGATCCGTGGAGCTACGCGCTGCACCGTGGCCCGCGCGCGAGGTTCGGCGGAGTCCCACGTCCACCGCCACCGCGAACCGTGCCGCTGTTCCAAGGCCGCCTGCATTTCCGGCGTCCACGCAATGCGGGCGAGCCCCCGCTGTTGCTCTCGGAGCCGATCGCGCAGGCTGGCATCGTTGCCAAGCAGGCGATCCTTCTCGCTCAGGAGATCGGTGAGCTCCGCCGTGTGCGCCGTCTCCGCTGGGCGCGAATGGAGTGCGAACCACCCAACGGACGTGAACAGGACGACGCTGCCCACGAAGGCGAACCAGACTCGCCCGGAAATTTTCCTGGCCCGGTTCACAGCCGAAATCCTCCGGTCAGGGTGAACGCGCCGGTCGCACCAGCTTTAACGGTCGCGGTCCACGGCGCGCTCGCCGGTGCCAGACGCGACCGCCAGTCCTCGACCGCGGTCGGTGACGCTCCCGGAGAGACCCAGCCCCCAATCGCCACGTTCCGTCCCTCAATGCGCAGCGACGTGAGGGTAATCGAAGCCGGGACCGTCGTGGCGACCGCATCGAGCAACGCCCCGCAGGGCGGACCCGCCGCTCCGCCCTCCAAAGAGCGACGCAGCGCGGAGATTTCAGCGGCGTTCTCGCGGAGCTGCGCTACTTCCGTGCGCAGTGCCGTCAGCTTGGTCTGTTGATCCCGCGCGGCCTCACGACCGGCCAGCGCAGCACGAGCCACTCCGACTCCCAACCCGGCAGCCGCGAGGAGAAACGCGATGCTGGCCGCGACCAAAAAGCGCTGCGCGGTGAAGATCGGGGACCGTGGCAGCAGTTGGGCGGGGTGATAGCGGGGAAACGCACCCGGACGGGCCAAGGCCTCGTTGAGCGTGATCTGCTCGACGCCGGGGTAATCCTCGGCACTCACGAATGAGCTCAGGGCGGCGGCCGTCGCCGCATCCGCACAAACGAGCAGCACTGGTTCTTCCGGGCTCTGAGTCAGCAGCTCCCCCAGCCATTCGCCGACCTCGGCCACGGCAGACTCCCCGAGCCGGACCGGCACGGAACGAACGCCGTCAGCCGGATGGCGATAAGCCACGGCGCGCTGCGCCTGGACCGCGACGACCGTGACCGCGCCCGAGTCGCTCCACTCCGTCGGAAGGGCGTGGAGGAAGGTGGCCATCGGCCACACGGATTCGACGGCCACGCCGCGCCGCGCCAGTTCGGTGGCGAGCGAAATGAGTCCCGGAGCGGTTTCGAAATGGAGCAGGGTTGCAAAGTCTCCGCCTATCGGCAGCACCGGCTCGTGGCTCCACGCGCACTGCGGATTGCCCAGCGCCGGGAAGTCCCCGGCAAGTGCGGCCGCGAGCGTCGCCCGGTCGCCCTGCGGACACGCCACGGGCGCCGTTTCGAGCGCGTCCGGCTGGTAAATCAGCCGGATGCGGACGGGTTTGGGTTCGTCAGCGTAGTGCGCGACGAGAACCTCGGCCGCCTGCGCAAGGTCCGAAAATTCCGACGACACTCCAGTGCCGGCGAACCACCAGCGGTCGCCCCACAAAAGGACGGTGCGAGGCTCAGAGGGACGTGAGATAAACATAAACGTCGGTGGTTCCGTTGGTGGGGGCGGCATACGCGACGACGCCGGTGTCGCAGGCGGCGCCTTCCACGGGCGCGAGCTGCGGGGCGTTCATCGCGAGGGCCAAATTGTAGGCGTCCTTGGCCGGAACCGCCGGGATCACCAGATAGGCGACGATCTGGTTCGCCGTCAGGTCGGTGAGGCCATCGAGGCGGAAGTTCGCGCCCAGCGCGACTGACGGCAGTGTGGCCGGCGCGGAGGAGCGGGCCTCGACCCGCGTCACACCCGACCAGTTGCGCTGCGGCGCTGCGTCCGGCGTGACGACAAAGGCGAGCGAGGCCTGATTCCAGGTCATTTCGTTGCCGGTGCCGGTGGAAGCGAAACCCTGCGTGCCCATCCGCAAACTGAGCGGTCGCTCCAGTTTGCCGGTCGCAAGCAAAACGGAATCGAGCCGGGCGCCGTTGCCCTTCGCCGGGTCGGTCGCGCCCGTGAGCGCTGCGCCCGAGGTGGGAATGTTGGCGCCCTCGGTGCGGGGAATGCTGCCGTTGCCACCGGGCAGCGTAATGTAGTCCGCCAAGGCGGTCTTGAGGGTATCTACGGTTTTTTGCACCTGCTGGATGCGCGCGTTGCGCAGCGCATCGAAGCCCTTCGGCAACAGCAGGCCGACGAGCACGCTGACAATCGCCAGCACGAGGACGAGTTCGAGCAGGGAGTAGCCCTGCGTGAGGAGACGTGGTTTTTTGGTATTCTTCATGTGTTTTCGGGTTATGGGCCGGGTGGCCCGGTGAAAAAATCAGAGGACGCGGGCGACCTGTTCGATGGTGGTGAGCCCCTGCGCCGCGGCGACGAGGCCGTGCTGCCAGAGTGTCGCGACGCCTTCGCGCTCCCGGAGCGCGACCAGTTCGTCCTGCGGGGCGTTCGCCGCGATCAGCGGCAGAAACTTCTCCGCCGGGATCACTTCATGGATGGCGAGGCGGCCTTGGAACCCCCGTGCGCGGCAGGCAGGACAGCCGACGGGCCGGCAAAACTGGGCGTCCGGTATGCGGTGGGTCTCGCGGAGCCGGGCGTTGTCCGGATGCTGTTTCTTGCACTCGGCGCAGAGCCGGCGCACGAGCCGCTGGGCCGCGACCAAGCGCAGCGACGCGGCCAGCAGAAAACTCTCCACGCCCAGATCGCGCAGCCGCGGGATGGCCGCCAGCGCATCGTTGGTGTGCAAGGTCGACAGGACGAGGTGGCCGGTGAGGGCCGCACGGATGGCGAGCTGGGCCGTTTCCGCATCGCGGGTTTCGCCGACGAGTAGAACGTCGGGATTCTGGCGCAACAGCGCGCGCAGCGACGCGGCGAACGTCAGCCCGATTTTTTCCCGGATTTCCGTCTGCCGGATGCCCGCGAACTCGTATTCCACGGGATCTTCCAGCGTGTGAATCACCCTCCCCTCGTGATCGAACGCATGGAGCGCGGCGTGAAGGCTCGTCGTCTTCCCCGAGCCGGTCGGCCCCGTGAGGTAAACAAGTCCCGCCGGCCCGGCGAGGGCCGCGCGGAGCGCGTCGGCCTGCGCCGGGGCGAAGCCGAGTTGGGAAAAATTCTGGCCCGGCATCGTCTGGTCGAGCAACCGGATGACGAGGCTTTCGCCGTGGACGGTCGGGAGTGTGCTGAGGCGCAGATGAAACCGCCGGCCCCGCTCCCGGAGCATAGCGCGTCCATCCTGCGGCAGGCGTTTTTCTGTGATGTCCATCCCGCCGAAAATTTTGCCCCGTGCGAGCAAGGCCTCGCGCTGCGCGACCGGCAGGCGCAGGTGCCCGTGCATTTCGCCGTCGAGGCGGAAACGCACGACAAGCCCGTCCTCCTTGGGTTCGAAATGAACATCGCTCGCGCCCTCCGCGGCGGCGGCGCGCAGGATCGCGTCGAAGGTGCGCGTCGGGTCGCCGTTGATTTCGGTGCCCGCCGGGGTCGGAGCGCGCCGACCACGAAAACTCTGAAGAAGATCGAGCATGGTCAGCGGACGAGCCGGGGCGTGAGGAAGATCACGAGCTCCGTGCGCGACCGGAGGTTCGCCTTGCTGCGGAAGGCCGCCCCCACGACGGGCAGCTTTCCCAGCACGGGAATCCGTCGCTCGGTTTCACCGGTTTCTTCCGAGATAAGCCCGCCGATGATCGCGGTCTCGCCGTCGCGGAGCCGCACGATGGTCGAGGCCTGCTTCACTTCCGTGACCGGAGCGGTCTGCCTTCCGTCGGGACTCGTCACGACAGCCTGCAACCGCGTGATGGCGGGCAGCACGTCGAGCGTTATCATCCGGTCTCCGTCGATTTGCGGCGTGACCGCCAAAATGGTCCCAATGGTGATGGTGGAGACGGAAAAGCTTTCCTGCGTTTGGTTGAAGGCAGTCGCGGCCCCGGGCTGCTGCAAAGTGGTCGTTTGTTGCAGCCGAAAAAACGGGCGATCCTCCCCCACTTTGATAAAGGCCGTCTGATTGTTGAGCGCGCGCAGTCGCGGTTGCGCGACCGTCTTTACTTCGCCCTGTTGTCTGAGGGCGTGGATGACGGCGGAAGCTCTTCCGAAACCCAGGGTCGCCGCGAAGGTATTGGCGCCCAGCACGGAGCCACCGACTTCCGTCACATCGAGTGGCGCATTCGCCTGCACCCGCACGCCGCCGAGGCTGGTCGCCGCGAGATCCCAATCCACGCCGAGCTTCTGATCGTCGCGCAGCGTCACCTCCACGAGGCGCGCTTCGATTTCCACCTGCTGGGTAATCCTCTGATTCACCAAGGCAATGAATGCGCGGATAACCTCGTGCCGCCTGATCGGCGCGGCGACCTGCGCCACCCCGCTGAACCGGTTGAGGACCAGACTGTCGCCCTCCTTCACCATCGTCCGCAGCTCGGCTTCCAATGTCGTCCAGAAGGTATTCTGGTTTTCTTGCGAAACCGACACCTGCGTCGCGTCGGAGGCCGGGTTCCCGTTCGCGAGATTCTGCGGCGGCGCCGCATTCTGACTGCCGTTGAAACCACCGCCGGTGGCGCCGCCGAGCGTGATCGACGCGCTGCCCGAGCCGCTGCGGGTGAGCTGGGGATAGTCGATCGCGTAAAGCACGGTCTTGAGTCGCCGCACCACGAGTCCGCCGGGCGTCTCCTCAAAATAGCTGCCGCTCGGAGCGGTCAGCGCCGCGAGGGCGGTGCGGAGCGTGCCGGCCGAGATTTCCGCGGTTATTTCGCCGGTCACATCGGGTTCGGTCAGGATCGTGACGTTGCACGTGCGTCCGAGCGCCCGCAGCGCGGCGGGCAGAGGCGTTTTCTCGAAGCGTAACTGGGCCACGGGCCGGTCGAGGAGCGGCGCGTCGGTGGCGAGCAGACCCGTGATAGGCAGAAGGAAGGCGAGGAAGATTCTCATGGGGTGATGGGATCAGGGTTTTTCCAGCACGAGCGAAGTGGGGCCGTCGGCCCCTTCGCGCTGGAGGCGGGTGCGGGCCGTCGGGCGGTATTTGAGGACGACGGGCGCGACGGCGTTGAACGTGCGCGCGACGGCGGGAGCAGACAGATAGGTG
Organism: Verrucomicrobiia bacterium Tous-C4TDCM; assembly: GCA_002304315.1. Taxonomy (GTDB): domain Bacteria; phylum Verrucomicrobiota; class Verrucomicrobiia; order Verrucomicrobiales; family Akkermansiaceae; genus Haloferula. The sequence continues at coordinate 5,323 of NEUO01000151.1, forward strand.
GCGTCTCCTGGCTGGCTCGCCAGAATCGTCACGGCACCGGAACCGGTGAGTTGCAGTAGCCCGCCGCTCATCGTCGCCGGACCGCTCAGGACGACATAGTCAACGGGCAGTCCCGAGGTCGCCGTCGCGCCCGGCAGGAACGGTGCCGAGTCGAGGCTGTAATCCGGGAGGATGGGAAACGAAATCGTTTGCGCCGTCTTACTCACAAAAATGGCCTGCACGCTGCGCGCCGCCGTCATCGTAATGGCGACCGACAGAGCGCCTCCGGTTGCGTCGCCGGCCCAGCCGACAAATCGGGAAACCGCGTCCGGCGCCGCGGAAATCGTTATGACCGTGCCATAGGGATACGAGCCGCCGGCGGTCACGCTGCCTCCGCCCGCAGTGCTGGTCGTCAGCGCAAACCGTTTCAGCGAGAAATTCGCCTGCACCGTCTTGTTGCGGTCGAGCGTTACGCTGACCGGATCGGCCAGGCCCGCGGCATCGCCGCTCCATCCCGCGAAATCATGAATCGCATCCGCCGAGGCGGTGACGGCAACGACGGTGCCGGAATTGTAAGTGCCGCCGGCCGAAACCGTGCCCCCTGCCCCGGCAATGGTCGTGAGCGTGAATTGCACCGGCGGCGGCGCGTTCACCGTCAGGGTCTGCGAAATGCTCGGCGAACCCGCCCCCGCCGCATCGAACGCCTGCGCGGTAAAGACGATCGTCTTCGGCCCGGTGTCCAAACCCGCGCCGCCCGCATCGCCATCGGTGCCGCTCGCCGCCGTAGCCGTAAAAGGTTGTCCGTCTTTCCAAATGCTGATCTGACTGAGGTTGCCGTCAGGATCGCTGCCATGCGCGGAAACGATGTAGCTCTGGCCGCTGGCGACGCTGCCCGGTGCGGTGGTCCAAGCGATCGTGGGGGCGCGATTGACCGGCGGGGGCGCGTTCACCGTCACGGTCTGCGAAATGACCGGTGAAGTCGCGCCTCCAGAATCTACCGCTTGAGCCGTGTAGGTGACGGCGAGCGGACCCGTGTCGGTTGCGGAATTGCCGGAGTCGCCGTCGGTGCCATTGCCACCCCCCGCGAAGGCGAAGGGTTGGCCGTTCCTCCAGACGTTTACCTGGGTGAGGTTGCCATCCGGATCGTAACCGTGCGCAGAAACGACGTAGTTCTGCCCGCTCGAGACCGTGCCCGGAACCGAATTCCACGCGATGACGGGCCCACGATTGACCGGCGGCGGTGCGCTGACCGTGACCGAATGGGAGATGGTCGCGGACGTTGCACCGTCGGAGTCGACCACCTGCGCCGTGAACGTGACGACCGCGGGACCGACGTCCGAAGTCGAATTCCCCGAGTCACCATCGGTTCCGGTTCCACCGCCCGCGAACGCGAACGGCTGGCCGTTTTTCCAAACGTTCACTTGCGTGAGGTTGCCATCCGGATCGTGTCCGCGCGCCGAGACGGTATAGTTCTCGCCGCTCGCGACTGTGCCGGGCGCGGTCGTCCACGAAACCGTCGGCGCCTGATTCACCGGCAGGGGCGCGCTCACGGTTACCGTTTGTGAAATCGTGGCCGAAGTTGCGCCGTTGGAATCGGCCGCTTGCGCAGTGTAGGTGATCGTCTGCGGTCCGCCGTCGGTCGAGGCATTGCCGGAATCCCCGTCGACCCCGTTGCCGCCACCGGCGAACGCATAGGGCGAACCGTTCCGCCACACGTTCACCTGCGTGAGGTTTCCGTCCTCGTCGCGGCCGTTGGCCGAGATCGTGTAGCTCTCCCCATGCGCGACGGTGCCCGGCGCGGTATTCCACGAGATGGTCGGCGCCCGGTTCACCGGCGGCGGCGCGTTGATCGTGACGGTCCATGAAATGGTCGGCGACGAGGCGCCGGCGCCGTCGACCGCCTGGGCGGCAAAGGTGACGTTCTGCGGGCCGCCATCGCTCGTTGCGTTGCCTGAGTCGCCATCGAACCCGCTCCCGCCGTCGGCAAACGCGAAGGGCTGCCCGTTCTTCCACACATTCACCTGCGTTAGGTTACCGTCCTCGTCTTGGCCGCGTGCGGAGATCGTGTAGCCCTCGCCATGCGCGACCGTGCCCGGCACAGTCTTCCACGAAATGGTCGGTGCCCGGTTCACCGGCGGCGGTGCGTGGATCGAAACGGTCCAGGAAATCGACGGCGACGACACGCCATCACCGTCGACGGCCTGAGCGGTGAAGGTCACGTTCTGCGGACCGCCGTCGCTGGTCGTATTGCCCGAGTCGCCATCGAGCCCGCTCCCGCCGCCGGCGAACGCGAAGGGCTGCCCATTCTTCCATACGTTGACCTGGGTCAAATTGCCGTCGTCGTCGTGGCCCCGGGCGCTTACCTTGTAACTCTCACCGTCGGCCGCGTTGGTAGGAGGGGACATCCATGCGATGGTGGGAGCGCGATTGGTTGGCGGTGCACTGGGCGCCTCCAGCCCCATATCCACCAAATACCCGGTTCCCGGCACGTGCCCATCCCCGACGATGTAGTCCGGGTCACGCAGGATTGTGATGGTTCCCGAGGAGCCGCCGACGCTGCGGGAGAACGTCCCGAAGGTGCCGGGCTGCGACGCGATTAGGGAAAGGTCCGCGACGAGTTGGATCGTGTTGGCGCGATCGGCCGACGTCAGGCGGGAACTCCCCTGAATCTGGGCGACGAGCGTGTTGATCCACGGGCTGGTGTAGTCACGTTCACGCGGCGAGGTGTCGCGCTCGGATCCGCTGCCGGAACCGGAGAAGTATTCGGTGGCGTGCGCGCAAGAACCGAGGAAAAGGAGGCAAAGGAATCGTAGAGTTTTCATTGGAGGGTGACGGCGTCGTTGGCCGAAAGCTGGAAGCGCAGCGCCTCCACTCCGGGCCAAGTCGTGCCGCGGTTGAGGATGATGAGCCGCCCGCCGAGAATCTCCGGCGAGACGTTGGCTCCCGAGTTGGCCGGCGCCGTGAACGCCTGCGTGAGGTTGTTAAAAGACAGCCACGCATTTTCCGTCGCGTGGTTGTTGTTCACGGTGAACCGAAATTTCGGCAGCGAGATGCGCCGCACACAGAGCCGGTAAACCTGCGTGAGTCCGCCGCTGCCCTGCGTCCAGACCGCCGCCTGCGCCGGGGTCAGCCTTCCTGACCAATAGGCGGGCAACGTCGCGCTGCGGCTTTCCCAATCGTGGTTCCAGATCGCATCGAACCAGGCGGCGCCGGGGTCGTAGGCCGGCAGCGCGAGCTGCTCGCTGCGGGCCGTGAGACTCACGAGCAAAAACCGTTGTTGGCCGGCTTCGCCGGGTGCCACGAAAAGCAGCCGCGGGTTGCCGGCGGCGTTGAACGCAATCTGGGCGAGCGCGGGTTGGACTGCGGCGGTCGGCGGACGGCCGATCTGCGGAGTCACCCCGCGCAGCCGACCGACCTTGGCGAACCAATCGCTTCCCGCCGTGCTCGTGTAGGCAGCACCGGTGGACGAGGAGAAAATGGTCGGCGTGTCCCCTACCCCGACGCTGCCCGGCAGCGCGGCGATATTCAGGTTGGTCAGGTCGGTCGCCTGGAACGAAGCCGTGATCGTCCGGGTAAGTTCGTCCATCGTGCGCGACTCGGCCTCCCGCTGGCCCCGCAGAATGATGTCCTGCACCGATGGCGTGAGCGCGGCGGCGAGCAGCGCGAGCACGAAGAGGACGAGCACCACTTCGAGCAGCGAAAAGGCGCGACGGCGACGGAAGCGGGAGATGGAAAAAATGAATGGCATTGTTAACGGGCGTTGACGCCGCCGAGCAGCGAGAACAGCGGAAGGAAGAATGAGAGTGCGATCAGACCGACGATCCCGGTGAGTGCCGCGAGGAGCACGGGCTCCAGCAGGGCCAGCGCGGTCGCGAGCCGTTCGCGGGCGCGGCTCGCCGCGTAGTCCTCGATGTGGCGCAGCGCGGCGCCGAGCTGCCCGGTGGTTTCGCCCGACTTGAGCGCGGGCACGATGAAGCCGGGGAACGCGTGCTTCTTCGGCAATGCGGTGAAAAGCGGCTGGCCCACGGCGACGCGTGCCCGCGCGGCTTCGAGCTGGCGCGCCATCACGGCGTTGCCGGTCAGCTCCGCCCCGGTCCGCAGCGCGTCCAGGAGCGGGATGCCCGCCTCGTGGAGTAGCCGGCAGTGCGCGGCGAATCGCGCGGTGGCGAGATGCCGCACGACCTCGCCGAGCACGGGCAGGTGGAGCAGCGCGGCGTCCCGTAAGAGCCGGCCCCGGGGTGACCGCGCCACGCCCCCCGCGAGGGCGACCGCCCCGAACGACCCTGCGATCAGCGCGGGCCATCCGTTGCGCACGAATTCGCTCGCGCCGATGAGCGCGACCGTGACGGCCGGCAGGGGCAGATGCAGTGAGGCGAAAATCGCGGCGAACTGCGGCACCACGCCTCCGAGCAAAAATCCGATCAGCGCCGTGGTGGCGATCAGCACGACAACCGGGTAGATGAGCGCCCGTCGGGCGGTGCGACGCAATTCGGCATTTCCGCTCACATGCGCGGCCAGCGCGCGAATCGACTCGGGCAGTTGGGCGGACGCTTCCCCTGCGGACACGACCGCGGCGAGGTGCGGCGGGAATTGTTTCTCAAAAAAACGGCAGGCCACATGAATCGGCGTGCCCTGGGCGACCTCGCGGTGGATCTTTTCCAGCATGGCCCGCATCGCCCCCGCTGGGGCATCGGCGGCCAATTGCCCCAACGCGCTGTCGGCGTTGACACCGGCCCGGAGCTGCAGTTCCAGCTGGTGCAGGAGCCCCACGAATTCCGGCGCGGGCAGAGTCAGGCGCGCCAGCTTCCGGTCCGCTCGGACCTCGCGAATGCGCACGGGCCAGAGCGATTGGGCGCGGAGCTGAACCCGCAGAGTTGCCTCGCTGGGCGCATCCTCCCGGAGAAACCGGCGGCACCCCGCCCGGTCGATGGCGTTGATGGCAAAGGCGGGCATGTCAGAGGGGGAGCCGCACGCGCGTCGGCTGCTCGGTTACGGGCAGCCGCAGCAGCCGCCCGCTGTGGCGCAGCAGCACGGCGTCCGGCTCGATGCGTTCGACCGCGAGGGACTCGATGGTTTCACCGGCCTGCACGAGCCGGTCGTTGACAACCGCGCAGGCGGCGGGCCCGGCGACAATACCGCCGACATGCACGGACACTTCGCGCATGGCTTCGGGCGGCACGGTGCGCACCGTAAAAGGGTTCACGGGCTCGCCGGGTTTTTCCGCGACGATCACGGCCACAAGGTCGATGACGTTTTCCGCGTTTGGAGTCAGGATCGATTCCACCGGCGGTGTCGGGGCCAGCGGAGCGGGACGCGGCACCGGCAAAGGTTCCGTCGAAAGCGGAACGACGGTCCGTAGCAGAGGTTCCGGCGGAAGCGGGGCGACGGTCCGTGGCGGCGGCGTGCCGCCGTTCGCTCCGGCGAGTTTCGCGGTCAGCGCGTCGTTCTGACTGATGAGCGCCTCGATGTATTGCGCCTGTTGGCGAAGTTTTTGTTCGAGGCTGGCGGACGTGGGTGCGGGCGCCGGGGCCGGTGGGCTCGGCGGCGGCGGGATGGCGGCCAGCGGCTTGGCCGGTGCGGGCAGCACCCGGGGAGGCAGCGGAGTCTGGCAGCCGGCAAGTCCAATCACGATGGCGATGAGGAGGTGTTTCATGGGCGGGAGGGAGCGGCCGTGTGCGCCAGCGCGGGGCTGCGCCGGGCCTGGCTCCGGTCGAGGGTTTGGGTGAGATAAAGGTAGAAGGGCTTGCCGGCCGGCACGCGGAGGTAGAAGCCGTCGCGGGCAATGGACTCGCGGATGGCCTGCGCCTGCTCGCGCAGCACCGCGCCGGTCCCCGCCAGGACGGCGTTGCGCGCGGTGGTCGTCGGAACCGACGACTCGCCGAGCAACCCGGCCGTTGGCCTGGTCTCCTGCAACGCCGCCGTGGCGGTCGCGAGGAAGGTCGCGGCGAAGAGTTTCAGTTCGCGGTCTTGGTCGGACTTGACGACTTGCCCACGCAGTCCGGCGGAACCGTCGTGCTCGCCCCATTGCCGCGTATCGGCATCCCACTCCCGATCCAGCGCGAGGCCCTGCACGGTCAATTCGGTGCCGTTGTCCCGATCCGGAGTGCGCCACACAATTCTCCATTCGCCCTGCGCCGCCAGCCGCTCCCGGGTGCGATCAAGGGCGGCGCGACCGTGGACCTCGGCTCCGGCCGGCACCACGAGTCGTCCGTCGTGCCAGACGTCCTCGGTGACCAAGCCGATCACCGGCGTTTCGAGCCGGTTCGATTCCAGGGCGACCACGGTTTCGCAGGGGATGAGCCGGCCGTAGGGCGCGGACGGAGGCGTGGGCTCCGGCAAGGTGGGCCGAGCCGAGATCACGAGCGTCAGCGGCAGGGCGCTCACGGCGTCGGGTGTGATCGCGTTCGCCGGTGCGATCGTGGCCACGGGTGCCGGGACGCCCGATGCAGGTGCCGGCGGCGCAATGAACTTCACGCCTCCGCGGGTGAGTATTTTTGGGAGCACGGGCGACGGCGCGGGTTTCACGACCGGAAGCGCCGGTGCCGGCCGGCTTTGGTTCTGCCACCGCACCGCCAGCACGCCCAGCAGGAGGACGGCACCGACGAGCAGGACCTGACCGGAGCCTGAAGTGAGAAAATCGCGGTTCAGTTTCATGGGTAGGGCACGATCACCGTGAACGGTTCCTTCACCGAAAGATTGGCCCGGCCGCCACGCGGTGCGCCGGCGACAACGAGGTAGACTTGGGAGCTGCCCCGCGGGGGGATGGCGCCGGAAGCCTCGACATAGGCGCCGGGGAAAAATTCGCGGCCCAGGCGGATCGCCACGCCCTGCGGGTCGTAGGGCACGGCGACGTCGGAGGTGCTTTCCAGCCGTATTCTGAACACCAACGCATCCTCCGCCTCGAAGCGCACGACGCTCGCGATGACCGCATTGAATGTCCGATAGGCGGTGGCGTCCGACCGCTCCACCCGTTCAAATCGCGACGACATACCGGCCGGTTGTTCGGCTCCGCGGTCGAGTTGCTTGGCCCGCTCGACCAGACCGCGCAGAATCTCGGGTTCGTTTCGGCGCGGTGTCCCTCCGGCCACGGGCTCGTCGAGAAAAACCACCGCCCGGTCGGGAGACGGAGCCGCAACGAACGCGAGCACGTAGACTTTCCCGCGCAGCACGATGTTCAGCGCCCCGGTGGCGTTCTCCTTCAGGAGCCGGACCGAGAAATAGTCCGTGCCCGGTTCGTGCGACAGCAGGACGGCGGGATTGTCCTCGGCCTTCACGGATACGTTTGCGCCGACGATGGCCTTGATCGGGGCCGGAAACACACAGGTCGTCGGCTCCTCCCGGTTGAGCCGGATCGTATAGAGCGAGCGCTCGTCGAGCGGGAACGTCCGAAAATCGGAAGCACGGACTCCGATCATCAGGAGCGCGAGCACCGTCATCATTGCGAGGTTTCGTAGGACCATACGGCCAGGGGATAGCGGCCGTTGGCCGCGAGGTTGGGGTTGCGCGCGAACTGGAATCGCACGGTAAAGGGAGCCGCTTCGCCAAAGGTCTGCCCGCCCACGAGTCCGGTCCGGACCAATTGCCCGTCGGCGCGCACGATCACGACGTTTTCACGGGTCTCCAGGACGGTGAGCTTCAAGACCTCGGGTTTTTGGTGGAGCGCCTTGGCGCCGAATTCTTCGGCAGTGGTGCCCGCATCCGCTCGGGCTTTCTTCGCCGCCTCGGGCAAAAAGAGTTTTTCGAGCAATTCGGGGAAATCGAAACCCGCGGGATTGCGCTGGAACAACGCGAGACACGCCAGCAGCGCGTGCTGTTCGTGCAGTTTGGCGGCCTCCTCGAATCCGAGGAGCGGGCTGACGTGAAACGTCCCGCTCGGGTCGAGCACGATCACGCGTTCGCGTTCGCGATACGCGCGAATCACGAGGAACGGTTGCAGGGCGCAGAGCGTGACCGCGATCAAGGCCACGACGCACCAGAGGCG
>NEUO01000152.1 GCA_002304315.1 Verrucomicrobiia bacterium Tous-C4TDCM
AACGGATCGGCGGCGGCACCGCAACTCCTCAACCTGCGCGACACCCTCAGCAAGCGCCACCCCGGCCAGTGGGAAGGCAGCGCCACCGCGGCGTGGATAGCGGGGAGCTACCGCTTGCTCAAGAAGGACAAGGAGGCGGAGAACCTGATGGAAACCTGCGTGAAAGCACCGCACCCGGGGGGCTCGAGCTATCATCGCAGCGCCGAGGCGGAGGCTTTGAAGATCTTCTACATCCGCTGCCGCCATTTCCCGGACGACGTGAAGCGCTTCGGCTACGAAGATCTGGCGCCGGTGATGACCCCGCTGAAAAACGAGAGCTTCACCACGCTCACCGCCTCCTACATGACGCTCGCCTTGAAAGCCTATGGCGATGTCGCGGCGAAGACGGCGCTGGAGCTGTCGTTGTTCGCGCTGCCGGAGACGGGCGAGGAGTCGCTGTTAGACGGACCCAAGCCGGGCTTGGTGCGCGGCGAGTTCCCGGTCGGCACCAAGGCACTCAGCTTCCGCCGCGACCAGAAAGGCTCCGGCGACATCGGGATCTTCTTCCAAGCGGTGGAGCAGGGCTACGACCGCGTCGCCTCGCCCGACGCCTCCACCAGCGGCCTCGGGGTCTTCCGCGAGATCAAAGCGCTGAAGCCGGACCAGCCGCTCCGCGCCGGCGATGCGGTCGAAGTGAAGCTCACCGTGCGGAACCTCGCGGACCGGCGTCTCGTCGACCTCGCGGTGATCGACCTGCTGCCCGCCGGCTTCGAAGTGGTCGCCGGGGATTTGCGCTCCGGCCCGGGAACGGTCGCCGGGACGAGTTATGCCGAGCTGCGCGAGGACCGCACCTTGTTCTACCTCGGCCTCGCGCCGAACGGCGAGTGGTCGGTCACCTACCGGATGAAAGCGGTCTGCCCGGGCAGCTTCATCGCGCCGCCCGCGATGGCCGAGGACATGTACGACCGCGGCCGTCACGGGGTGTCAAAGGCGGAACGGATCGAAGTGGCGGCGGCACCTTGAACCCACCGATTGAGGAACCACGGAACACACTGAATACACGGAAATTTGAAACTTGATGAAAGATGGGACTTTCACCGGCAACACGGGACGGCCCGACTTCCGTGTATTCCGGGTATTCCGTGGTTCGCATTTTTGAATCCTGATCGATGAGCATAAGGCAAAAGCTGAAGCGATGGCGACGGAGGACAGCTTGGTTCTCCGCCGTCCTGCTCATACTCGCTGCCATCGGATGGAACCTGCTGCCGCGGCCCGACTTGTATCCGGAGGGCCTCGGCTGGTCGCGGGTCGTGAGGGATCGGCATGGCACGGTAATCCACCTGTCGCAAGCAAGCGATGGCCGCTATCGCCTGCGATCCCGGCTCGATGAAATCAGTCCGTCGCTGGTGCGCGCGACCTTGCTGAAGGAGGACCGCTATTTCCGCTGGCATCCGGGCGTCAACCCGGTCGCCGCCGGCCGCGCCGCGTGGGATGCCGCCACCGGGAATCCGGCCGGCGGTGCTTCCACGCTGACGATGCAGGTCGCACGGCTGCGCTGGAAATTGAACACGCGCGATGTCGGCGGGAAGCTGGTGCAGATGTTCCGCGCGCTGCAGTTGGAGCGGCACTACTCGAAAGACGAGATCCTGGAAGCCTACTTCAATCTCGCGCCGTACGGCGGCAACGTCGAGGGCGCGGCAGCGGCGACCCTTCTGTGGTGCGGACGCTCGCCGGACCAAGTGACCGAGCGCGAGGCCTTCGCCCTGAGCGTGATCCCGCAGAGCCCGGCGACCCGGCATCCGGGGAAGGAAGCCGACCGTCCGCGCATCGCGGCGGCCCAGGCACGGTTGATCGCGACGCTCGACGAGGACGATCCCCTGCGCCGCGATCCGCTGGCAGCGGACTTCACTTTGATCCCGCCCGCACCGCCACCTCACGAGGCCCCGCATTTCTGCCGTCAAGTCATGAAGGCGGATCCGTCCGGAACGATCAACACCACGCTCGACCTCCGCTTGCAGAAGCTCGTGGAAAACGGCATCCGCGAACGGCTCGACCGCAGTGCGGAGTTCGGGATCGTCAATGCCTGCGCCGTGCTGGTCCACGCGCGGAGCCGCGAGGTGCTCGCCTACGTCGGGTCCGGCGACTACCACGATGCCTCGATCTGCGGCATGGTCGATGGCCTGCGCGGCCGTCGTTCACCCGGCTCCGCGCTCAAGCCCTTCGCCTACGGACTTGCCCTCGAACAAGGCCTGATCCATCCGCGCAGCCTGCTGGTCGACGGCCCGCTGACCTTCGCCGATTACAATCCGGAGAACTTCGAGCGCGAGTTCATGGGGCCGGTCAGCGCCCGCGAGGCACTGCTGCGCAGCCGCAACATCCCGGCCGTCGATCTTGCCCGGCGTCTCTCCGGCGACGGGCTTTATGGCCTCTTGAAACGCGGCGGCGTGTCGCTGCCGAAGCCACCCTCCCACTACGGTCTCACGCTGGTGCTGGGCGGCGCGGGAGTCACGCCGCTGGAAATGGCGGGACTCTACGCGGGGCTCGCCGACGACGGACGCTGCCGTCCGCTCGCCTTCCTACCCGGCGGCCCGGAACCGGCGGGACCGGTGCTGTTAGACGAGGCGGCGCGCTTTCTCACGCTCGACCTGATGACCGGCGGCAAGGAACTCGGGAAAGACTACGAGTTCACTGCCGGAGCGCCCGCGGTCGCGTGGAAGACCGGCACCTCCCACGGCTTCCGCGATGCCTGGGCGGTCGGCGTTCAGGGTGACCACGAGCTCGTCGTGTGGATGGGCAATTTCTCCGGCCGCGGCAACAACGCACTGGTCGCACGGCGGACCGCCGCCCCCTTGTTGTTCGACCTGCTCAGCCGCCTCGATCTACCTGACGCCCCCCGCGAGGCACCCGCCGGGGTCCGCATGACCGAAGTCTGCCCGCAATCCGGCTGCCTGCCCGGTGCCCATTGCCCGCATCGCGCGCCGTCGTGGTTCATCCCCGGCGTCTCGCCCATCAAGCCCTGCGAGCTCCACCGCGAGATCTTGGTCGACGGCGACACGGGTCGACGGATCGCCCGCGACGATGGCCGCGCGTCGCTGCGCCGCGAAGTCCACGAGTTCTGGCCGCCCGACCTGTTAGAGCTGTTTCGCCAAGCCGGCGTCCCCCGCCGCGGGCTGCCCGCCCCGGAACACGGCATCGCCACCACCGACGGGCTCGATCCCGGCAACGCACCCGGCATCCTATCCCCGCTGGCCGGGCGGATCTACATCACCGGCGGGGCCGATAGCTCGATCCCGCTTCATGCCAAGCCGGCCGCCGGAGTTGCCGCGCTCTACTGGTTTTGCGACGACAGCTTCCTCGGCAGCGCCCCCGCCGGCGAAAGCCTCGCCTGGCAACCCGCCGCCGGCACCCGCACCCTGCGCGTGGTCGATGACCACGGCCGCGGTTCGGCGATCTCGATCACGGTGCGTGCGCGGTGAGCGGTGAGCGGGGGGCGATGTTTGGCCATCTTCCTCCTCAAAATTCTGCCCCTCCCGTGGGCATCGACGCGGTGCCCAATTAAAAATTCAGGGAATCGTTTCCCGAAAGATCCGCAGCCCATCGGCCTAGCAGGATCGGCAAGCTCCAGATCCTCATGAATCCGGAAACTTCGCCAGGAATTCAGCAGGAGTCAGCACAACGACTTGGCTCTTGGTGAAATCCGCGACATTCCGCGTAACGATGCAGTCCGCCAAGCAAGCTGCCGCCGATGCTGCCTGCAGCGCATCTTCGAAGTCGGGAAATCCAAATCCCCGCGCCTTCCTTACATGCGCATCGCCCGCATCGGCCACACGAGCCCATGCCAAGAGTTTATCCACTTCCTGCATCGCCTCCGCCTCCGTGCGGCCACGCCGCAACAGGTAGTAGGTCGTTGCCAGACCGTGCCAGGCAATGAACATCGGATCGCCCGCCTTCTCGCACCGCAGGATTACTCCCTCACTCTCCACGACCAGTCCTGGACGATTCAGCAGCACATCCAGCAGAACATTGGTATCCAGAAAAACGCGCATGGGCGGTCAGGAATTGATCCCATACTTAGGGCCGTGGTAGCTCATGCGCAGATCGTCCAGTGTCTCACCCGGAGCGAGAATCACACTCCCGCGAGCGGACTCAAGCCACTCGGTGGCCTTGCCCCGTGCCGCAGCCGGCGGCTCTGCCCGATTCACCTGCACTACGAACTCCGAATCCACCACTGCCATCACCTCCAGTGTGTCGCCTTTCTGGAGATCAAACCCCTTCAGCCGCTCGGCCGGAATCCTTTGAGTAAAGGTCATGGTTTGAACCTAAATGTCTCCACAGGGCCAAGCAAGACCCGACTTCTTCGGGGGACAGCACCGCACCACGAGTGGGTGTCGAATCACTTGATGGGCAGACGCACGCCCCCGGTAGAGCCTTGGCTGCTGGGCGGAGCCCACCGGGTGCGCGAAGCCTCCGGCCCGCAGAAGCCACGAGAACGGCTGTCTTGGCGATGCGGACTTCAAGCGCCAGCAAAGCCGGAGGGACCGTTCTGCGGGGCGGAGCCCACCGGGGGCGCAGAGCCTCCGGCCCGCAGAAGCCACGGGGACGGCCGTCTCGGCGATGCGGACTTCAATCGCCAGCAGAGCCGCAGGGACCGTTCTGCGGGGCGGAGCCTCCGCGCACCCGGTGGGGCCTGCGGCCTTTGGTCTCACTCCTCCTCGGTGCCGCCGAGGGTGACGTTGATCTTGTATTCGTTCTGCAAGTGCGCGTGGGCGCGGCCGGCTTGGCCGGACTTCGGGTAGCGCTTGCAGGTGAGCTGGAAGGTGCGGATGGCGTTCTCCTTGTCCTTGGCCTCTTCGTAGGTGAAGCCGATCTGCAGCGATGCCTCGGGCGCGGAGTTGTCGATGACCTTGATCTGGTTGTAGAGCACGATGGCCTCCTTCTGCTCGCCGAGCTTGCGGTGGCAGGCGGCCATCCGGAACTGGTTGTCGGGGAAACGGTCGATCTGCCGGTAAGTGCCGATCGCCTTCTTCCAATCTGCCAGTTTATCGTAGCACTCGGCGATCGACCACAGGTAGCCGTCGGCATGCTCGCCATCGATCTCGATGAGTTTGCGGAACACCTCCATCGCCTCCGCCACCTTGCCCTCTTCCAGATACATCGCGGCGATGTTCTTGAGGCCTGCCGCCCGGTCCTTGAACTCGCCGTAGATCCGGCGGGCGTCGTCGCGCTTCTCGCGCTGCTTGCACCACGCCGCCATCCGGCCGAGCAGGTCGTCGTCGCGGCCGAAGCGTTTGCCGATCTCCTCGTAAAGACTCCAGGTGTCGGCGGGGCGGCCGAGGGTGCCGTTGAGATCGGCAGCGCGGTAGAGGAGATCCTTTTCGATCGCGGGGCGCTCGACCGCTTCGGCGCGCAAGGTGGCAAGAAGCTGGTCGGCCAGTTTGAGGGCGGCGGGCTTGGTGGCGGGCTCCTTGAGCAGGTGGGCGACGGTCTTGGCGGACATGCCGTAAACCGTGTCGAAGAGCTCCGGGCCCGCGTAGGTGGTGCCGAGCGCCTTCTTCCCCTCGTCGAGCCGCTGGGCGAAGAAGTGGAGCTCGGCGAGCTCGCGGCAGGCTTCGACGCAGGTGGCTTTCGCGGCTTCGGTGCGTTTGACCTGATAGGTGAGGTCGTTGAGCAACGCGAGCCGCTCGACCTCGTCCTTGTGGAGCCGGGCGTAGTGGAGCAGGTCGACGCGGGAGCGGACCGCGATGTCGTGATCGGGGTATTCCTTGATCAGGAAACGGAAGGCGGTCTGGGCTTCCTTCACCTCGCCCATCGTGCGATAGGCATCGGCGATGCAGTAAGCGGCCACGGTGGCTTCATGGGATTCCGGCCAGTAGTCGATGACCGATTGGAAGCCTTCGCGCAGGGCGGTCTTCGGCTTCTTGAGATGCATCATCGCGTGGCTCCACATCAACTGGGCATAGGGCGCTCCGGGGCTTTTTTCGTAGAGCGTCAGGAATTTCTCATACTCGGCGAGGGCGGTCTTGAACTCGCCGTTGGTGTAGTGCTTTTCCGCGATTCGGATCTGATAGCGCTCGACCTCGCGCATCTTCTCGAAGGTGGCGACCTGAATCTGCTCAAGCGGGGAAAGCGCCGCGCGCGAGGCGGTAGCCGTTGCGAGGAGAAAGGCACAGGCGAGCGGGAAAAAGCGTTTCATTTCGCGGCGGCGAGCCATTTGCTGTATTCGGAGTGGGCGTAGTAAATGACGTTGATCCCTAGCTGGTAGGAGGACTCCCAGACTTCCTGCGGGACGCCCGAGTGGCCGTCGGCCCAGGCATCACCGATGTCGCCGGGATGGTAGTACACGACGAGCCGGCCGTCCACCACCCAACCGAGGGCGTTGGAGCGGCCGTGGGGCGCGACGATCGGCAGGCGGGGCAGCGTGTAGGGCACGCGGTGGATCGGGTGGTCGAGATAGACCGAGATCGGTTCCACCGTCGGCAGCACCCGCGCCATCATGCCGACGAACTGGCCCTCCCAGCCGGAGCTGCCGCCATTGTCGCCGAACAGCATGCCGTGGTGGTCGAGCAGATAGGTCCGCAGGATCTTGATCTCGGCATCGCTGACGCTGATGTTCTGCTGGCCGGTCATGTAAACCATCGGCGGGCTTTTGCGGGCGGGGAAGCTTTTCAGGCGGGCGATTTCCATCGGTTCCGGGCGGTCGTGGACCGGATGGCCGAGGCGGACGCCGTATTCGGTGAGCAGGTTCAGGTCGGAGCCGCGGTCCATGTCCTGCGCCCAGTCGCCGCCGTCGTATTTGAGGCGGATGAAGCGGACCTTGCCGCGGGTGGTGCCTCCCACGAAGCCGGCGCCCTCGCCCTTGCCCTGACCGATCTTGTAGAGGTGCTCGGTGACTTCGAGCACGTCGAGTTTCACGTCATCGATCGGCGGCGGATTGAAGAGCACGCTACTGTAAGGATTGATGACGTATTTCTTGTTGATGACCTTCTGGATCCGGACGATTTGGCGGAGTTGTTTTTCCTCGCCGCCGCCGAGCGGAGCCTCGTAAACGCTGCAACCGGTGAGCCGGGTCAAGATCATGAAAGTGCCGCCGAAGAGACCCGAGTAAACCAGCAGGGTGAAGACCGACTGGCGGAGCTTGCGGCTGTTGCGGCCGAAGTACCAGGCCACCAACTGGCGGGGGTCCCAGACGCGCTTTGAGGTGACCGGCGGGCGGGCGCGTTTGGTTTCGCGGTCGATCCACCAGACGGCCCAGCCAAGTCCGAGGAAAAAGGCGCCGACCGTCCCGGCGGTGGCGATCGCGGAAGACATGCCATAGCCTGAGAACAATAGCGGCAGATGGGCGGCGAGTTGCCACACCGGAAGATAACAGACGCTGCGGACCGCGCGGCGGAGATGCGGCGGGCCATTCCGCCAGTGCCGGATCCAGTAAATGCAAACCGGCAGCGCAGTGAGGAAGCCGAGTGCCTGAACGGCGACGGGGAGAATGAACCCGACCCGGGCATCGAGCCAGAGGAGGCACCACAACACGGCATAGATGCCGGTGCGCACAACCGGACGGCGGGCGTGGTGTCGCAGCGAATCCCTGACCCGAGGCCAATCCATCACTCGAGGTCCTTCAGGAAATCATCGCCCTTGCTTTCGAGCGGGTTCTGGTCGGGTGGCGCGGTCAATTCCTCCCCCACCCCGAGGGTCGATAGCGGATCGGGCTTCGCCTCCACCGGCGGCTTCTCCGCGGCGGGTGGCGGCGGGGCGACCGGCGCGGGCGCGGGCTCCGCGGCGGCGGGAGCTTCCTTCGCATCGTCACCGAAGAAGTAGGGTATCGCGGTGAAGAGCAGGATCCCGCCGCCGACCAACGCGCTCGACAGGACCAGCGAGCGCGCAAGCTGGCTGGCGGCCACCACGCCGAGCATCTCCTGCGGGCTCTTGCCCTTGAGTTCGCGCAGGAAGGCCTGCAACTCCTGCACCGTGGCGCGGGAGTTGCCCTTCAGTTCGCGCAGATCGGCGGCGGTGCTGGCCAGCGCGCTGCGGCGGGCGGCGGGGTTTTCGGGTTGGATCTTCATCGGTTCGGGGCGGGTTCTTCGGGCTCGAGAATGTGGATCAGATCGCCGCCCGCTTCGCTGATGGCGGCGATCACCGGTTCGAAGTGGCTGGCCTTGGCTTCGCGGTGGACTTTCAAAAAGACATGGCGCTGGCCGGCCGGGGCATCGCCAAGAACGGCCGAGATCGCCGCGGCGAGTTCGGCGGGGGTGGTCTCCTTGCCGTCGAGATAGGTCTTGAAGCCGGTGTCGATGGTGACACTGGCGCGCGGGGTGGCGGCCAGCTTGACATCCTTGAGCCGGGCGGGCTGCCACTGGACATGACTGTCATCCTGAGAGCGCGCGAGGATGACGAAAAAGATCAGCAGCAGGAAGGCGATGTCGCCCATCGCGAAGGTCGGGACCGAGGCGGTCAGTTTTTTGCGCGGGAGTTTCATTCGAAAGACCGGGATAGGAACAACGAAAGTGACGAAATTGACGAAATTTCAGAGGGTTGGAAAAATGAGACGATCAACGTTGCGACGGCGTCGGTCGACCTCACTTCGTCTTTTCTTTCGCGAAGTTTCGCTGATTTCGTTGTTCCCTCTCTTCGGTTCATTCGACTTCGATCCTCCGTTCGGTTTCGAGTTCGAGGGTGAGGATGCCGCCGGCGTCGCCGATTGCCTGCGAGACTTGGATCCAGGTCGGATAGGGCGTCTCCGGGGCGCTCTTGACGACGACGATCCTGTCGGCTTCGCGGGTCTTCTGCTTGAGGGCGGCGGCGATGCGTTGGGCGAACTCCGGCAACTGGAGCGGGCTGCCATTGAGGACGATGCTCGACGGCGTGATCGAGACCTCGATGTTCTGGCTCTGGTCGCGCTTTTCGGTTTTCGCCTCGGTCTTCGGCAGCACCTGGGGCATCCCGGTTTCCGGCTGCACGGCCGCGCAGACGAGGAAGAAAATGATCAGCGTGAAGGCGATGTCCGCGGTGGCGCAGTCCGGCGGATCGGTCAGCATCTTGCCGCGCTTGAGTTTCACTGTTCTCCTTGGTTGAGGGTCATCCGCAGGGTCACCACCTCGATCAGCTCGGCGGCGGAGGTTTCCACCTGGAGCACGAACTCGTTGATGATGCCGGTGAAGTAGTTGAAGGCCATGTAGGCGGGAATTCCGACGATCAGGCCGAAGGCGGTGGTGAGCAGCGCGACCCGGATGCCGGCGGCGGCGGCGACCACGATGTTCTGCTGGCCGATGTTCGCCTCGATGTCGCCGAACGCGACGATCATCCCCTGGACAGTGCCGAGGAAGCCGAGCATCGGCGCGACCGAGGCGATGGTGGCGAGGATCGGCAGGTGCTTCTCGAGCGCCGCGACGATGTGGACACCGCAGTTCTCCATGCTCTTGATCACTTGTTGTTCGAGTTGGGCCGGATCGTAGTTGAGGCGGCGCAGGACCAGGTATTTGCGCAGGCCGTTGGAAAGGATCGCCGGCACCGGTCCGCGGGCGGCGTCGCAGAGTTCGAGTGACTCCTCGATGCGGTCTTCGGACAAGAGCGCGACGACCTCTTCGCGCAACGCGCTGGCGTCGGTCTCTAACAATTTGAGGCTGCGGTAGCGCTCGATGATCACGGCGATCGCCAGAATGAACAGCGCGAGGATCGGCCACATGAAGAAGCCGCCCTCGATCAGATAGTTGAGGGCTCCGCTCTCGAAGAATCCTCTGGCGGCGATGGGGACTGCGTGGAGGAAGGGCATGGTCATTCGTTCAAATTGGCTTCGTTTTCGAACTGGTTCAGCAGTTCGGGCAGGGCAAGGCGGCCGCGGGAATACTTGGCGGCGTCGCTTTCGGGGAAGTCCCAGCGGCAGCGGTTATAGCGGCGGAAAGCGTTCGGGATGTCCTTGGCCATGCGGTAGCTCTCGCCGGCCCAGAACAGCGCCTGGGCGGTGAGTTCCTGCTCCGGAAAGCGCTTCACGAACGCGTCGAAAGCGAGGCCGGCCTTCTGGAACTCCTCGAGCTTGTAGTGGCACTGGCCGATGCGGAACGCCATCTTGGGAGTCCACTCGTGGTTCGGGAAGCGCTCGATGAACTTGCCGCCGACGCTGGCCGCAACGGCGAACTCCTCCTTCAGATAGAAGTGCTCGTTGATCCGCAGCATCACGTTGGCAATCAGCGGGCTCTTCGGATAGGTGGCGGCGAGGGTGACGTAGGCTTCCAGCGCCTCGTCCAGATTGCCGGCCTCCTCGTGGCACTGTCCGAGCTTGTACTGGGCGTCGGGCGCGAGATTGTGGTCGGGGTGGTTGCGGACGATCGATCCGTAGGCGGCGATCGCCTCGTTCCAGGCCTGCATTTCCTGGGCGAACTGGCCGAGGAGATAGGAGATGCGCGGCGTGTATTTCGGATTCGGATAGTCCTCGTGGAGTTCGCGCAGGACCCTGCGTCCGGCTTCCAGGGCAACGGCGGCTTCCTCGGTTTGCTTGAGCTTGCGGTGGCCCTTGAAGAGCTCGAAATGGCTTTCCGCGATGTGGAACTGGGTCTGGATCGCGAGGTCGTCGTCCTTGTAAACTTTGCTGAACGCGGCCATCTCGCCGTTGGTGCCGATCGCGACCGGAATCCCGAGTTGAATGATTGTCAGCCCGTCGTCGGTCTGCGGGACATTGTCGAGATAACCGCAGGTCAACACATCGCCGAAGAAGCATTCGATCTCTCCGGCGAAGTTGCCGGCGACCGGCTTCGGCACGGCCTTGAGTGGCAGCGATCCGCTGAAGATGCCGCTGTGGCCGAGGGTTTCCTCCAACTCGACGGTCTCGTCCTCGCCGGACGAGGAGACCACGCGCACCATCGCCTTGTCCCGCTGGTCGGAAATGTCGCGGTCGGGATCTTCCAGCAGCACGAACAGCTTCTTGCCGACGTGGGCGATCTCCGCGTCTTCGAGGTATTCGGAATCGGTGATCCGCAGGGTGGCGGCGGAGAAAAGCGAAGCTTTCGCTTCGAGCGGAGAGCCGGGGCCGTCGGGCCGGGCGCGATCCTCGTAGCGGGCGGTGAAGAGGTCGCTGCCGACGACATTCAGCACGCGGATCCCCGCGGCCGCCGCTTTCGCGCCATCGGCGGGAAGCGCCTCCTCGATTTCGTCATCCGGTGGAAGCACCTTGCCGAGTCCGCCGCTGCCGATCGTCCCGCCGGCGGGGACCGGACCCGTGCTGCCAGGGGCACCGAGCAGCAAGGGGATCTGGCCGACGAAGCGTCCTTCTAACAAGGCGGGATTGCGCGATTCGTCCATCGTTTCGCCTTCCGCGGCGAAGGCCCGGGACAGCACGCACTCGACGCGGGCCTTCGCGCCCTGGCTGGTGGCGACCTCGACCGTGACGCTGCTGCGCGAATCCTTGGCCTGGTCGGGATCGATCACCTCCACGGTGAGCGGCAGCCGGTATTCGATCTTGCCGACATGCTCCGGCGGCCGCGGTCCCGCCACCGGGACCAGCCGCGGCGAACCGCTCACCGGCGTTTCACTTTCCACGATCTGGATCACCCCGACGCTGGGCTCGTTGAGATAGACCATCGTCTCGCGCTGGAAGGCGTGGCCCGGGAAGATGTTCTGCTTGTCGGAATAGCGCAGGTAAACCTGGTCGCCCTGCTTGACCACGATCTTGCCGTCCGCCGGTTCCGCGGCGGTGTCGATCTCGACGGTGAAGGTCCCGGTCGAGGGGCCGGTCTCGGTCGCGGTGGCCTTGATTGGCGCGCCGTCATTCACCTGGACTTCGATCTCCACGCTGTCCCGGTCGAGGCCGGTATCGAGGTCGAAGTCGACCACCTCGGCGACGATCCGCTCGCCGGGTTCGATCCGCATCAGTTCCTTGCGGGCACCCTGGACGGCACCGCCGCCGGTGCGTTCGAAATCGTAACTCACCGGAGTGATCACGCCGTCGTGATACGTCGCGGTGAGGTCCCGGGTCAGCAGGCGGTTGCGCTGCTGGCCACCGGCGGTGATCTCGTCGAGGTAGGACACTTGCACCGTATCGCCCGGTGCGAGTTCGAGGATGGAATTGCGGGCGAGTTCCAGCACGTCGGCGGCGGGCGGGAGGTGCTGGCTGCCTCCGCCGCTGACGGCGACCTGGCTGACCGCGATCGCCTCCCCGCGGTATTCGAGGAACTGGAAGTCGATGAAGCGCAACTCGCGTGCCGACAGGTCGAGCGTCCAACGGTTGGCGTCCTGCTTGAACTCGGCAGCAGGCAACGGGGCGGCCTTGGGCAGATCGCCCGCCGCTGCGAGATCGAAATCGGCGGCCGCGAAAGGCCGCATCGAAACCGCGGAGGATTGCCGGTTCTCGCGGGCACGGAGGGCTTCGACCGTTGCGGTGCCGGGCGCGGCGGTCGCGATAATCGTCACTTGATGCAAGCCGCGCCGGCCGAAGAGATCGACGGTCCGGCCGCCTTCGCCGACCGGAAGTTCCAGCCGACCATCGACCATGATGGCGGTCGTCTTGCCCGACACCCCGAGGCGCAGCGCCCCGTCCCGCTCCTGGACGAAGGTGCCCGACCAGACGAGGAAGAAAGCGTCGGGACTCTTCTCGGGAGCCTGCCACGAGAGCTTGTCCGTCTTGAGGTTCTCGTCAGGCTCGAGCTTCTTTGTTAGTTCAGCGATCTCGTCCCAGGTGTAGGTTTCCCGCAGGTTGGCGGCAGGAATCTTGTAAACCCGCAGCCGCATTTCCGGCTCGGGGAAGCCGACCGGGGTGGCCGGTTTGGCGGCGGGAAAATCGCCGAGATGAAACCAGAAGCGGCCGTCGTGACTGCCGCGCGCCTGCATCCGGACAGGGGCTTCCATCCCCGCGGCGGGCGAGGTCAGGATGATCGACTCCACCGGACGGAGTTCCTTCATGTCGACCGACAGCGACTTCGGCGCGGCACCGTCGGGCTGGCTGCGCCAGAAGGTGTTAGAGTCGTGATCGATCGCCATCAGCGGGCTGTGGTCGATGGCCGAGTCCGACGCCTGCGCGCCGGCCGGCAGCTCGCCGGTGCGGACGGTGCCGTGGAAGACCCCGCCATGCTGGCTTTCCTCCTCGATCGCAAGCTGCACCTCGTCGCCGCTCGATGCTGTCAGTTTGATCCCGACCTTATCGGGATCGGCGCTCAAGTCGCGGTCGCCGTCCTTGACCTGGACATAGACGAGGTTGCCGGGCTTGACCTGGCTTTTCGGGCGGCTCGCGGCGCGGGGTTCGGCGGCTGCCGGTTCGGCGACCTCCTTTTTCAAGGCGTCGGTGAAGGTCGATTTCTCCTCGTCGATGATCTCGCTG
>NEUO01000153.1 GCA_002304315.1 Verrucomicrobiia bacterium Tous-C4TDCM
GGCAGCTCCCAGCAATCATGAAGCCGACCGTGGATCAAGCCTGCCCGATTTATGTCGGCGGAAAGTGGAAGCAGGTGGAGGGAAGAACCGGCGGTCCGGTCTTCAATCCGTCGCGCGGCAGCGTAATCGCCACGGTCCCGATGTGCGGACCGGAGGAGGTGAACGAGGTCGTGGCGGCGGCCAAGGCGGCCTTCCCCGACTGGCGCGACACTCCGCCGAACGAGCGGGCCCAGGTGCTGTTCCGAGTGAAAATTTTGTTGGAGGACGCCTTCGAGGACCTCTGCCTGGGGATCTCGACGGAGCACGGCAAGACATTGTCCGAAGCCCGCGGCGACCTGCGGCGGGGGATCGAGGTGGTCGAGTTCGCCTGCGGCATCCCGACCCTGCTGATGGGCGAGTCGCTCGAGAACATCGCCCGGGGAATCGACTGCCACACCGACCGCCATCCGCTGGGGGTCGTCGCGGGGATCTGCCCCTTCAATTTCCCCGCGCTGGTCCCGATGTGGATGTGGCCGATCGCCATCGCCTGCGGAAACACCTTCATCCTGAAGCCGAGCGAAAAGGTCCCGCTCACCATGCAGCGGGTGGTGGCCTTGTTAGAAAAGGCCGGCTTGCCGCCGGGCGTGCTGAACATCGTCCATGGCGGCCGGGAATGTGTCGACGCGCTGCTGGAGCACCCGGATGTCGCGGCGATTTCCTTCGTCGGATCGACGCCGGTCGCGCGCGAGATCCACCGCAAGGGGACGCTCCACGGCAAGCGCGTGCAGGCGGCGGGTGGCGCGAAGAATTTCATCGTCCTGATGCCGGATGCCGATGTCGACCGCACCGTGGAAGCCGTGCAAGACGGGGCATTCGGCTGTGCCGGCGAGCGCTGCATGGCCGGCTCCACCGCGGTGGCCGTCGGTGAAGCCGGGGAGCGCCTGCTCCCCGCGCTGGCCGAACGGGTCGGCGCGATGAAGGTCGGCCCGACCGACGTCCGCGAATCTCAGCCGGACATGGGCGCGGTGATTTCCGCCGAGCACAAGGCCCGCGTTTCCGGACTGATCGACGCCGGCGAAAGGGCGGGTGCGAAGGTTCTAACAGACGGCCGCAAGACCCGGGTCGCCGACGCGCCCGACGGTTACTTCCTCGGACCCACGGTCATCGACCAGGTCGCGCCCGACAATCCGCTGATGGCCACCGAGGTCTTCGGTCCGGTGCTCGCCGTGCTGCGGGCGAAGACCCTCGACGAAGCCATCGCCGAAGCGAACAAGCAGGCCTTCGGCAACGGCGCGGCGATCTTTACCAACTCCGGCAAGGCCGCCCGCGAGTTCCGCCGCAACGTCAGCGCGGGCATGGTCGGCATCAACGTCGGGGTGCCCGCTCCGCTCGCCTACTTCCCGTTCAGCGGCTGGAACGATTCATTCTTCGGCGACCTCCACATCCAGGGCAAGGAAGGCGTCGAGTTTTTCACCAAGCGCAAGACGACGACGACCCGCTGGTTCTCCTTCGGCGACGGGGAGATCTGGGCGAAGTGAAGACAATCACCAATCATCAATCCCTACTTCGCTAAAGCTACGAAGGGCAGGCCTCCAATCATCAGTCGGAGTGCGCTTCGCGATTTTCTAACAACCCATGAGCCTGCTCATCCGCAACGGCGACATTGTCACGGCGACCGCGCGCTTCACCGCCGACATCCTGTGTGAGAATGGTGTCATCACCGCTATCGGTCCCGATCTAACGCCACCGCCCGGTGCGGAGGTGATCGACGCCACCGGCAAGCATGTCTTCCCCGGCTTCATCGATCCGCACGTCCACATCTACCTGCCCTTCATGGGAACTTTCTCGAAGGACGACTGGGCAAGCGGCAGCAAGGCGGCGTTGATGGGCGGGACCACGACCTTGATTGAAATGTGCTGCCCCTCGCGGGCTGAGGATCCGCTGGGGGCAATCCGGCTTTGGAAGGGCAAGGCTGCCGGAATTTCATCGTGCGACTACTCGTTCCATGCCGGCGTCACCCGCTTCGACGACTCCACGGCGGATGCCTTGAAAGCCATCGTGGAGGAGGAAGGCGTGGCCTCGTTCAAGGTGTTCCTTGCCTACAAGGGAGCCTTCGGGATTGAGGACGCCGAGTTGTATCACACGCTCAGTCTCGCCAAGGAACTCGGTGTCGTCGTCACCGCTCATTGCGAGAACGCCGACCTTGTCGCGGAGACCCAGAAGAAGCTGGTCGCCGAAGGAAAGACCGGCCCGGAGTGGCACGAGCCTTCGCGGCCGGTCACGGTGGAGGCGGAGGGCTGCCATCACCTGATGACTTTTGCCGAGATGACTGGGCGGAAGTTTATGTCGTCCACACCAGTTGCCGGCCGGCGGTGGAGGCGATCGTCGAGGCCCGCAAGCGAGGTGTTAGAGTATTGATCGAAACCGTGGCGCCCTATCTCACTCTCGACAGCAGCTACGCCGAGAAGCCGGACTTCGAAGGCGCGAAGTATGTGATGAGCCCGCCGATCCGGGCGAAGGAACACCAGGATTTCCTCTGGCAATGTCTGGCCGACGGCATGATCGACACCGTGGGAACGGATCACGCACCCTTCGACTTCGCGACGCAGAAACACATGGGTCATCCGGAAGCGGGCAAGGCGGTCGACGCCTCGTTCCAGTCCACCGGCAAGGCTGCGAATTTCACGCTGATCCCGAACGGAATCCCAAGCGTGGAAGAGCGGGTCAAGCTGCTCTACACCCATGGCGTCGCGGCCGGCAGGATCGACCTGCACACCTTCGTGAAAGTCGCCAGCACCCGGGCGGCGGAGATTTTCGGACTCTATCCGCGGAAGGGCGAGATCGCCGTCGGCAGCGATGCCGATCTGGTGATCTGGGATCCCGCGTGGACCGGCACGATCTCCGCGGCGACCCACTCGATGGCGACCGACTACTCCGCCTTCGAAGGCTGGCCGGTCATCGGCCGGGCGGAGACGGTCACCGTGCGGGGCAAAGTCATGGTCCGCGCCGGCGAGTGGTGCGGTGAAACCGGATGGGGAAGCTTCCTCGCCAGAAAGCCCAAGCCGGTGTAGCGGCGCGTCTATGACCGCCGCACTTTGTAAACGCAGCACCCGAAAGCCCCGTCTTCCCGCAAACGCATGAAGCACCACACGACCGTTCATTATAGTCAGCGGCGGTCATCCCACTTCGCCAAGGCTACGAGGAACAGGTAGACGCGCCGCTCCATTCTAACATGCATCCGCCCCGTCACGACGAAAGCCTGATCAACGAGGACATCGCTCCGGTGCCCTTGTCGAAGCGCACCTGGTCGGCCCATGACGTCGCGGCCTTGTGGATCGGGATGGCGGTGTGCATCCCGACCTACACGATCGCCAGCAGTCTGTTAGGCAGCGGGCTGACCTGGTGGCAGGCGGTGCTCACGGTCTTCCTCGGGAATCTGATCGTGCTGGTGCCGATGACCCTCAACGCTCATCCGGGCACCGACTACGGCATTCCTTTTCCGGTCCTACTCCGCGCGAGCTTCGGGATCCGCGGGGCGAACATCACGGCGCTGCTCCGCGGGGTGGTGGCTTGCGGTTGGTTCGGCATCCAGACGTGGATCGGTGGCGCGGCGATCTACTCGACGCTGGGGATGATCTTCGGCTTCGCTCCGCCGGAAGCGGTCGGCTGGTTCGGCATTTCGGCCGGGCAGTTCGCCTGCTTCATGGCGTTCTGGGCGGTGAACGTCTATTTCATCCTGAAGGGCATGGAGTCGATCAAGTGGCTGGAAGTTCTCAGCGCGCCGTTCCTGCTGCTGGTCGGGGTGGCGCTGATGGTGTGGGCACTGGGCCGGGCCGGCGGGCTGTCGGTGGTGCTGGCCGGGTCGTCGAAGGCGCTGCCGGTGTCCGAATTCCTGCCGGTCTTCGGCGCGGGGCTCACCGCGATGGTCGGCTTCTGGGCCACGCTGTCGCTGAACATCCCGGACTTCTCCCGCTATGCGAAATCGCAGAAGGACCAGGTGCTGGGGCAGGCGATCGGCCTGCCGCCAACCATGACGCTTTACTCGTTCGTCGGGATCGTGGTCACCGGGGCGACGGTGGTGATCTTCGGCGAGGCGATCTGGGATCCGGTGCAGGTGATTGGAAAGATCGGCAGCAAGTGGCTGTCTGCCTTCGCGCTGGTGGCGCTGGCCGTCGCGACGCTGTCGACGAACATCGCGGCGAACGTGGTCTCGCCGGCCAACGATTTCTCTAACCTCGCGCCGCGGCACATCAGCTTCCGCACCGGCGGGATGATCACGGCGGTCATTGGCATCCTGATGATGCCCTGGAAACTGGTGGCCGATCCAAACGGCTACATCTTCACCTGGCTGATCGGCTACAGCGCGCTGCTCGGCCCGATCGCCGGGATCATGATCGCCGATTACCACGTGTTGCGCAGCCGCAAGCTGGACGTCGATGAACTGTATCGGGTCCACGGCATTTATCGCTTCACCCGCGGCTTCAGCCTGGCAGGGCTCGGTGCCTTTCTGCTCGCGGTCCTGCCGAATCTGCCGGGCTTCCTGGTGCAGGTCGGCGCGGTCGATGCGTCATCGGTTCCCGACTTCCTTGGAATGCTCTACCGTCAGGCCTGGTTCGTCGGCTTCGCGCTGGGCTTCGTGCTTTACCTCGTCTTCCGGAAGATCGCTCCGGTGAAAATCCAACCTTAGAATCCCATGCCACTTCCACCGTTCGACTACTCCCCGATACCTTACGACGGTCCCTCGCCCGAGGAGGTGCTCGACTTGCGGAATCAATACGTCAGCCCCGGCATCTTCCACTACTACAAGAAGCCGATCATGATCGTGGAGGGGAAGGGTCAGTATCTCTTCGACGAGAAAGGCCGGCGTTATCTCGATGGCTTCGGCGGCATCGTCACGGTGAGCGTCGGGCACTGTCATCCGGAGGTGGTTGCCGCCGCGAACCTGCAGAACGAGACGATCTCCCACACCACGACGATCTATCTGCATCCGAACATCGCGCTCTACGCCAAGGAACTCGCGGCGAAGATGCCTGGAGATCTAAAGGTCTGCTATTTCGTCAACTCCGGCTCCGAGGCCAACGACCTCGCGCTGCTCATGGCCCGCGCCTATACCGGGAACTACGATGCGATCGCGCTGCGCAACGCCTATCACGGCGGCAGTCCGTCGGCGATGGCTCTCACGTCGCATCACACTTGGAAGTTCAACGTGCCGCATTCGTTCGGCGTCCAGCACGCGCGGATGCCGGACCTCTATCGCGGGGCCTTCGGTGCGGACGATCCGGACGCCGGAAAGAAATATGCGGCCGATGTGGAGGACCTGGTCCGCTTCGGATCATCGGGAAGGATCGCCGCCTTCATCGCCGAGTCGATCCAGGGGGTCGGCGGCACGGTGGTGTTTCCCGATGGCTACCTGAAGCACGCCTATGAACACGCCCGTGCGGCCGGCGGCTTGTGCATCGCGGATGAAGTGCAGGCGGGCTTCGGCCGGACCGGGACCCATTTCTGGGGTTTCGAGACGCAGGGCGTGATCCCGGACATCGTCACGATGGCGAAGGGCATCGGCAACGGCTGTCCGCTGGCCGCGGTGGTGACCACGCCGGAGATCGCGAAGACCCTGGCGAGCCGGATTCACTTCAACACCTTCGGCGGCAACCCGGTCTCGATGGCCCAAGGCCGGGCGGTGCTGCGGGTGATCGAGAAGGAAGGACTTCAGGCGAACTCGCTCAAGATCGGAGCCCGTCTCACGGCAGGCTTCCACCGGCTGGCAGGGAAGCATTCGCTGATCGGCGATGTCCGCGGACTTGGTCTGATGCTCGGCGTCGAACTCGTGAAGGACCGTGTGACCAAGGAGCCCGCGAAGGAGGAATGCGCGGCGGTGTTCGAGCGCTGCAAGGAGCTCGGCCTGTTGATCGGCAAGGGCGGGCTTTCGGGCAACGTGCTCCGCATCAAACCGCCGATGTGCATTACAGAAGCCGATGCCGACTTCATGCTGGAGGTGATCGACGAGGCAATGGGCTCCGTTTAGGACGCCAGAGGAAGTTCGCGGAAGTTCGCCAGCTTGATTCTTCGCAGACTCAAGGGGTTTGGTGCCGATAGAGGACTTCTCCCTTGTCATCATGAAGGGTCAACTCGAGGGAGGAGAGGCCTTCCGCTGCGGCGGGCTGTAGCCGAGCGCGCAGGAAGCCACCGCTGGGAGACCGGTCGGTGTAGTGCTGCCGGATTTTTGCGTCGGGGTCGCTGGATCCCGGAGAGCCGGGAGCACGTCCGAGGCGGGCGTTCTCCCGGTTGAGGGCTCCGCTGGAGAATTCCGAGTATCCGCCAGGGTGTTGGGAGTGGTACTTCCAATGGCGGTCACCGCAGAGGATGTAAAAGCGGTCTTGCGCGATGCCGCTCGTCTTGAGCCATGAAAAAAAGGCTTCGCCTTCATGGCGGAAGCCGTCCGCGTTGACGTGGTTGTCTTTCTTGTAGCCGTCGTCCGGACCAACCATCGGCGTCGGGGATACGAGGATCTTGAAGGTGGCATCGCTCTCGGTGAGTGTCCGCATCAGCCAGGCCTTTTGTTCGGCTCCCCACAGGGTCTTGTCGGGACCGCCGGCCATCTTGTTAGGACTGCGATAGTCGCGGCCTTCGACGAACCAGAGCTGCAAGTCGTGGCCGATCCGGTGGGTGCGATAGGTCACGGCCTTCGGGTCATCCGGATTCACGACCGGCACTTGCTCACGGAAGGTGTCGATGCCGAGTTGGTGGCTTGGCTGATAGTTTCCGGTGGCATCCGAGTCGTTCTGGCGGTGGTCGTGATCGTCCTTGAGCCAGTAGGTCGGGGTTTGGGCAAAGAGCTTCACGAAGCGCGGCTGGACATGCTGCTCATGCCACTTCCGGCGCAGTTCGGCTTGGGTCTCGGCCCGGGTGTTCGACGGGTGGTCGTAGTAAACGCAATCGCCGTTCAAGATCACGAAGTCGGGCTTCAAGCTGCGGATCGCTTCCAGCGCGGGATAGCCGAGCATCCGGTCGTCGCCCTGATAAGCGGGAATGCCCTTGGTTCCCTCGTGGAAGAACGAGTAGTTGGGGCAGCTTGTCAGGATGAAGTCGACGGCGGCCTTGCGGCCCGGTTCCGGCAGGGTTTTGAACGATGCGATGTCGCCCGGGGTTGCGGATTGGGCCTCGGTGCCGAAGACGAGGCGGTATTGGTAAGTGCTTGCCGGGAGCAAGCTGTCGATCCGGGTTTTGAGAATGAAGTCACCGGCCGGGGTCGCGCGCAACCACGGGGTGCGGCGGGCGCCAGTGAAATCCGTGGTCGATGCGATTTCAAAATAACCGGTTCCCTCCGCGCCCGCGACATCTCCACCGGTGAGCGTGGTGACGGACGTGAGCCTTGTCTGCAGGATCGCCGAGGTGGCGGTGACCTCGCCGGCGATCAAGCCCTGGGCGAGGTGAATCCCGCCGCCGGGCGGTTGCTTGCCGACGATCTCAGCATCGGAGGGCAATGCTGCACAAGCGAGCAAGGAAGCCAGTGCGGCGAATGCGGCGAATGCGGACGAGCCGCGGCGGGTTAGTGGGGGATCCTTGGGCATCGTGTCAGGAGGTTTTGGCTGCTCCTACGATACGTGAAGTGTGGCGGCTTTGATCGTGAAAGCTGCGCCGGTCTTCGCGGCGACCGGGGCAAAACCTATTCGCGGGCCCTTGGTCCATCGACTCCACAAGGGTTTAATTGGCGGGCGTGTGCCGCGATCCCGTCATTTGCTGGCAGCCTCCAGGGCCTCCCTGTCGAGTGGGTGGGTATCGTGATACTGGTTGGCTTGCTCGGCATCGATCTTCTTCCAGTTTTCATGGGCCTCGCAATACAGTTGATTGCGCAAAAGAGGATCGGAAACGGTGAGCGCCCAGTCCATCGCGGTGGCACCGTCGATTCGGGCGGCAACGGGGACGAAGCCTTTGAGCGCGGCGTCGCGTTGTGGTCCGGGCTGCATCGTGGCAATCCAGTTTGCGGCTTCGGTATGATTGCCTTGGCTCCATGAGCGGGTGAACAAATCGAGAGCCCTGCCATCGCCCGAGCGCAGGTTTTCCAACAGCCATGCGGCGCGGTCCTTGGTCTCGGGTCCGATTTTTGCGGCGGCAATACTGGCTGCTGCCATGTCATGCTTTTCTGGAGTGAGTGATGCGGAATTGAGAATTCCTTGCGCGGCATCGAATCCTTGTTGGGCCGCGAGTGACTGGACGGCGGCCGTGAAATTGTAGAAGTCCAGGACGGTGCTGAGTTCTTCCATCCCTTTTCGCTGCGCTTCCGGGGTTGGTAAGCCATTGAGATACTCCGTGGCGGCTTTCCGCTGACTCTGACTGGGCAGTTGGGAAATTTGTTTCACGGCAGCGGATTGATCCCCTTGCGCGGCTGCGATATCGGCGCGGAGCCCTGCGACGAGAGGATCGCTTTCCTCGACCCGGCCTGCGGCTTGAGCGGCATTCAGCCACTTTTGCATGGCTGTAGCGTAGGCAAGGCCCATCGGATTTCCTTCGGCTTCCAGCAAGTTCTTGAACATGCCAAGCTGCATTTGAATGGGAATTTTGGTGATGGATGCGGCTTGATCCAACTTGGCGAAGGCCCATGCGGGATCGGATTTTGCGGCGAGTCTCACCACGCCGAACCACACGAGTTGAGCGCCCTCGGTATCTGGCTGATCGAAGGGGAAGTTCTTCTCCAGCAAATCGCAGATTTCCTTGAGCTTCGCCAGCGGGGCGGAGTTGAGCTGCGATTCATATGCCGTCATGAACTCATCCAAACCCTTCCCTTTCTCCGGCCTGGGACCAGCTTTTAGAAAATCGGTTAGCTCAACGAAGAACTTCTCGGCATCGATGGCAGGTGGACGGTTGCTTCTCCCTGCGAGAGTCGATGAAGGGGCGGCTCCGGGAGATCTTTTCACGGCGTCGCGCAGCAGGTTCAGTTCCTCGCTGACGATGACTTCGCCGCTCTTGAGCATGCGGGCTTCGTTGAGCAAATACGCGGCGATTCCGACGAGCAGCAGGATGAGGAGGTAGTGATGAACTGATCGAGGACTGCGCCTTCTTGCATTGTGATTCTGTTGTCACCATCATGGATCGCCAACACTTGTGTGATGCTTACGGTCCTTTGTGAATCGGTAATCCCTGCGCGCCTGTTCGAGATACTCGTTGTTTTGATGCCGAGTTGATCGCTCAGGGAATGGATTTCGGCTTCCATGGTGTCCACCCGCGCCCGGCTGGATTCGTTATTGCGGTGGATCACGTAGATACCGGTGCCACCGAGGACGAGGATGGCGGAGGTGATGGAGGCGACGGCTTTCTTCATGAGGATGGCGATGGTGGATTGGGTGAGGAGGGTGGTGCGGGTTGTAGCGGAGGCGGTGCCGGCTGCTTTTGCGGTGTTGCCGAAGAGGTGGAAGGCACCGATCCAGACCGCGGCTTTGGCGAGCCAGTTGGTTCGTTTGAAATCGACTGTGACTGGAGTGGGGCCGGTGGTTCTCAGTGGCCTCGCGTGCCGGTGACGGGCCTCGCTTGCAGTGAGGCATTCTGCGAGGGTCGCATCGAAGCTCAGGGAGCGGGCGGCGATGGTCCTGGCTTCGGCGTTGTCGCGAAGCAGGGCGTTGAGCTCCGCGCGTTCCGCCTCCGGGAATGAACGGCTTGCGGAGGAGAGGAGAAGCTCCTCCAGGCGTTCAAGATCGGGAGATTTCATGCGACACCTCCTTTGGCGAGTTGTCCCTCGATGCACTCGCGAAGTTTGCCGCGCAGACGCAGCAGCATGACTTTGACCGCGCAGGTTCCCTTGCCGGAGGCATCGGCGATTTCCAAGATGGAGCGGCCGTGGACGTAGTAGGTCGAGAGGGATTCGCGGTTCGAGTCGCTGAGCTTCTTGAGACAGAGTTCCAGCGCTTCCGCCCGCGGGGAGGTAGTGTTCGCGGTTTGCGAGGCCTCGTCGCTCATGAGATCGACCACATTCGGATCGAAAACGAAGCGCGCTTGTAGGCGGTTCCGGTCCCGCACCACGCCCAGCACTTCGAACTTCGCGACGGTGGTCGCCCAGGGAAGGAAGTCGGTGGCGGGGTTCCAATCCCCGCATTTGCGCCAGAGGACGATGCTGGTCCGTTGAAGGGCCTCCTTGGCCTCGTCGGCATTGCCGAGGGAGGCCTGACAGTAGCCACGAAGGGCGGTCTGGCCAGCGGTCAGGGCGCGGATGAAGGCCTCGCTGGGTTGGTGGGATGCGGAGGAGGACATGGTGACTTTCACCCTTACACTCCGCGGGACCGATCCGTGGTTACAGAATGTTGGAGAAAAGTTTCGAGGAGGGCTTTTGCTGACGATTTTCCGCGGATGCGTCCCGGGTCTGTGCACGGGGCGAGACGCCCCGTGAACGGACTGGAGCGAGACGCTCCAGCCACGCGCCGGACGCTCCAGCCACGGTCAGGTTTGGCAAGCGATGCCAACTTCAAGAACGGAGTCGAGGCCTCACGGCTTGAAGCCGACCGCCTTCATCTGCTTGTCGAGTTCGGCTTTCAGGCTGGTGGCGAGCGGGCCGTCGGCGGGGAGGCGGGTCAGTTCGTAGGGGTCGTTCTTCAGGTCATAGACCTCGGTCCATTCGGGGTTCTTCGGATAGAAGATGAGTTTCGCGTTGTCGGTGCGGATGCCGTGGCAGGTGGGGGTGTCGCCGAGTTCCTTGCGGTAGTAGGTGAGGAAGGAAGTGCGCCAGTTGGCGGGTTTGTTGCCAAGGGCGAGGTCCTTGAAGCTGGTGCCGTGCATGCCGGGATGGGCGGGCAGGCCGGCGAGGTCGAGGAAGGTCGGGGCGAGGTCCTGATTGATGACCATTTCGTCGACGAGCTTGCCTTTCGGGAACAGGCGCGGGTAGCGGACGATGAAGGGGATGCGCAGGCCTTCCTCGTAGAGCGCGCGTTTGTCGCCGAGGCCGCGTTCGCCGAGGTAGTAGCCGTTGTCGCTGGAGTAGACGACCACGGTGTCTTCGGCGAGTTTGAGGTCGTCGAGCGCGTCTAACAGGCGGCCGAGGTTCTCGTCGATGCCCTTGATGTGGCGCAAGTAGTCGAGGTGGACGGCGTTGGCGGAGAGGCCGCGTTCCTTGCCTTTGTCGGCCTCGGTGAGGGGCGGATGATAGACGGCGGCGAGGTCGCAGTTGGGCGTGCGGCGGGTGGTTTTACCTTCGTAGAGATTGCGAATGCGTTCGGGCAGGCCGGGGCCGCCGCGCTTGTTGTGCGGACTCTTGAAGCCGAGGACGACGGAGAATGGCTTGGCGTGGTTCTGCTTGATCCAGTCGATGGCGAAGTCGGTGCTGACGTCGTCGATCCAGCCTTTGGTCGGCGTGCGCACACCGTTCACCAGGACCGGGCAATCCTGGTAGGTGCCTTGGTCGACGAAGCTGGCTGCGTGCTGGAAGCCAGGGCGTTCCCGCTGGTTGCCCATGTGCCATTTGCCGAAGTAGGCGGTCTGGTAGCCGGCGTCACGCAGCAGGGTGGCGTGGGTGACGGAGTCGATCGGAAAGGGAGTGCCGTTGTCCATCACCCCGTTGGCATGGGTGTATTGGCCTGTTAGAAAGCCGGCGCGGCCGGGGGAACAGATCGAGTGTGTGATGAAGGCGTTGCGGAAGCGGACTCCTTCCGCGGCGAGCCGGTCCATCGACGGGGTTTCGAACCAGGGGTAGCGGGCTTTTTCGCCGTGCTCTTTTTGGACGGCTCCCATGGCGTCCCAGCGGTGATCGTCGGCGATGACGAAGATGAAGTTGGGCTTCTTCTCCACCGCACGGGTGGCGGCGGTGAAGGCGAACAGAAGGATGAGGGCGCGGAACATGGTGGCGGCGGGTGAGGGTCAGGGAGCGGTGCGGTATGATGGAACGGAGCGGAAGGGGGTGTGGCGCGGGCTTGCAGACGGGGGTGGTGGGAAACGAAGACTCGCCGACTAAAGTTAGCGCTCCGCCGGACCGATGGTGTCGAGGAGGCGTTGGTGCTGGTCGGCCCAGTTGGAGATTTCGATGGATCGGTGATCGCCCTTGATCGAAGCGGGGGCGGTGATCTGCGGAGCGAGTTGCTTGCCGGGGATGGTGTGGAGGAAGGTGACCTTGCCGCCGAAGTCGGCGATGAAGCCGTTGGCGAGGGCGGACATTTCCGCAGCGAAGCTCGCGCCTTGATCACGGGCGACGGAGGCGGGGGCGGGGAGGAAGATGATGCCTTTGAAACTGCCAGGGATGAAGGAAGACGCGCAGACGTTGTGGGTTTCCGAGGCCTTGCTGGTGACTTCTCCGGCGAGCTGTGGGAAGGTGCCCCAGGGCTCGCCGTTGGGGACGGCGCGGGTGGCGATCATTTGCGGGATGAAGTCTTTCCAGTAGGATTTCCACGCGCCGATGTAGCGGCGGACATTGGAGTCGTAGATTTCGTTGCCGGGTTGGAGCTGGGCGAGGTTTTCGTAGTCGGACTTTAGGCTGGGGGCGTGGGCGAGGTGCTCGAAGCGGATCCAACTGGCGAGCGGGACGTCGTCGCCGGTCATGTGGATGATGCCGGTGGGGCGGCCGGATTTTTTCGCGAGGCGATGGCCGATGGCGGAGGCGAAGTCGGTGGTGGCGTCCTCCCAGAGAGACGAGAAGCGGGTGTTCGGGTCGTAGGAAGTCGAGACGCTGAAGCGGGCGGGCTGCGGGGCCGAGGCGCGCTTTGCCTTGCGGTCCATGACGCGGACGGGATGGTCGGATTTTTCGATCTCGAAGGCGGCGGTATTTTTGACGGAGGGGCTGGCGACGTACCAGACATCGCCGATGAGGATGTTCTTGCAGACGCGTTCGTGGATCAGCTCGCCGTCGATGTGGAAGGAGACGCGGAGGGTTTTCGGTTCCTTGCTGGCAGGCATGGCGGGGACGGTGATGGTCCATTCCTGCATGTCCTTGGTGACGGGGATCACTTGTTGGACGCCCGCGAACTCGAAGCGGATCTCGGCCTTTCCCTCGTAGTCGGGAGGGTAGCCGGGCCAGACGACGGCGGAGCCGAAGATGGCGAGGGGCATGTCCGCCTGGAGGATGGCGTTGTCGCGGAACTGCGAGCTGAGCAGCGGCATCTTGCGGTAGTCGTTGACCCGGCCGACGGAGTTGGGATCGATCTCGAGTCCGGCGATCTTCATCGGCTGGTCCGGCCAGGTCGCGCTGGTGACGGGCTTGTGGTCGTATTCGATGAAGGGTGCGGCGGGGAGGAGGGACGAGTTGTAGAGAGCGGGCCGGAAGCCGATGCCGCCGGTACCGTAGGAGACGCCGCGCGGGCTTTTGACGGTGG
>NEUO01000154.1 GCA_002304315.1 Verrucomicrobiia bacterium Tous-C4TDCM
TCCGGTGGCCGCGCCGCTGGCTCCCTATCTTTACACGCCGGAGAAGGGCGTAAAGGCTGCCTACTTCGCATCGGAACCGGCGGACGCGATGGTCATCGTGCTCGATGGAGTGGCGGCGATCCCGGACAGTTTTGAGGTCCCCGACACTGCTTCGATTCGCGAGCCCGAGTCGGGTTCGGCAACGGCGACAATCGAGATTCCGGCACCATGAAGCGGCGCTGGATCATCGTCGGGATGCTGGGGCTGCTGGCCGGCCGGGCGGGTGCTCAGACGGACCCGGGGAAGGATGTCATCGGCACTGTGACCGCGACCGTTTACTATGCCACCAACGGGGATCCGGCTGCTGCCGGGCCGCGAGCCAAAGCGGTGAGTGCCGAGGTGGCGGAGCGCTTGGGGCGAGAGGACCGCCTGAAATTTTCCAAATATCTGGAGCTCGGACGGGACATCAAGCCGCTGTTCCGAAGCTACGAAAACTGGGCGCAGCCCCTGCCTCCGAGTGACGAGATTCTGCTGCGTTTCGAAGCGCAGAGTAAATTCTCCAAGGAATTGATGAGGCTGGACGTTGAACTCTGGCTGAGCCGCAAGAAGATCCTCAAGACCGATGCCGCGATGGAACCGGACAAACCGCTGCTGGTGCTCGGGCCGGAGTGGCGGGGTGGCCGCTTGATCATCGCCGTGGAGCTTGCGCCCGGCCGTCCGAAGAATCCATAATCCCGCCATGAAGACTGTTTTACTCTGCTGGATCGCCGCTTCGCTGACGCTTTCGGCGGCTTCGTTGAAGTTCGAAGAGATGACGAAGGAGATCCGCGCGGATGCGGATGCCCGCTCGGTGGTCGCCGATTTCAATTTCAAGAACGAGACGGCGGAAGACGTCATCATCGACCGCTACGATGCGGCCTGCACTTGCATCAACGCCCAGATCAAGGGCAGCAAGCTGGTTTACAAGCCGGGTGAGACCGGGGTGATCCGCGCGGCTTTCGACACCTCGCTCTTTTCAGGCACCGAGGACAAGTCCGTGGCGGTTTGGCTCAAGGGGGATCCGACGGACAAGCCTTCGATCCTGCTGACCACCCGGGTCATCATTCCGGTGCTGGTGGAAGTGGAGCCCAAGACCTTGATCTGGGAGACGGGGGAAAAAGCCGCGCCGAAAACGGTCACCCTGACGATGAAGCACAGCGAGCCGATCCGGGTGAAGGCGGTGACGGGTGCGGATTCCCGCTTCACGCAAGAGCTCAAAGTGATCGAAGAAGGCAAGAAATACGAAGTCTTGGTCACTCCTGCCAGCACCGACAAGGTGGGCATGGGCGTCATCCACGTGGAGACCGACTGCTCGGTCCAGCGGCATCGGTCCCATCGGATTTTCTCGGTGGTGCGCCATGCCCTGCCGAAGCCTGCTCAAGCGGTGGCCAAGCCATGAGAGCGGCTGGAGAAATGGCTCTGGTGCTCGGTTGTGCAGCGCTTGGCGGCCTGGGGACCTGGATGATTGCGGGTCCGCCCTCGCGGGTCGTGGCCTGCGATCCGTCAAGCCTTGCCGCGGGAGAAATTTGCCTTTCGACGCTGCAACTCCAAGCGGATTGGCCGGAAGGAAGGATCCTGTGGATCGACGCAAGGACGGCGGACGAGTGGAAGCGCGACGGGATGCCGGGGTCGATCCATCTGACCACTGTGGGGGGCGGCAGTTTCGAGGAACAGGTGGAGGCCAATCTGGAACAGCTCGGGACTGCGCCGCGTGCCGTGGTCTATTGCGGCAGCGCCGGCTGCGGGATCAGCAAGGAAGTCGTGAAGCGGCTGGAAGCGCTTGGCATGATTCCCGAGGTGCACGCCCTGCACGGGGGTTGGGAGGCCCTTCACCACGCCGGCTTGGTCAAGGGCTCCAGTCCGGGGAATTGAGATCGACCAGCTCGAGGAAGGGCTTGGCGGGATCTTCCTTGTGGTTCCACTCGAGAGTGACCGTAGCCCGCCGACGCATGCCCCAGCGGATGGGATAGGCTGGATCCTCCACCAGTTTCCTGAAACGTGAGGCGTTGCTCGCGTAGGCACGGGCCGTTTCCTTGCCAAAGGGACTCGGCAGCAGCTTGAAGGTGAATCTCCGGTCCGCCCCGGGAACATCCTTCTCGTAACACCCGTCGATCGGCTCCAGATACACATGGAACGGGGCGGGGGGCAAACGGTTCGGCTCTCGGGTGAAATCGGCCAGACGCCCTCCGACCAAGTCGAGGAACGCTGGCAGGAAGACTCGTGGAGCCTGAGTTCCGCGTTTGCTCACCAAGATGGCGAAATCGACATTCGGCGAGTCCTTGACGACGAATGACACGCGGTAGGGGAAATCGGTTCGCTGCTCGTCCGGGTAGTTCTGCGGAATGTCCGAGAAAATCCGGGCAACCTCCGGCAAGGAACCTTTCAGCACGGTTGCAGCAAGATCCTGCTCGCTGGTCGCAGGCTCCACTAGGTCCACCCGCGACGCGGCGTCCTCGGCTTTTAGGAAAGCTTCGAGCACGGCATACGCGACGACCGCCGCCGACTCGCTCCGAACCTCACTTGTTCCGGTGTCGGACGATCCTGCTGGAGCTGGCTCTGGCTCGGCTGAGCCGGAGTCGACGGCCTTGCGGTCCGCTGTGCGGGGCGGAGCCGATGGGCTTTCCTTCGGGGGCTGGACTACCAGCGGGCCGCTGGCGTCTTTGATGCGCTGGATAGGTGCCCCGGGCCCGTAGAAGTAAATCAAGGTGCCGACGAGGGATGCCGCTGTGACCAGGAAAGTAGCGGGGATCAGGGCGTGAATCAGCCGGTAGGATCGACGGCCCGAATCGGAAAATGAGTCTTCCTTGCTTTTGGCCCGCCGGTCTTCAGTGCTCTGCCGGGTGCTGATGGGCGCATTCTTCGAGCGGTCGGATACGCGGCGCGGTTCCGGCCGGATCCGAGGTCTGCTCGGCGTTAGAACTTCCTCGTCGAGAGGCGGCGTAGGAACGATCTCGACTTCCCGGGTCGCCTGAACCGCTCTCGGGACAGTCTTTGAGACAGCTTTTTGAAGTGGGAGAAGAGCAGGCTGTGCAACCGGTTCTGGCACGGGCTCCGGCACGGGGGCCGTGACCGCGCCACGGCAACTCGGACAAGGCCCGCTGATCCCGGCCATCTCGGCCGGAACGGTGAGCCGTTTCTGGCAGTGCGGGCAAGAAAAGGTAAGGGTTTCCACAGCCATCGGGGAGGGGACTTGCGCCACGAAGGACGCTAGCGAACGGGTCTGATGGCGTCAATGGTCCTCTGGCGACATCCCCGGCTCTACTCGTTGGGGTTGCCACCGGAAGCATCTCCCAGATGCGACGAGGCATCGGGCAGGAACTTCTTGAAGCGTGTCTTGTCGATCGCCTTCATGTAGGCCTCCTCCGGTGAGATCATGCCCGCCTGGAGTTTATTCCAGATGGACTCATCCATGAACTGCATGCCTTCGGCCTTGCCGCCGGTGATGACGTCGTAGAGCTTTTGGGTGGCTCCTTCGCGAATGATCGCGGAGACGGCCGGCGTGGCGAACATGATCTCGTGGACCGCGGTCCGGCCCGGCTTGTCGCAGCGCTTGCAGAGCAACTGGGCGAGCACCCCGCGCAGCGAGGCCGCGAGCATGGTGCGGACCTGCGACTGCTGGTCGGCGGGGAACACGTCGATGATGCGGTCGATTGTCTTACGCGCATTGTTGGTGTGCAGCGTGCCGAACACCAGAAGGCCGGTTTCCGCGGCGGTGAGGGCCAGCGAGATGGTCTCAAGGTCGCGCATTTCGCCGACGAGCACGATGTCCGCGTCCTCGCGCAGCGCGGCGCGGAGGCCGTCGGAGAAGGAGGGTGTCTGGATCGGCACCTCGCGCTGGGTAATGATCGATTTCTTGTTGCGGTGCACGAACTCGATCGGTTCTTCGATCGTGATGATGTGCCGGTTGAAGTTGATGTTGATGTAGTCCAGCAGCGCCGCGAGCGTGGTCGACTTTCCGGAGCCGGTGGGGCCGGTGACCAGAATCAGGCCGGAGCGGATGTGGCCGAAGCGCTTGACCACTTCCGGAACTCCGAGGGACTCCAGCGACATGATCTCGGTGGGGATCAGCCGGAAGACGGCGGCGAATCCGTTGTTTTGCTTGAGGTAGTTGCAGCGGAAGCGCGAGTCCTCATCCATCGCGTAGGCGAAGTCGAGGTCGCCGAGGTCGAGATAGCGCTGGAACGCTTTCGGATCGCAGATTTCCGCGAGCATGTCCTTGAACGTATCGCCCTCGAGGATTGGCTCGCCGGGGATCGGGGTGACGGAGCCGTGCACGCGGATCTTGGGCGGCTGGCCTGCGGCAAGGTGAAGGTCGGAGCCCCGGGTTTCCACGAGGTATTTGAAATAGGCGTCGATGCGGGCCATGGGAAGCGGTCGTGGGAAATCAGGATTGGAAAAAGCTGCGCATCTGGATCTTGTCCTCGCAGCGGAAGAGGGTCTCGTCCTGGGTGATCAAGCCCTTGATGTAGAGGCGGCGGAGGGACTCGTCCATGGTGATCATCCCGACGTTCTTGCCGGTCTGCATGATGCCCGGGAGCATGAAGGTCTTGCCATCGCGGATGGTCGCGGCGACGGCGGGGGTATTCACCAGAAGCTCCAGCGCCATCACCCGGCCGTTGCCGTCGGCCCGCGGCACGAGTTGCTGGGACAGCACGCCGCGCAGGGATTCCGAGACCATGATGCGGATCTGGTTGCGCTGGTCGACCGGGAACACGTCGAGCACGCGGTCGAGGGTTCGCGGGGCGTTGCCGGTGTGAAGGGTGCCGAGCACCAAGTGACCGGTTTCCGCCGCGGTGAGGGCGAGCGAGATGGTTTCAAGGTCGCGCATTTCACCGACCATGATCACGTCCGGGTCTTCCCGCAGTGCACCGCGGAGCGCCTTGGCGAAGGACTCGGTGTGGGTGTGGACTTCGCGCTGGTTGACGTGGCAGCCCTTGGATTCGAAGACGTATTCGATCGGATCCTCGAGGGTGAGAATGTGGTCCTCGCGGTCGCGGTTGATGAAGTCGACCAGCGCGGCGAGCGTCGTCGACTTGCCGGAGCCGACGGCACCCGTGACAAGGATCAGGCCGTTGTGGTAGCGGGTCAGCGGTGTGAGGTGTTCCACCGGGAGGTCGATCTCCTCCATGGTGCGGATCGTCGAGTTGATGATCCGGAAGACCATGTCGTAGCCGAGGCGCTGCTTGATCACGGACGCGCGGAAGCGGCCTTGCGCATTGTAGTAGGCGAAGTCGACGTCGCCCTTGTCTTGAAGGCGGTTCCACTCCCGTTCTCCGAGGAACGAGCGGGCGAGTTTTTCGGTTTCCTCGGCGGTCAGCGGTGCATGATCGGTCCAGATCGGCTGGAGCTGGCCGAAGCGGCGCCAGGCGGGCGGATAGGCGGTGGGCAGATGAACGTCGGAACAATCATACTCGCGGCCGAGTTTGAGATATTCGTCAACGTGGTCGAGAACGCGGTGCTCGGACATGTGGGCGAGGGTTAGAGCGGGAAGAGTAAGGTATGGGAAGCGGGAATTGCGGCTGCTTTCAGGAATCTCGCACGGTGTCATTACCGGGTATGACAAAGCGCTTTCCGAACTCTCGCATGGCCCATGTTTGAAGGGCGGGACGGGCCAGCGCGAAGGCTCCGCCGAGGGCGAGCTTCCAAAGCGAACGAGATGGTTTTGACTCCCGGACGACGGGTCGGGGGCGCTTCAACAGCATGCTGGCGAGCAAGCCCACGCCAAGTGAACCACCGAACCAGACCAGCGGTTTCGAAAGAACCGAGTCCTTTATCCGGGCCGGTACGTCGAGGGTGCGGCGAAGCGTGGCGAACTCGCTGCCGAGCGATGCGCGCGAGGCGGCGAGGCGGGCGCTCAGTGCGTCGGTTTGTCCTTGAGATTGAGAAGCCATTCGCGGTCTTTGGTAAGTTCTGCCCGGGCGATCGGAAACGCGGGCGGGACGGGGCGTCGCAGCACCAGGGCGGCGATCCCGGCGAGCAGCAGGTGCAGCACGGCCGCGGCCAGAGCGACCCAATGCCAGGCAACGCCACTGCCCGAAGTGGCGATCCACCCGATCAGTCCGGCCATGCCGGTTAACCAGGCGGTCATCGCGCACCCCCCGATGAAGGCGACCAAGACGCCGCGGCGGGCGGCGGTGGCACCGGCTTCGCGGGCTTCCAACGCCACAAGCTCCAACCTGGCGGAGACGAACTCCACGGCGGTTTCCCGCCACGATGGCGTGGTGTGTGGATCCGTTTCGGGCCCCTCGGTCATGGTATCAGAGCCGACAGTGCTTTCCCGGCGGGGCGGGTGTGCGAGATGCGGCAGCAATGAAGCTCGGGAGTTCAGCGGCGTGCGATCAGGCCGATCAGGAAGCCCAGCCCGAGGGCTCCGGCGACGCAGCGGGTCGGGTGCTGGCGGATGTAGTCTTCCGTGGTGATGTGGAGTTCTTTCGCTTTAACGCGGGTTTCGCGCCACTGCTCGTCGGCTGTGTGCCGCAGTTCTTTGGCCTTCTCGGTGGCGGACTGCTTCAAGCTTTCAGCCCTGTCGGTGGCGGCCGTTTTGAATGCGAGTGCCTTGTCGGTGGCGACCTCGCGCAGATGCTGGGCCGACTCGACCGCACGCTCCTTGATGGCCTTGGCTTGGTCGGTGGCTTGATGGGCGAACTCCTTGGCTTTCTCGCCGGCTGCGGCCCGCAGGTCGTTGGCGGCTTGGCCTACCGAGGGCGTCTTGGAAAAGCCCGCTTCCGGGTCGAGTGAACCGGCGTTGGGGGCAAAAGAATCGGACATGACTTTGATGGCTTGGGGTTGATTGGGAAAACCGGAATCGGGAGCTGCACGAACCCTGCCACTGAAGCCCCCCCGGCGCAAGAAAAGGATGAGCGGTAGGATTACCGGGAGTTGAATCGGAAACCGGGCTTCATCGCCTGCCGGGAATTCCCAGATCGCCCGCTTTTGGAGGGGTGAGAAGCCGCTCTTTCTCGGTTTCAGGCGGCGACGTGAACATCACGTTGTTCCACTCCGGTTCCCGCATCGGCCCGGTGCCACGGAATTGGAAAAGCCCGTAAAACGGCTTCAGCGGGAGGGTGATCACGCCCAGGAAGCCGCGGGCATTCATGCGGATGGTCATGTCGAGCGTGAGCTTGTTCAGATCCGCCTTCGCGTCGCCGGTGAAGACCAGCGACGGCGTGGTGGTCAGGAAGTCGTTGGTGCGCAGGACCCCGTCTTTGACATCAAAGGTGCAAAACGCGTCCTTGGCTTCCTGAAAGCCCGCTTTCCGGCTGGCGAGCACGGCCGAGAGGACCGGCGATAGAGGCCCGAAAATCGGCACGGAGAACAGTTCACCTTCTTCCAGCGCGATCAGCCCTTCGCCGTTCAAGCCGGCCTCGGCCTTGCCCTTGTAGTCAAAGTCGATCCGCCCGGTGACGAAGCCCTTTGCCTTCTTCTCGAAGCCACAGGCGGTCGAAATCTCCGGCAGGCTCAGCCGGGTCCAGTCCAGTTCGCCTTTCACCCGCTGGCCGCCACTGTCCGGCAGCACGTCGAAGCGGCCGCGCGCCGGTCCGTCGAAGACCTCGAACTCGAGGTCCCGGACTTCCGTGGCGGCGGGTTTCACCAGCACGGTCGTGCTCAGGCCGGACAGCAGGAGATCGGTCCCTGCGAACTTGTAGGTCACCTTGCCTGCGGTCTTTCCCTTCACGGTGAAGTTCGTCACCGGCCCGCCTTTGAACAGCCCGATCACGCCGTCGGCACTTAGCTCGGGGGGCGTGTGAAATCGATACTCTTCGAGGTGATCCGCGACTTTCGGCAGGAACATCCGCAGCACCGGTGCCGGCCAGAAGCCACCTTCGATGCCTTCGAGGGTCACGGTCGAAGGTTCACGGTCGTAGCGAATTCGCTTCACCTTCGCCGTGCCGCTGGTCGGGCCGCCGTGGGCCTTGCGCATGGCGTATCCGGCGTAGTCGAACTCCACCACGCCGTCGGTGAAGTCGAGCTTGTCGTGATTCAAATCCATCGTCACGCTCGCCTTCCGGAACGGGGTGCCTTTGTAAACCATGTGGGTTGCCCGTGCCTCGCCAGACGCCTTCCAGTCGTGAGGGTCGTGACGGTTGATGCGCCCTTTGATCCGCGCTTCCACTTCGGTGTCGTCACGGTCGCTGAAATCGGCCAGCACCTTGCCCAGCGGGTGCTTGTCGAAAAAGCCGCTCCACACCCCGATCCGCAGGTCGGTGGAGACGTCATAGCGGATCTGGTCGGGCTCCGCCAACAGCCGGCCATGCAGCGTGCCGTCCTTCCGCGTGACGACCAGATTCTCGAGGAAAACGCTGCTGCCGTTCCACGAAAGATCGCTTTCCACCCGCGACGCCGAGTGGCCTTTGAAACGGAGATCATCTGCCGCCAGATGCCCGATCACCTGAAACTTCGGCGGTGCGTTCTCCGGCAATTCAAAGGTCCCGCGCGCCGATACCTCGGGCCGCGATTCAAAGCTCACCTTCTCCAGCCACCCGGCCGCATCCAACTCCCGCAACATCGCCGCCAGCGCCATGTTCGACCGCGCGTCGAAGCGCCCCGACCTCGTCGCCAGGTCGTATTCCACCCGCCCCCGCAGCGAGCCGCCGCCGTCCTCGACGTCCAACGACTCCAGCACCAACAAGCGGCCGCGCATCTCGCCCTTGGCCTCCAGCCTCGTGATCTCCACGCCGCCGTGCTCCAGCCCGTCGCTCTTCAGGAAAAGATCCGCGCGCACGGTCCGAGGATCATCCAGGTCGCCTTCCACCCGGATCCGGATCACCGGCGGGGCGTCTTTGTCGAATTTCCACGGCTCCAGCATCCCGATCACCTGGGCCAGCAATTTGCGGCGGTGCAGTTCGGCCATGGCGGCTTCTTCCTCTTTGAACGACGGCCGCTGCCGGTAGCCGAGCACCAGCGCTTCGAACTCCAGCCGGATGCCGCCGACCTCGCCACGCGCATCGAGCACTTCCAGCCGCCGCCCGCCCGGCATCAGCACTCGGCC
Organism: Verrucomicrobiia bacterium Tous-C4TDCM; assembly: GCA_002304315.1. GTDB lineage: Bacteria > Verrucomicrobiota > Verrucomicrobiia > Verrucomicrobiales > Akkermansiaceae > Haloferula. The sequence goes on from NEUO01000154.1 coordinate 9,008, forward strand.
GCTGGCGTTTTTGACCTCCAGCACCTTCGAGTCCGGATCGTCCGGATCGACCGGCAGGGTCAAGGATCCACCTTCCAAATCCAGCCGCTCCACCCGCACTTCGCCGCGCGCCAGTTTCGTGCGGTCCACATCGACCATCACCTCCCGGACCCGCGCGACCACTCGCTTCCGCGTTTCGTCGGCATAGACCGTCACCTCATCCGCCTCCACGCCCTGCAAAGGCCAGTAGCGCAGCCCCGCGATGTCGGCGTGCAGCCCTTGCGCCGCCAGTGCCTTCTCGATTTCACCCCGCCATGAATCCGGCAGCCCGGTCTGATTCGCCCACCACAAGCTGCCGCCCGCCGCGATCACCCCGCAGAAAGCCAGCAGCGCGACCAGCGTCCGGAGCTTGTGGATGATGCGGATCCTCCTCATGGCGACCCCGGAGCATGAAGTTCCAAGTAGGGAAGTGCCAAGTGCCAAAGAACGACGGGAAGTTCCAAGTTTTGAAGTTCCAAGTGCCAATTGAAACGGTTTTTTCGTCTTGGTGGAACCATCTGAGGCAGTGAGGGCACTTCATTGCGCGGGGACGCTTATTCGCCCAATGAAACCTTGTCGAACGGTAAACGCTTCTCCGGCTTTGCTCCCAGTCCTGTTCCCAGTGGGAGGCTTCCAGCCCGGATTGCAATCGTAAACCGTTGAGGGTTAGTAATGGCGGAGGGGGTGGGATTGGCTGCGCCCATGGTAGAGTGCGCTGCGCGGTCTTTGGATTTGCTCGCGAAGCTCGCTCCTGCGTTCGAATCCAAGGGGGCTAGCGCAATGGCTTTCCACCCGCGCGGAGGGTGTGGGATTGCCTTCGGCCATGCTAAAATGCGCTACGCGGAGGAGGGCGGGTCGCGAAGCTCCTTCCTGCATTCGAACCCAAGCCTTCGCAAAGCCTCAGGATGGGCTCTCATCCCACCCCCTCCTTGGGCAATGCGGTCCGTCTTAGCTGGCGACGCGGAATGAAGGTGCGGGCTGCTTTCGTTAGTTTGGCGGATCGGCAGGGAGGCCTGCCGGGGCTGCGCTTTTCTTTGACTTCATGGGCATTGGTGCGTTGTGGAGTTGGCTGGACGACGCGCGGAGTGCGGTCCCGAGGGGTCAATTTGTGTGGAATCCGTGTGGAATCCGGGAGATTCTATCGCGGAATTCGGATCGATTCCCGTCCCTGTCCGACCGTTGCCCGACTCGCTCTGGACCGGAGTGGAAATGGTGTCGGCAAAGGGGTAGTTCATCCGTCCCACGTCTGCCAGATCGGTGAGTCCGATCAAGATCCGATTGCCACGCCGAGCGGAGTTCCCGGAGCAGGGCTTGCCGGCCACGAGCGCCGGTTTTCCCGCTTACGTCCGACACGTTTCGGACACATTTCGGCTCGGCGACGACAGTCAAAAGCCCCACGACTCCCACATGGCTGGAAAACCCGGACTTCGAAACCTCCACGGCATGCGCGGCAGACAAAAGGGCGGACTCGCCGCGCCCGCGCCTCCACCCGCCGCCGCCCCCGGCACTTTGCAGGAACTCGTGCCCCGCTTCCTCCAGGGGTCGGAGATGCGCGGCTACTCCGGCGCGACCGCCGAAATGCATCACTCGGCGCTCCGCCAGTTCCTAGGCTGGTGCGAGAGCCTCGCCTACCGCGATCCCGCCGGCTTCACGCGCGCCCGGCTGGAAGCCTACCAGCTGTTCCTCTTCCACTACCGCAGTCCGCGCGGTGGGAAAACGCTGGCCATCAACACCCAGCTCGCCCGGCTCGGCTGCATCTGCCGCTTCTTCGCCTGGCTGTGCCGCGACGGCATCCTGCCCGCGAATCCCGCCTCCGACCTCGACCTCCCCCGTAAGCAGGCCCGCGCGCTGCCGAAGTCGCTCAGCCCGGAGGAGATCGACCGTCTGCTCGCGCTGCCCGACACCGCCAGCCCCTTCGGCCTGCGCGACCGCACCATCCTCGAACTGTTCTACTCCACCGGCGTCCGGCGCACGGAAATGACCCGGCTGGAGATCGGCGACTACGATCCCCACGCCCGCACCCTGCTGGTGCGCCGCGGCAAGGGCGGCAAGAGCCGCCTGCTACCCGTCGGCGGGCACGCCGCGGCCTGGCTCGATCACTACCTCGCCGAGGCCCGGCCGCTGATCGCCTTCCTACCCGCGGAGACCGGGCTCTTCCTTTCCGGCTACGGCACCGCCTTCACCCCCGCCTACCTCGGCACCTGGGTCGCCAAGCAGATGAAGAAAGTCGGGATCAACAAGCCCGGCGCGTCGCATTTGTTCCGTCACTCCTGCGCGACACACATGCACGAGAACGGGGCCGACATCCGCCACGTGCAGGAGATGCTCGGCCACGCCCGCCTCGACACCACGCAGATCTACACCCACGTCAACATCAAGGCGCTCCAGGAAGTCCATGCCCGCTGCCATCCACACGGCGGAGAACCCGTGCAGCAAGTTCCGGCTTCCCCTCCCGGTGACACTCTGACAGCCTGCGAGGCCCCTGAAATGGTTATCACCGCACCAGACGCCGAGACCTTGAAGGTGTGCCCTGCGATCGCAGCCAGGGGCGACGATTCCGACCGTCCGGACGACGATCCGCCCGTCGGGGGTGCCCCAGTTCAGCCGAAAGGACCGAATCCGCCAAAATTGCCAAATTCTGGCAAACATCTAAGCATCAATGGATTGAGTAGGTCACCCGAGATGCAGGTAGCTTGGTACGGTTACCGTTACTTAGATCCGGTTACGGGCAGGTGGCCATCGAGGGACCCGATTGAGGAAGAGGGAGGGGTGAATTTGTACGGGTTCGTGGGAAACGATGGAATTACAAATGTGGATTTTCTCGGTCTTCTCCTTGAAAAAAATTGCACTATAATTGTGATTGCTGGCCATACTGAACAGGTAGGCCGAAGACTTAAAAGCTTCAAACGAAACAGCCCAGGAGCGGATATTCTCGGGATAGGGGTAAGCTGTAATGTAAATCTGGATGGCGTTTACATATGGCCGCAAAAAAGCTCCTGCAACAAGGCGAATGAAGATAAGCTTAAACAAGCGAAAGGAGGCGAGGTAATTCCACCTGATCGGAATATGGAAGACGAGCTTCTTGCATCAATCAAGGCGGCTGAGAGACTTGCTCCCGGCCGATGCGACCCTCCTCCCTGCTGTGACAATGTCGATGTGAAGGTGATTTGTGAGGATTCTCTTGCGATGAGGCAAGCCCAGAACGGAGACGAAGGTGAGCATATAAAAACAATGTGTCGTTATAGAAACACTTATGATTGCGATAAAGGTTTGGAAAATCCTCTTGTTGAGTAGTTTGAATTTATTTTGGGTGTCCTGCGAGAACAATGTTTCAGTAGGAACCACAAAGTTAGAAAGTCAATATTTAAGATTACTAAAAATCACTCGTAAAGATATATTTATTGCATCCGAAGACGTTAGCTGCATCCCGGATTTGAATGAAGATTCCTCCGGAGGGGCTATTGCGGTAGGCGTATTTCTAATACGAGACGAAATAGACCAATGGAAAGCTGATGACGTTTCTGAAATCATTGATAGAATTGAATTTGAATCGGAAACACCCTTCTATGGCGGGAAATTAAACTATTTTGTTCTTTTGGAGCCACCGGGGCGCAAGGAAAATGGTGGAAATTGTTTTTTGTTTGGACTTCCTGAATCATCCCAGGATCGTTTCTATTTTTCACCAGCAACGCTCATTGGATTAGATGTTTTAGTAAAATCCTCGGACATGAAATCATCGAAAGATCAGACAATTCTAAATTTACTGAAATCATCCAAAGCCGAAGATAAATAATCTGAAAATTAAAATAATTTCCACCGTTTTTGAGTGGTCTCCGCTTTACAAATGTCTAGCAGCCCGTTGAAAAGCCCCTGCGATCTGCTTTGATGTAAGCGGTCAACAGAGCACCTACCATCGGGGGTCAGTATGAAAGCCTCGGGGGTCAAAGCCTCGGGGGTCACCTCGGGGGTCCTTGAATTCTGAATTCAGATCTCCCGGAGACATCAGCCTCCGTCGTCGCGGACGGCGCGCTCCAGCTTCTGCAACGTCGGCGAGTTGCGGGCGGCGGCGTGAACGTCGGATGATTCGGGCGGTTTGAAAATCGGATGTTAGAGCACGGGTTTTTGGCATGCTTTTTTGGAGGGAGGGGCCTGAGTTGGCTTCAGTTTTCGGCGCGG
>NEUO01000155.1 GCA_002304315.1 Verrucomicrobiia bacterium Tous-C4TDCM
GCGAAATCCGCCGATGACGGCTGCCAAGGCTAGGAATGGCCGGTCCCGACGAAAACCACCCCACTCGCTCAGCTGAATCAGCCGGATTTGGGACAGGCTCTATCTAACTTCGGATTTCGGGTTGAGCACTCGAGCAAGGCGGCGAGCCGTCGAGGATGTCCAACATGCTCACCTCTCTGACGCCCTCAGGCGTTGAGCACTCAAACCCGCCGCCCGCACCATCCCCGGCCGCCAATGCTCACCTCTCTGACGCCCTCAGGCGTTGAGCACTGGCCGGCGCGGGTGGCTTCCCGGATTCGCGGGGCATGCTCACCTCTCTGACGCCCTCAGGCGTTGAGCACGCAGCGCAGCGCGAGGCTGCTCGGATCGAACGGGAATGCTCACCTCTCTGACGCCCTCAGGCGTTGAGCACACAACCTCGTAGCTTGCATCAACCTCGATGCCCAGGATGCTCACCTCTCTGACGCCCTCAGGCGTTGAGCACTGGATCTACGGCCACAGCTACGAGGAGGGCAAGGGATGCTCACCTCTCTGACGCCCTCAGGCGTTGAGCACGGCATGGAGGACCCCGCCAGCTGAGCGGATGGAATCGCCGAAACGGTCCTCGGTAACCTCGTCAACGATCCGGCCAGCTTGGCCGACGTGGTCGCAGGCATGCCGCGTTAATCGATCCGCTCCCGCAGCCCCGCTCTCCGCCGAGGTCTGCGATTTTTCATTCCCGCTGCTGGATTTCCGGCGCACTGCCGCCGACTCTGGAGGGACGGTGCTACCCGCCGCCAGTGTGGGCTCTTCAGGGAGTGCGGTTCAAGAGTGCACCGGAAGTGCACCGCTTCGGTTTTCCGTGGCCCGCCAACATTCGGCGCTGATCTCGCATAACTACCTCATTTAGAGGAAAGTGGGCAGGAAAGGATTCGAACCTTTGAAGGCGTAAGCCAGCAGATTTACAGTCTGCCCCGTTTGACCGCTCCGGAACCTGCCCTTGGTTTCAGCGGGGCGGAGGATTACGGGGGCACCCGGAATTTGGCAAGGGAAAATCCCTGGGGTTTCCGACCTTGTTCTTTCCCGCAGGATGGCCGCCTCACCAGAGGGTGCGACCACCGTTGACGATCAGGGTCTGGCCGGTGACGAACGAGGCCTCGTCGGCGGCGAAGAAATTGACGGCGTTGGCGATGTCGGCGGGCTTGCCCCAGCGGCGCATCGGCACGGTGGCGAGGTAGGCGGCCTTGTCGGCTTCCGGGACGTCGTCGTGGCGCTCCACCGGGATCCAGCCGGGGGCGACGGTGTTGACGGTGATGCCGTGCGGCGCGAGCTCGTTGGCCATCGAGCGGCTCCAGCCGATCTGGCCGCCCTTGGCCGCGACGTAGGCGCTGAACTGCGGCATGCCGGCGTGGAAGACCTCGCTGGTGATGTTGATGATGCGGCCCTGGCGGCGGGCTTTCATCGAAGGCAGCAGCCGCTTGGCGAGGAGATAGGGGCTTTTGATGAAGGCATCGACCATCGACTGGTATTCTTCCCACGAGTAATCCTCGAGCATCTTCATCGGCTGGAAGGGCGTGGCATTGGCGACCACGATGTCGACCGGTCCGAACGCGGCTTCGATTTCGCCGGCCATCCGGTTCACCTCGGCCTCGTCCATCGCGTCGCCGGCGACCAGCATGGCCTCGCCGCCCTTGGCAAGGATGCCATCGACCACGGCCTGTCCCTGATCGCGGCTGGCGAAGCAGTTGACGACGGTGCGGGCACCGGCGGCGGCGAGGGTTTCGGCGATGATCCGGCCGAGGCCACGACTGGATCCGGTGATCCAGGCGACGCGGCCGTCGAGGCGGAAGGGAGAATGCAGGGCGGGCATGGGCGAGGCCTTAGCGCCAAGTTGTGGCAAGGCCAAGCCCAAGGTGCGCGGGTGCTTGCAAATCCATCCGCCTCGATTTCAACGGGTCGTGGGGAGATAGCGGTAATAGACTTCCAGCATCAGGGTGGCGAGGGTGGTCCGGTAGTGGATGCCGGTCGACGAGTCGTTGGTGAAGAGGGCACCGACGGCGTGGACCTTGGCACCGCCGCCGGGCTTCGGCCATGAGCCGTCGGGCGACTGGCGGGCGGTCAGGCTGTCGCGGATCCGCGGCTGGTAGGTGGCCCAGTCTTTCCCGCCGCGCTGGAACATCGCCTGGGCGAGATAATAGTGGGCGTAGAGATCGCAGTCGGGGCCGTCCCAGGTGAAGGGCGAGTTTTCCAAAGCGTGGCGGGCACCGCGGCGGACGGCGGGCGAGCTTTCGCGGCCGCCCATTTGAAGACAGAGCATACCGGCCCCGGTCAGGCTGGGGTGGGGGAGTTCGCCGGCCGGGGTGGTGCCGGTGTAGCCGAAGCTGCCGTCGGCCGCCTGGCGGGCTTCAACGTAGTCGAGCGAGCTTTTGAGGCAGCGGGTGAGGTTGCGGAAGTCGATCCCACTGAGCTTGCAGGCCTTCAGCGCCTGGATGTGCCAGGCGGTGATGGAGAGGTCGCCGCCGCGGCTACTATCTTCCTCGTAGTCATAGTCCCAGCCGCCGGATTCATGCTGGCGGTCGATCAGCATCTGGCCGGAGCGCTGGACGGTTTCGGCGAGGTTGGGGATATTGATCGCGAGGGCGCGGCACATCGTATGGGCCTCGGCCAGGGCGTAGGTGGCGATGGCTTGCTCGTATGGCCCGTGGCGGCCGGCGGCGGGATCGGGGAAGCGGCCGTCCTGCTTCGCGGCGCGGTCGATCAGGAAGACCATGGCTTTGAGGCAGGAGTCGCCGAATTCCTCGCTCAGCGGGGTTTCGCAGCGGCCGAGGTAGGCGAGCAGGGAGAGGCCGGTCATCGCCGCGCGGTGGTCGTTGCCCCAGCCGCCGTCGGGAGCCTGGGTCTGCTTGAGGAAGCGCAGGGCGCGGGTCACGTGTTCCTCGATCTCCGGGGTGCCGCCGCCGGCTTCGAGCTGGGCGAGGCGGTCTTGTTGTGAGCAGCGCTTGCGGAGGGAGGCGGGGATGGGTGTCCATTGGCCGGAGCCGTCCCCCAGCATGCCGGAGTCGCCGATATCGTCGTCCGTGCCTGGGAACAAATCGGTGGCGTCGATCGACGACACCTCGACCGGCGGCAAGGAAAGCGGGGACTGAGCCAAGCCCAGGATGTGAGGCACCGCCCGGGCGTTTGGCGGGGAAGGATTGCGGCTGGAGGTGAGCGAACGTGGTGTGGGGAGATCGTCGGGCGGGATCTCGGGAGGGTAGCTGTAGATGATGCCGGATGGACTCTGGACCATCATCGACTTCAAGGCGATGAAGCCGAGGACGAGGGCGATCAGGGTGATGCCGAGGAAGGCGATGACGATGCTGGCGGCGGTGGAGCGGCGGCGTTGCGAGTCGAGGGCGCGTTGCGCGGCGGGGTCGATGAATGCGTGGAGGCTCATGATTTGCGATCGGTGACAAGTGGACAGGAGCCCGTGCCGTGGGGCACGGGGATGATGAAGGCGGAGCGCCTTCCCGATTCGCGGAAACTCCGGATGCCGCGCGTTTCCGCCGCCGCGACATCCTTCACCGGCTAGAACTCCCGGCGGCGGAAGTTCTTGGGGGAAATGATCGATTTCGGAAGAAACGCCGCGTAGTGAGTGCCTCATGAAACCCAAGGTGCTGCTCGTCCTCCTCCCGCTGCTGATGCCGGCCACCGCCGCGGAGCCGAAGCCTAACATCCTCTTCCTCTTTGCCGACGACATGACCTGGAAGGCGGTCCGGGCGCTGGGCAAGGAGGACATTGATACGCCGAATCTCGACCGTCTCGCGGCGCGCGGCACGGCCTTCACCAACGCCTACAATCCCGGCGGTTGGCACGGCGCGATCTGCGTCGCGAGTCGGACGATGCTGATGACCGGCAAGCAACTGTGGAAGGCGCGCGATGCCGAGAAGCGCCTGAACCAGGACTTCGTCGCGAAAGAACGGCTATGGCCCCAGCGGATGGCGGCGCAGGGCTATCGCACCTGCTTCGCCGGAAAGTGGCATGTCCAGGCGGACCACAAGAAAGTGTTTTCTCAGATCCGGAGTTATCATCCGGGAGGCATGCCGAAGGACGCCAAGCATGCCTACTTCCGCCCGGTGGAAGGGCAGCCTGACCCGTGGGACGCGGCCGATCCGAAGGAGGGTGGCTTTTGGGACGGGGGAAAACACTGGAGCGAGCGGATGGTGGATGACTTCAATGGCTTTATCGCCGATGCCGATCCGCGGCCGTGGTTCATGTATCTCGCCTTCAACGCACCGCACGACCCGCGGCAGGCACCGCAGGAATTCCTCGACCGCTATCCGCTGTCGCGGGTGAAGGTGCCGGAGAATTTCCTCGCGCTCTATCCGCACCGCGAGGCGATGGGAGCGGCGAAAGGGCTGCGCGACGAGAACCTCGCGCCGTTCCCTCGTACGACGTTTGCCGTACAAACCCACCGCCGCGAATACTACGCCATCATCTCCCATCTCGACGCGCAGATCGGAAAGATCCTCGACGCACTGGAAAAGCACGAGGACGGCGCGAACACCTACATCTTCTTCACCGCGGACCACGGATTGTCATGCGGCGAGCACGGCCTGCTGGGGAAGCAGAACCTCTACGATGCCAGCGTCCGGGTGCCTTTCCTCGTGGCAGGTCCCGGGGTGCCGGCGGGCAAGAAAATCGACGCGCCGGTCTATCTCCAGGACGCGATGCCGACCGCGCTCAAGCTGGCTGGCGCGGAAGTCGGGGACGACATCGATTTCCAGGATCTCCGCCCGCATTGGGAAGGAAAGGGCAAGCCCCGCGACGCGGCGATCGGGGCCTACATGGATCTCCAGCGGATGATCGAAAAGGATGGCAAGAAGCTGATCCTCTATCCGAAGGCCAAGGTTGCCCGGGTCTTCGATCTCCGGGCGGATCCCGCCGAAATGCACGACCTCGCCGTAACTCCCGCGGGCAAGGCGCTGGCCGTGCCGTTGTTCCAGCGATTGCTGGAGATTCAGAAGGAAAGCGGCGACCCTTTCGATTTGACCGGCGCGTTTCCGGATCTGGCCGCCACGGAGGACGGCGAAAAAACCCGCTGATCGCACGGATTTCTGATTTCCACTGCCGGGGGCGACCTCCTAGCGTGCCGCCCATGGCCATCGACGTCGCCCTTCTCTCCCGTGTTTGTGAAGCCCCCGGCGCGCCGGGATTTGAAAAGCTCATCCGCGAACTGGTGCTGGTGGAACTCGAGGGCTTGGCCGACGAGGTCCGGGTCGACAACATGGGCAACGTGATCGCCTTCAAGAAGGGCAAGTCATCCGCCAAGCGCTCGATGGCCGCCGCCCACATGGACGAGATCGGCTTCATCGTCACCCACGTCGACGACAAGGGTTTCATCCGCTTCAATCCGCTCGGCGGCTTCGACCCGAAGACGCTGACCTCGCAGCGGGTCATCGTCCACGGCAAGAAGGACCTGCTCGGCGTGATGGGCTCCAAGCCGACCCACATCATGCAGCCGGAAGAGCGGACCAAGCCGGCAAAGATCACCGACTACTTCATCGACACCGGCCTGCCGAAAAAGGAGGTCGCGAAGTATGTCGAAGTCGGCAATCCGGTCACCCGCTGGAGCCCCCTGTTGGAGCTGGGCGAATGCGTCAACGTGAAGTCGCTCGACAACCGGGTCTGCGTCTTCCTGCTGATCGAGGCGCTCAAGGCGCTGAAGAAATCGCGCAAGAAGCCGGCTTACGATTTCTACGCCGTCTTCACCGTGCAGGAGGAAGTCGGACTGCGTGGCGCGAACGTTTCCGCGCTCGATATCAAGCCGGACTTCGGCTTCGGGCTCGACACCACGATCGCCTACGACGTCCCCGGCTCGACCCCGCAGGAGCGCTGCACCTCGCTCGGCGAGGGGGCCGGGATCAAGATCATGGATAGCTCGGTGATCTGCGATTACCGCATGGTGGCCTTCATGAAAAAGGTCGCCGACAAGCACAAGATCAAGTGGCAGCCGGAAATCCTCGCGGCCGGCGGGACCGACACCGCGAGCTTGCAGCGGATGGTGCCGGGCGGATCGATCGCCGGCGCGGTGTCGGTGCCGACGCGGCACATCCACCAGACCATCGAGACGGTCCACAAGAAGGACCTCCAGGCGTCGATCGATCTGCTGGTCGCCTGCGTTTGCGAGCTGGACGGTCACGATTGGAAGTTCTGATCGCCGGTTTGACCCCGCGGCGGAAAGCGGCTTGGATTCCCCCATCGCATGAAACCCGCCGCGTTCCTTTACCTCGCCGCTTCGCTGTCGGCCGGTGCCTCGCCGCGGCTCGATTTCGCGCTGGGCATCCTGGCCGGGCTGCGCGGGGACACCGTGGCCGAGGCGGCATCGATCGCGAAGGCCCGCGCGGCGGATCCCACGGCATTCCCGCTGATGGTCCGCGTCGCCGGGAAGCGCCAAGCGGCGGGCGACCTCGCCGGGGCATCGACGCTCTACCGTGAGTTCGCCACGGCACAGCCGGAGCGGCTGGACGCGCAGGTGGCCTATGCGGATTTCCTGCGGGAGTCATCGCCTGATGATGACTTCGCCGGGCAGATGGCGCGGGAGACTTTGGAGAAGGCGCTGGAGCGATTCCCGGGGGAACTGGGCGTGCAAAAGCGGCTTTTCCGCATCTATGAATCGCTGGAGCAGCGGGATCGCTCGCTGGCGATGTTCGAGTCGGTGGCCTCCGCCGCGCCCGGGCATTCGCAGGCCCTCGCGGCGGTGGAAATGGCGCGCACCTTGTTTCCGAAAGACGATCCGGCGGCGCGGGAGCGGGTGGATGCCCTTTATCTCAACGCCTGCCGCGAGCAGCCCGCCGATCCGGTGCTGGCCCGCGCGGCGAGCGAGCATTTCCGCACCTCGGGCCGGCTGCCGGAAGCGATCGAAGTCCTCGCCGCGCACACCGCCGCGGATCCTTCGTCGCTCTCGCTGCGAATCCGCCAGGGGATCCTGCTGCTGGCCGCGGAGAAGACGGAGGAGGGGGAAAAGGTCCTGCTCGACGTGCTGGTGATCGACCCCCGTCAAGCACTCGCGCACCAGTCGCTGGCCAAGCTTTACCGCAAGCAGGAGCGAGCCGCCGAGGCCCGGCCGCACGCCGCGGAGGCGCTGAAGATCCGCGGCGGCGATCCCGGGGAATTCGTCGCGCTGGCCGATGAATTCCTGGCCGCCGATCTACCGCGCGATGCCCGCCTGCTGCTTGAAAAAGCGCTCTATTTCAACCCCTCCGCCGCCGCGCTGGCCGTGAAGCTGGCCGTCGCCACCCGCCGTGATCCGGAATCGCGCGCCGCGGCTTCCCGGCTGTTCCGTGAGGCCGAGGCGATGTCCGGGAAGGATGGGCCGGCCGGCGATCCGGTCTTTCTCCGGGAGTTCGCCGAAGCACTGTTGGAAGCCGGCCAGACTCCGGCCGCGGAGGAGCGCTTGCGCCTCGCGATCCGTGGCTACCCGGCGGAGCAGAAGAAAGAATCCGCCGCCGCCCTGCGTCGCCTGGCCGGTATCTGGCAGCAGGAGAAGCGGAACGAAGAGGCGGCCAAGGCTCTGCTCCAGCGGGCGGACTCGCTGGATCCCCCCTAGCGCTTACGGGGTTGCCGGATTGGAAGAGTCGCGCTATAGAACCGCGCCCCAGCCAGTTCCATGAATCCTTCGAAGTCCTTTCTGACCCTCCTTGCCAGCATACTCGCCCTCGTCCTCGCGAGCTGCGCGAACAAGGTCGCCCTCGGCCCCGATGGCAAGCCCATCGACTCCCAAGGCAAACCGGTCAACCCGTTCCCGCCGGGCACCTACGACCACTTCAAGGCGGAGGCCGACTACCCCAAGACGATGAAGACATGGAAGAACGACCAGCTCTTGCCGCAAACCGATGCCGGCAACTCGCGGATCGTCATCTCCCTGCCCATGCAGCGCGGCTTCCTGATGAAGGGCGACGAAGTGGTCATCGACTACCCCATCTCCAGCGGTGTGCCGTCCCGGCCGACGCCTCCGGGCAACTACAAGATCCTCGAAAAGATCGTCGAGAAGTCCTCCAACGCCTACGGTCGGGTGCTCGATCCCGAAGGGAACCAGGTCGAAGGTGAAACGCCGAAGGAAGTGCCGGAAGGTGGCAAGTTCGTCGGCGCGCCGATGCGCTACTGGATGCGCCTGACTTGGGACGGGGTCGGCCACCACATCGGACCGCTCCCGCGCTCCCGCCGTGCCGCTTCCCACGCCTGCATCCGCGGCCCCAGCGCCGTGATGCCGATCATTTACGGCAAGGTGAAGATCGGCACGCCGGTCGCGGTCGAGGAGTAGAGGGATCCCGCAATGAAACGCTTGCGCCCGGAGCAGGTCGGGGTTCCATTGTCTTGAATCGCGAAATCGACTCCCATGAACGACTCCCCACTTCAAGACAGCCGCACCATCGGGCTCCTCTCCCGCGTCCGCGAGGACATCGCCCACCTCCGTCAGGATGTGGGAAATCTGGCCCGCCACACGACTTTTCAAACCCTGCCGCAGAGCGCGCGGGAACTGGCCGAAAGTGCCCGCCACCAGCTTGCCGCCGGGGGTTCCTACGCGGCTTCCCGGTTACGATCGTTCCGCGCCAGCCCGCCGCGCCAAGCGCTCGGCGTGATCGGCGGGACGATCCTGATCGGCGCGCTGGCCGCTGGCATTTATGCGATCTGCCGCAGCGAATCCTGCGCTGCCCGGCGTCGCGAATTGGCTGCCGAAGCCGAAGAGGAGTGAACGGGTCCCCGCCGCCGGGCTTACGGCTATGCCATGAAAACGACCACCGTGATCCCGCCGGGCGATGTGCTGGCCACCCATGAACTGGCGGCCAAGGAGATCCTGGAACTCCGCCGCAAGGGCGTGCCTTGCCATCTGGAAGACCACTCGGACCGCGGCGGCCATCGGGTCGATGTGGTGCGGGAGGCCGCGCATGTCGGGGAAGAGGGGCGTGAGGGTCGGCTGAGAGACGTTTGAAGTAACCGCTGCCGGGTACCGCTCCGGTCGGACGAGGGCGTCCGACCCTACCTTGGCAGCCTGCGGCCGCTGCTGGGAACGCTCCGGATTTTTCCTCGCGCGGGCGAGCATTTGAACTATTGTCCACGCGAACAGCATGGACCTCGATCAAAAGCTCGCCATCCTCGCCGACGCCGCGAAATACGATGCCTCCTGCGCGAGCTCCGGCGCCAACCGCCGCGACTCGCGGGACGGCAAGGGCGTCGGCTCGGCCGGCGGAGCGGGGATCTGCCACAGCTACGCGCCGGACGGCCGCTGCATCTCGCTGCTGAAGATCCTGCTGACCAACCGCTGTCTCTACGACTGCCACTACTGCATCAACCGCCGCTCGAGCAATGTCCGCCGCGCGGCCTTCACGCCGGAGGAGGCGATCACGTTGACGCTCGATTTCTACAAGCGGAACTACATCGAGGGGCTCTTCCTCAGCTCCGGCATCATCCGCAGCGCGGACCACACGATGGAGCAGGTGGTACAAGTCGCGCGCACCTTGCGGGAAGTCCACGATTTCCGCGGCTACATTCACCTCAAGACGATCCCGGAGGCCTCGCCGGAACTCATCGAGCAGGCCGCCCGCTACGCCGACCGGATCAGCATCAATCTGGAACTGCCGAGCCAGCAGAGCCTCGACCGCCTCGCGCCCGAAAAGAACCTCGGCCGCACGAAACAGGCGATGGGCCGGATCCGGGTGAAGCTCGACGACGCGGCGGACCGGCGGAAAAACGGCGACCGCAAGCTGCGCCACGCCACCGGGCAGAGCACGCAAGTGATCGTCGGGGCCGATGCCTCGACCGATGCGGATTTTCTCGCGCGCTCCGACGAGCTCTACACCGGCTACAAGCTGCGCCGGGTCTATTACTCCGCTTTCAGTCCGATCCCCGAGCCATCGTCCGTGTTACCGCTGTCCGCGCCGCCCTTGATGCGGGAGCACCGGCTCTATCAGGCCGACTGGCTGATGAGGCACTACGGATTCCGTACTTCGGAAATTCTCACGCCCGAGCAGCCGAACCTCGACCTTCATATCGATCCAAAGCTCGCCTGGGCCCTGCGCAACCGGCAGGACTTTCCTCTCGATGTGCAAAAGGCTTCGCGCGGGCTGCTCCTCCGCGTGCCGGGTCTCGGCGTGAAGAATGTGGACCGTTTGATCACGATCCGCCGCCACACCCGGATCCGTTTGCAAGATCTCGCGCAACTCCGCATCTCGTTGCCGAAAGTGCGGCCCTTCCTGATCACGGCCGATCATCACCCGGCGCGGGAGCTGTTGGATAGCGATTCGCTGCTCGCCCGGCTGGCACCGAAGCCCGTCCAACTCGAACTCTTCGGCCATGCGCCGCGTTGATCCGGGCGAGAGCTTCGACACCTGGCGCGATGCCGCCCGGGGCCTGCTCGCGGAAGGCGTGCCGCCCGGCGAAGTCCTGTGGGAACCGGCGGGCGGCAGCAGTCTGTTCGAGGAAGCCGTCTTCCAAGCCGAAGCCGCGACGGGGAAGCTCGCGGTGCCGCCCGCCTTCGTCGACCTCGCCCGCAATGTCGCCTGCCACGGCGATCCGCGGCGCTGGTCCTTGCTCTACCGGCTGCTGTGGCGTGTCACCCGGGGAGGGGAACGCCCGCTCATGCAGATCGCCAGCGACCCCGATGTCGCGAAGGCCCGGATGATGGAGAAGAACGTCCGCCGCGAAATCCACAAGATGCACGCTTTCGTCCGCTTCCGGAAAACGGGGGAAACGGAGGAAGGCCGCGAGCGCTTCGTCGCGTGGTTCGAGCCGGATCATTTCATCGTCGGGGCCGGCGCGCCGTTCTTCCGCAAGCGCTTCGCGAACATGGATTGGTCGATCTTCACGCCGAAGGGCTGCGCGCACTGGATCGCGGAAGAGTTCAAGCTCAGCCCCGGCGTGCCGCGCGATCCTTGCGGCGATCCCGACGTGATGGAAGGCATCTGGCGGACCTACTATCGCAGCATTTTCAATCCCGCGCGGCTGAAGCTGAAGGCGATGCAGGCGGAAATGCCGAAGCGCTATTGGAAGAACCTGCCCGAAGCGGATCTGATCGAAGAACTCAGCCGCGGGAGTTCGATCCGTCTGGAGGGCATGCTCGCGGAACCGGAGAGGGAGGTGAGGCCGCTACCGAAGAACGCTTACCTGGAGATGCTGAGGAAGCTGCCGGATCCCGATCCGGAATGAAACGGCTCTCCGGTCAGCGGGCCGGATTCCGCCATTGATCCCGCGGCGATTTCGTGGACCTTCCCTGCCGATGAAAGACCACTGCTTCTCCGCCATGTCGCGCCGCTCCTTCCTCGCGGCCGGCGGGGCCTTTCTCGGCGCTTCCGTTTTCGCCGATGCCGCCGCCATCCGCCGCGGCAAGACGATCTCGATCTTTCACACCACCGACCTCCACGGCCACATCGTGCCGACGGAGAACTACGACGGCCTCGGCGACCTCGGTGGCTTGGCCCGCTGCGCGACGCAGATCCGCCGTTGGAAGAAGGAATTCCCCGACTCGCTGCTGGTCGACATCGGCGATGTTTACCAAGGCACGCCCGAAAGCTTGCAGACCGGCGGCAAGATCATGATCGAGCTCTTCAACCGGCTCGGCTACGACGCTTGGGTTCTCGGTAATCACGACTTCGACTGGGGTCGCGAGACCTTGGAAGCTGCGCTGGCGGTTTCGAAATCCGGGGTGCTCACCGGCAACCTCAAGGTCGATGGAAAGCCCCTCGCCGAAGCAGGTGGCGTCTGGGAAAAGGTTCGGCCCTGGATGATCCGCGAGGTCGGCGGCTTCCGCATCGGACTGGTCGGCCTGATCACACCCGGTCTGCCAAACTGGCTCACGCCGGCGACGCTCGGCGGAATTGCGGCTTTCGATCCCATCGAATCGCTGCGCACCAGCATGACCGAAGTTGCGGCGCAGAAGCCGGACGCGATCGTGGTGCTCGGCCACATGGGCTGGCGCTTCCAGGACGATTTCGCCAACCCGGTGCGCGAACTTTTGCAAGCGGTGGAAGGTATCGACGTTTACCTCGCCGGCCACAGCCACCAGGACCAGCCGTCTTGGATGAACGGCCCGGTGCTGTGCAGCCAGGCAAGTTACCACGGCATCCACTGCGGGCGGATCGACCTCACCTTCGACCGCGACAGCCGAAAGTTGTTAGAGCGGCGGGCCTTCACCGTGCTGATGGACGGCCGCTTTGAGCTCGATCCCGAGGTGATGGACTTCGCCCGGCCGGAGCTCGAGAAAGCTTCGGCGGAAATGAAGCGCAAGGTCTGCACCGCGAAGCAAGCGGTCGAAGGCGGCGGTCGTCAGAGTGCGGTATCGATGCTCTTCTGCGAGGCCTTCGCCGCGGCCCTCGGCGAGGCGGGCACTCCTGTCGATGGCGTCTTCCACGGGACCTTTAGCAAAGACGATATCCCGGCCGGCGACCTGACCGTGGCGGATTGCTGGAAGCTGCTACCTTACGAGAACGGGCTGATCACCGCTGACCTCACTGCAGAAGAACTGATCGCCGTGGTCACCGAGGACAAGGGCAACCACACCCTTTGGCCATTCCAGCTCAAGCGCTTCGAATCGGGCGAGGTGAAGAGTTTCCTTCACAAGGGCCAGCCGGTCGATCTGGCGAAGCGCTACCGGATCGGCTTCAATACCTACGATGCCCAGTCCGGCGGTCGCTCCTTGTCCCTGCTCCATGAAATCGTCAACCGCCCGGCCAGCAAGCGCACCGAGACCAAGGTTGCAGCGCGGGAGGCGCTCATCGATTTCCTCACCGCGAAAGGCGAGATCTAAGTGGTGGTGTACTGGACCGCGGACTTCAGTCCGCTCGAAATCCCCAACCGTCCAAGCGGACTAAAGAGCCTCTACAGCGAGCCAAAAGCCTTATTCTAGCGTTAGGGTAATCATTCGGTAATCAATCGACTTGCGCTTTCCCGCACCTTGGCGCATAGTCCCGCGCATGGCCAAGAAGCTCAAGCAAGCGCAATTCACCCACTGCAAGGTCGTCATCACCAGCCACCCAAAGGCACCTTGGCGGGTTAGCTACCCCGTTGACGAAAACGGGGTGACCCGCAGGAAGCGCCGGATGTTCTCGACCGAGCAAAAGGCGCTCGACTTCGCCGCCGGCCACGAGAAGGAAGTCGCCGACCACGGTGTTCGTTTTGGATCAATCACAGCCGAGGCTCGACGCGCTTTCGATTAT
>NEUO01000156.1 GCA_002304315.1 Verrucomicrobiia bacterium Tous-C4TDCM
GTGCCCATCTCGAAGAGCAGCTCCTCGTTCACATCGAACCAGCCGGTGAATTCATGCACGCGGCTCTCCAGCGAGGGCACATCGAACATGCCCAACCGACGCGACGGCGAATGCACGAAGCGCGGTCCATCGGACGGCAGCCACACCGAGAGCATGAAGGACTCGTTGCGATGCGGCGGCTCCACCTTGCCGCGATCCCACCAGAAGCCCCATGCGGAGGTGCGGACGCGATATGTCCCGGCGTAAACCGGCGAGAACTGCATGGTCTGGCTGAAGGTGCGCTCGATGGGGCCGGTGAAAAAGCCCATCGCTCCGTCGTAATCGCGGAGCTTCGTGCCGAGCGCCTCGCGGCGCCGCTTCACCTCCGCCGAGCCTTTCGCGCCCCAGAGATCCTGATCCGGTGCGGGCAGCGGCAGCAAGGGATCGAACTGCTTGTCCTTCAGCAGCACCGCATCACCGCGAGCGATCCAGTTCCAGTTCTCCGAGCCGCTGGTGCCGCCGAAGCGTCGGCGCAAGAGGGGCGGTGGCGTGCTGCGCGTGGCGATGGCTGCGGTGAGCGCGAGGTCCGCCGCATCCATGAACTGATTCAGATGCACGTTCGAGAGATCAAGCGCCTGGCCGATCTTGTTGTAGCCGTGGCGACGCTCGTCCTCGGGCAGCAGATGCTTGATGCGCAGTCCAGGAAGATGCAGCAGGTCGCGCAAGGCGTTCTCATATTCCTGCGCGTTGAGACGGCGAAACAACGCCCGTCCCGTCTTCGCGATGCGTGTGGCATCGGCGTCGTGAAGCTTATCATCGAGCAGCTTCAGCGCGTGGGCGTTTTCCTTTTCAGAAGGCCGGACTTTGCGTGACTTCGGCGGCATCTCACCCGCTGCGATGCGGTCATGCACGAGCGCCCATTTCTCGAAAGGCGCGCGCGCATCGAACTGCATCGGTAACTCTTCGAGATCCAGCCCGCCCTTCTTCGTCGCGGAGTCGTGGCAGTCGAAACAATGCGTCTCCAGATAGCTGAGGAAGTCCGTCTCAGCGGCGCTAAGCGTCGAGGTCGCGAGGAGAATGAGCAGCGGGATGCGCATGGCGCATGAGTAGTTGGAGTGGCACGAAACGCGGGTTCACTTGTCCTTCAGGCCCGTGAGGAAGGAGAGCAGGTCGCGGAGGTCGTCGGGTGTTTGGATGAGGCCTTCGGGCATGGGCGAGCGGTCTTGGAGTTCACGCTTGGCGATGTCTTTGATGCGGAGGCTCTGGCGAATGCCGGCGGGGAGGAGGAGTTCGAGTTCGTTCGCGGTTTCGCTGGTGATGAGTCCGGCAATGGCGCTGCCGTCGGTCTTCGTGACCATGGTCCACTTGAAGATGGGCGAGACGGTTTTGTTCGGCGTGATGACAGACTCGACAAGGTAGGGCACGGTGAAGCGCGTGCCTGCGCCGATGAGCGAGGGGCCGCCACTGCCGTTGTCGCCTGCCTTGGCGGCGTGGCAGACGGCGCAGCCGCGCTCGGTGAAAAGTTTCGCGCCGCGTGCTGCGTCGCCGCGCGTGACTTCCTTCGTCCAATCGACGCTCGCGAACGCAGCGGGCAACTCGGTGATGCCGGTGCTGGTCGCGCCTTGGATGGGCGTGGCTTGCGCGAGCTTCGCGTCCTTGATGCCGAGGATCGCGGCGGCGCGGGCATCGGTGCGCGGGTCTTTGAGCAAGCGCAAGAAAAAGGCGGCCTGCTTCGCGTGGTCGGGCACGGGATCGTCGAGTCGGCGCTCGAGCAGCGCAAAGAGGCTCTGCTCTTCCGGCAACTTCGCCGCGGCGGCCCACACATCGGCCATGGTGAAATTGCCCGTGTGCAGCTCCACCGTTTCGTTCACATAGGCGACCTTGCTGAGCATCGGACTTTGCGGCCAACTTTCCGGCAGCGCTCCGCTGAAGGGCGGCACGGTGAGGCGTTCGCCTGCGATGAGGATGCCCGCGAGACGCTCGGCGGGCGCGGTGGATTCGCAGAGTTTCTGAATCGCGGGCAATGGCAGGCGACGAGCGAGAAGTTGCACCGCAGCTTGTCGCAGCAGGCGGTCCGCGCTTTGTGCCAGCGTGATGACGCGGGTTTGCGCATCGAGTTCCGTGAAGCGCTCGCGCAAGGCGACGAGCGCGGCGTGGATGACCTGTGGATTCGCGTCGTCGAGCGCCTTTTCAAACGTGGCGCGGTCCGGCGAAGGCGCGAAGTTTGCCAACGCACGCAGCGCTTGCAGACGCGCCAATGGTTGCGCGGATGAAGCCAGCGGCGCGATGAGGTCGAGCTTGCCTGAAGCTGCGACGAGCCAGAGCAGATGCGTCGTCGAAGCACTCGCTTCGGGCGCTTTGGCAAAGCGCTGCGCAGCTTCATCGGCGATGCTTGTGCCGCGCCGCATCAGCTCGATGTGCGCGCGGTAGCGGCGATGCCACGAGTCGCTCGCGAGTTCGGCGAAGAGCTTCTCGGTGCTCGCGGTCGTTTCTTCATAAGCCTCGAAGGGCGCATTCGCCGCGTCATCGGCGCGCGTGATCATCACGATCTCGCTGCGATACATCGGCGAGGCTTCGTTGCCCTTCATGTGGCATACGCTGGTGAAGATGCGTCCGCCGCGTCCGACGGCGACACCGACCGGACGCGCGGTGGTTTCCGCTTCGCTGAAGAAGTCTGCCTGCTCGGCCTGGAACGATGCGCCGCGTGGGCGCAACGGATAGCGCAGCAGCTTCGCGCGACCCCACTCGGCGATGTAGAGTCCGTGGCGGCACGCGGCGGGCAGGAACGACTCGTCGTAATACGCCATGCCGGTCGGCACGTAGCGGCCCACGTCGGGATGCAGCGAGTCGAGCAGGTCCGCGCGCCACGGCGTCTTCTCCGGCATCCAGCCGCGCGGCCAGGAAAAGTAAGCGCCCGGCGTGACGTGCAGCACGCGGCCAGGCACGTAGTCGGCGGGACGGCCTTCGTGATCGTTGTCGCTCGTGAAGAGGTTCCACTCGTGATCGAAAGCGATGCCGCAACTGTTGCGCGTGCCTGCCGCGACGACGCTGAATTTTTCCCCATCCGGGCTGAAGCGGAACACACCGCCGCAACCTGTCATCGCGCTGCCTTTCGTGCCGTGGTGATAGGTCCAGTGCGACCAGTGATCCATGCGCTCCTTGTCGCCGTAGCCGATGATCTCGTCGCCGTTGGCGAAATAGAGATCGCCTTCCGGCCCGATGACGAGACCGTGGATGCCCTGGTGCATGTCGAAGCCCTTCATCATCGGCAGGCCCCACACGAGACGCCGCGCCTCGATGCCCGTGCGCTTTTTCACCGCGCCAGGCAGCAGATAGATCGCGGTGTGCGTGGAGACGTAGAGATCGTCGCCGCGAATGGCGATGTCATAGACCCACGCGTCCTTCGGGAAACGGAAGAGCAACTGGCGCGGCGCATACAGTCCGCCCTCCGCCGGTTCATAGACGAAGAGCGCCTCGCGACAGCCCGCAAAGAGCCGGCCCGCGCTGTCGAGTTGCAGGCCGAGGAAGGACTCGCGCTCGTCGCTCTCAATGACCACCGCTTTCAAGCCCGGCACGTCGAGATGGAACTCGGGAGCCTGCGGCGCATCGGGCGACGATGAAGGTGCAGCGCTCGCCGATTTCGCCACCGGATGATGGATGAACTCGATGCACTGCTTCACATCCGGCACGCTGTTCAGCCAGTTCGTCTCGTATTCCACGAAGATGGAGCCCGCGAATTTCTGCCGCCGCAGTTCGGCGACGATTCCGGCGATGTTCGTCACGCCTGTGCCGAGGATGAGATCGGTGGACGCCTGAGCGACGACCGCGCGGTCCTTGAGATGCAGATTGATGATGCGTCCCTCGACCAGCTTGATCGCATCGAGACCGTTCAGGCCCGAGGTGGCCCAGTGCCCCGTGTCCGCGCAGAGACCGAGGCGCGCATCGCGGTTCTTCACCACCTCTAGCACATAGGCCGGGTCCCAAGAGCGATTGAGCGGCGTCTTGCCGTGGTTGTGGAAGCCCACACGGATGTCGAACTCCTTCACCATCTTCTCCAGCAGATCGAGCTGGTCGGGAATGAGCCCCATGCTGAACGACTTCACCCCGAGCCGCTTCCCAAACTCGAAAACCTTCCGCGCCCCCGCTTCGTCATTCGGGATGCCGATGAAGAGGCTGGCTGGTGCGACGCCATGTTTCTTCAAATGCGCCTGCAACGCCGCGAGCTGCTCGCCGCTCATGTCGGGACTGAGTTTCCCCGGCTCCGTCTTGGTGAGCTTCTGGCCGGAGATGAACTCGATCACCGTCCCGCCCGCTTCCGCTGTCTTCTCGATGGCCTCATACACCGTGAAGCGATTGAAAGTGTAAGCCTGGCATCCGACCGAAAATGGCACCGGGCTGGCGGTAGGCTCGGCAGCGCGGAGGAAAGTCGCGGCGAAGATGAGTAGAGGGACAAGAGCTTTCATGGGGTGGTGACGGGCGATGTCCGAAGCCTGCGCGAATGCGGCGAGGACGAGCGTGGTGAGGAAGGTGAGTGTGCGTTTCATGGTGGGCGCGGTCTTATTTGGTGAGGAACAGCTCGCTCTGCACGATGGCGTCGATGAGAGAGCGGATGCCGTGGTTGCTTGACTTTGTCTGCGCGAGGATGCGGGTGATTTCGCGGCGGTCGGAGTAGTGGGGCTCGGAGCCGGTGGCATACATGAGGAGCTGACGCGCCATGTTTGTGGCGAGAGCATCGGGGTTGCGCAGAACGAGGGCTTGGAAATCGGCGAGCGACTTGAAAGGCTCGCCACTCGGGAGCTGGCCTGATGGGTCCACGGGTTGATTGAGGCGGACGCGTGGATCGAAGCCGGAGTCGAAGTGAAAGTTGATAAGCGTGTTGCCCGCACTCAGCGAGCGGTAGCGGTCGCGGAAGCCGCCAATGACATCGAAGCTCTCCAGCGCGAAACCGGGCGGATCGATCTTGGCATGGCAACCGGCGCAGCGTGCGTCGGAGCGATGCTTGTCCAACTGCTCGCGGATCGTGGTGGCTCCACGCGTGTCGGGATCGATGGCGGGCACACCGGCGGGCGGTGTCGGGATGTGGTTGCCGAGGATGCGTTCGTTAATCCACACGCCGCGTGTGACGGGCGAGGTGCTGGTGCCGTTGGCGGTGACTTTCAGGACCGCGGCCTGCGTGAGAAAAGCACCGCGAGGGCTCTCCGTCGGCAATGGGACGCGGCGCAGGTCGCAGCCGCTGACACCCGCGAGGCCGTAGTGGTTGGCGAGGCTTTGATTGAGCATCGCGAAGTCGGACTTCACCAGATGGGTGACGCTGAGGTCCTTCGTGATCAGCTCGCGCAAGAAGGCGCGCGTCTCTGCGATCATGGTCTGCTTCAGATGCGAGCGGGCTTCTGGATAAAGCCTCGCGTCTGGCTGCGTGGCGTCGATCTTCCGCAGGTCGAGCCATTGATCCGTGAAATCGGCGATGAAGCGGTCCGAGCGCGGGTCGGCGAGCAGGCGGTCGGTTTGTTTTTTGAGGTTCTCGGGAAGGTGCAGGCGGCCTTCGTTGGCGAGCGCGAGGAGTTCATCGTCGGGCAAACTGTTCCAGAGCCAAAAGGCGAGCCGCTCGGCGAGGGCGCGTTCACTGAGGCGGATGCGTGGCGCTTGGTCCTCGGCCAGAGCGGTGTCGCCGATGAAGAGGAAGTCTGTGGAGCAGAGCGCTGCCTTGCACGCCTCCTTCATCGCATCCTCGAAGCACGCAAGAGCCTGCATCTCTCGCATCACGATTGCCACATAGCCCTGCACTTCATCCGCAAGCACGGGACGACGCAACGCACGCGGCAGGAACTGCGCGAGCAGGCGCGTGGCATCTTCTTGCGGATGCTCGCTGAAGACCGTCTCCGGCGGCGCTTCTTTCTCCTCTTTGGAGATCGAGGCGTTGCTCGGTCGGACCTGGCCGGAACGCGAGCGCTGCCGCACGGGCTCGCGCTTCGGCGCGATGACACCGCTGTCTTTCGCGAGCGGACGGATCGGCAGAGCGCCGAAAATCGCGGTGTGACTGCGCGGCGGCCATTGATCGAACAGCGGGCCTTCGATCTCCACCCAGTCGAGAGCAATGCCGGGGCCGGTATAGACGCCGCAGGCCCCCTTCGCATCGCCGGGGAAGCGACCGGTGGTTTTCTCGTGGCCGTTCAGCGTGCCGATGTCGAAGACCAGTTCTTCATTCACATCGAACCAGCCGCGATACTCGTGGAGGCGGCTTTCGAGCGATGACGCATCGAAGAGACCGAGCCAGCGTGTCGGCGAGTGATGGTAGCGCGGACCATCCGAGGGCAACCACGCGGTGAGCGCGAAGGATTCGTTGCGATGCGGCGGCTCCACTTTGCCGCGATCCCACCAGAAGCCCCACGCGGAAGTGCGGATGCGATACTCGCCCGCGTAGATGGGCGCGTATTGCAGCGAAAAAATCATCGGGCGATGCACCGCGCCAGTGAAGAATCCGGCGGCATGCGGGTAATCGGGCAGCACTTTGCCAAAGGTGGCGTAGCGGGCCTTTTTGAGTTCCTGGTTGGAGTTCAGATCGTCGTCCGGCCCCGGCAGCGGCACCACGGGATCGTATTGCTTGTCCTTCAGCGGCACGGCGCTGCCGTGCGACATCCAGTGCATCGCCTCCGAGTTCGCACCCGCACCGAACCGCACGCGACGCACGGGCGGCGGCGTGCTGCGCGTGGCGATGGCTGCCGTGAGCGCCACCTCGGCGGCGTCCATGAACTGGCTGAGATGCACGTTCGAGAGATCGAGTGCCTGGCCGATCTTGTTGTAGCCGTGGCGACGCTCGTCCTCAGGCAGCAGCTCCTTGATGCGCAGGCCTGGCAGATGCAGCAGATCGCGCAGCGCATTCTCAAACTCCTGCGTGGTGAGACGGCGAAACAACGCCCGTCCCGTCTTCGCGATGCGGGCGGCATCAGCGTCGTGCAGACGCTCATCGAGCTGCTTCAGCGCGTCCGCGTTTTCCTTTTCAGAAGGCCGTTCCTTGCGTGACTTCGGCGGCATCTCACCGGCGGCGATGCGGTCATGAACGAGTGCCCATTTCTCGAACGGCGCGTGCGCATCGAATTGCATCGGCAGTGCTTCGAGATCGAGCCCGCCTTTCTTCGTCGTGGAATCGTGGCAGTCGAAACAATGCGTTTCGAGATACCCGCGCAGCTCCGCGTCCGCCGCAGTGAGAGTGGCCGGTAGCGAGAAGAAAAGCGGTGCGAGGAGAAGGGAAAAGGCACCGCGTCTCATGCCATTTCCAGTCCCTTGAGAGTTCCTGTGCTCGATGAGAAGGCATCGCGCTCCAAGCCCATGTGCTGAAGCATGGAGACGAAGAGATTGCACAGCGGCGTGTTGTTCTTCAGGTCGAACTGCAAGTGCTGCCCGTGCTTAAAGCGGCCGCCGGCGAGCAGGACCGGGAGGTTCACGTTCGAGTGGTTGTTGCCGTTCGACATGTTCGAGCCGAAGAGCACCGCCGTGTCATCGAGCAGACTGCGGTCGCCTTCGTTCACGCCCGCGAGCGTTGCGAGGAAACGTCCGAGATTTTTCATTCCCGCCTCTTCGACGTTCGCGAGTTGCGCGAGCTTCTCCGGCTCGTTGCCGTGATGCGTGAGCGTGTGCGTGCGGTCGCTGACGCCGGGCACCTTCACGGTGACTTCGAGCGGATTGAGATACAGCGTGATGATGCGCGTGCTGTCGCTCTGCAGCGCAAGCAGCGTCATGTCATACATGAGCCGCGCACGATCCACGTCCTGCGTGGTGTCGAGGATGTCCTGCGGCTGCGGCATCGAGACGCGCGGCTTTTCCCGCTGCTGCCACACCCGCGCCTGCTCCAGCCGCCGCTCCAGCTCGCGCACCGAGGTGAGATACTGATCAAGCCGCGCCCGATCCTCCGCACCGAGGCTGCGCGAGAGGCGCTTCGCTTTCTCATTCACAAAGTCGAGCGTGCTCACGCGCTGGCCGATCTCGCGCATGCGCCGCTCGCTTTCCTCCGCCGTGTCCGGTGTGAAGAGCCGCTGATACACCTTCGCCGGGCTCAGCTCCGGCGGAATGAAAACGCCATCGCGCGAGACCGAGAGCAGTCCGTCGTGCTGGCCGTTCACGCCGAGCGCGAGGAACGGAAAGCGCGTGTGATGGCCGAGCGATTCCGCCGCGAGCTGATCAATGGAGATGCTGTTCTTGAAAACTGCCGACGCAGGGAACCGAGCGCCAGTGAGGAAGCTCTTCTCCACCACATGCCCGCCGGAATTGTCCGGATGCGAGAGCCCCTGCATCACCGAGTAGCGCCCCCGGATCGATTCGAGGTGCGAGAGGTAGCGCGAGGGCATGTAGTCTTTGCCGGTCTCCTTCGGGAAGAAGTTTTCCGCGATCATCCCCGTGTTCGTCATGATGCAAACCATGCGTTTCGGAGGCGCGGCCGCGGTTCCGCGAGCCACCCGCGGCGCGAGGGCTTCGAGGAAGGGCAGTGCAAGCACCGCCGATCCGCTGCGGAGAAACTGGCGGCGATTCCAATCAGGGTTGGTTGGGGCGATCCTGGGGGTTTTCATGGGATTCTTCGGGGTTGGGATAAGGGTTCAACGGGGGCTCACCACCTCCAGGGTGACCTCGTCAAGGAAATGGGCGGGAAATTCAACGATGCCTCCGGCAAAGTTTAGATCGTCTTTTTCCACCGCGAGGTGCAGCACGAAGTAGCGCGTGCCTGGCGGAATGGGGATCCCCGTCGACACTTCCTGCCAGCGGCCGTCCCCACGGAGAGGGACCCGCCGGGATCCGGAGGCGCTGGTGATCTGCCGCAGCGCGGCGAGGCCCTGCTTCATGACCCCGGGATCCGGCAGCGCATCCAGACCGAGGACCTCAACGCTGCAAAGGTAGCGATCTCCGGGTCCGCCCGGCAAGGCCGCGAAGTTGGCGGCGAGACGCGCCGTGGCACCTTCGGACCATGGGTCCGCGCCCAGATCCACCATCCGGTAGATGTCGCACCAGCGGCTCCGCTGCGAACCCTCGCCCGGATAACTGGCATTCCGGAAACGCAACATCCGCGATCCGCGGAGCGGAGCCACCTCGCCCACCGGACCACTGACCTCGGTCTCGTCACCGGTCCAACCGCCAACCACGAGCGGGAGCCCGGGCGAGGTTGCCTCGAACCCGCTTTCGAAGGTCTCGTCGAAAACCCTCTTCACCGATCGCTCCCCGGGGTCCAGCCACGGGGCCACACCTGCCCAGGCCACGGTCGCACCGAGCAACCCCACCATCATTCCCGCGACCAGAACCGCGGCGTAGCGGAGCCACCCCTGGAACATCGGCGTGACACGACGACCGGAGGGCATCCCGTGAGCGAGAGGCTCGATCAGAGCGGAACCCGGGGCGCCCGCGCAAAACTCACGGTAAAGGCCCGCCTCGAGCGTCAGATGATTGAGGTAGACTTCACATGCCTCCGGATCCCCTCGGAGCAGTTCGTTGAGGCGATCCACGTCGCTGGTGGTCAGATCGCCGTCGCTGAGTTTCGCAAGCAGGCCCTGCAACTCACGCGGTTCGTTGTCCGATCGATTCATGATGTTTCTCCTTTCGCGAGGGTTTCCTCAACACATCTCAAAAGTGCCTGGCGGACGCGGAAGAGGGCCTGTGACACCGCCCCGACCGACTTTCCCGCCTCCTCCGCGAGCCTTTGCACACTGCCATCAGGCTCATAGCGGCGCTCAATGAGCCGACGTTGCGTTTCCGGCAGTTTCTCGAGACATCGCTTCAATGCGTGCCCGCGGAGGTCGTTCTCCTCGACCCGCTCTCCCTGCCGCTCCGCGAGATAATCGAGCACGTCATCGGCGAGTACGAGCCGGTCGCGGCTCATTTTCCGCCGATGCGTCAGCACATGATAATAGGCGATCCGGGAGGCCCAGGCGAGGAAGCTCGTGCCTTCGCGGAACTCCGCACGCTTCTTCCAAGCCGTGAGGCTGACCTCCTGCAGGACATCCTGGGCCGCGACCCGATCCGGCAGGAGGGTGAGGATGTAACCGTAGAGCGCATTCTGCGCCGCGGTGAGCTCCTGGACGAGATGATCGAAGTTTTCAGACACGGGGATAAATGCCCCCTCGCCCGGCAATATCACGGAACCGTGATCGAAATGACGCGATCACGGCTGCCCCGGTTGCACCTAACGCGATGCCAAGGCCCGATTCCGCCCATGAATTCCCGGCTGATACCACTCCCATAAGTCAGGTCGGACGTTGCTCAAACTCATCGCTTCTCTGAGTTGCTGCATGCGCTACGGAAATTTCATCCGCGAGCACTGCCAAGGGCTCCACGGTCACGCTTTCGCTGAGGGCGTAGCGTTGGCTGCCGGGATAATAGACGTAGAGGTGGTCGAGCTTGAGGTCCTCCAAGGCAATGCGCATGGAAGGCGTCAGCTTGGGGGCGTCGGCGCGCTTGCATTCGATGCCGATGCGTTTGCCGTCCTTCATCAGGAGCAAGTCCAGCTCGGCGTGGTTGTGGGTGGCCCAGAAGTAGGCCTCATCCGGGGCGTGGTGGCGGATGGCTTCTTCGATGGCGTAGCCTTCCCAGGAGGCTCCGAGTTTCGGATGAGTGAGCAGTTCGTCAGCGCTGCGGATGTGGCTGAGCGTGTGGAAGAGTCCACTGTCACGGAAGTAGATCTTCGGTGCCTTCACCTGACGTTTGCCCAGGTTTTCATGCCAGGGCTGGAGCTGGCGAACCATGAAGACCCCGCAGAGCGCATCCAGGTAGGTGCGGCAGGTGGGGGCCGATACGCCCAGACTCGCCGCCATGGAGGACGCATTCCAGGTCTGCCCATGGTAGTGGGCCAGCATGGTCCAAAACCGCATCATCGCGGGTGCGGGCATGTTCAGACCAAAGGTGGCCAGATCACGCTCGACGAAGGTGCGCACGAAGTTCTGACGCCAGGCATGGCTGTCGGTGTCATTTTCAGCCAAAAAACTGAGCGGGAAGCCACCACGAAACCAATGGGCTGACTGTTGGGCCATTCCGACTTCAGCCAGCGAGAATCCGCTGATCTCAATGACCTCCATGCGACCCGCGAGAGACTCGGAGGACTGCCGTAGCAGCTCAGGGCTCGCGCTGCCGAGGATGAGGAACTTGGCTGGCAGCGGCCGGCGATCCGCCAGCACCCGCAGCACCGGGAACAGGTCCGGCCGGCGCTGGACTTCGTCGATGACCACAAGCCCGCTCAGACTTTCCAGCGTGGTCTTCGGCTGCTCCAGACGGGCAAGGCTCACCGGGTCTTCCAGGTCAAAATAGGCGGGCGAGTCCGGCTTCAGCAGCTCTCTGGCCAGGGTGGTCTTGCCACTTTGGCGCGGTCCGACCAGCGCTACGATCCGGCTCCGTTTGAGGGCGGTTTGAATGCGGCTGGCGAGGTTGGCTCGGGTAATCACGGTCACAAAATACCATGAAATTTGAAAACATTACTTTCATTTTTCATGGCAATTGTAACTGCGGCTTTTGCCTCAGTTCGGCGCGGCGCGAGGAGATCGAGCGCACGCCGAGAGGCTCGGTTGCCGGCAGAATCCCTTCTTCTCGGCCTTGATGGCTTCGCGCGTAAGCCGCCGTGAACCGAAGCGCCAGGCCTCCTTCGCCTTCTTCATCAGCGTGGACCCGGAAGTGCCGCGCGGCCAGCCCGATAGGGACTCGACCTACGGCATGATATTCCACAGCGCCCGAGGAGCCCCTACCCAAGAGCGCCTGGCGCTTCCCCACGCTCGACTGCGGCGGTGACTTCCTCACCGATCCCGCCAACATTCGCCCCGAGGTGGAAGTTGAATGCATTCGGTAAGTGATGTAAAAATGACATCATGACGCGCACCCAGATCCAACTCCCCGACGAACTCTATCAGCGGGCCAAAGCCTTTGCGGCCGAGCGCGAGATTTCCCTGGCCGAGCTCACCCGGCGGGGATTGGAAACGTTTCTCGCCCGCTTCCCAGAGCCTGGCTCGGCACGGAGAGGCTGGAAACCGCCCTTGGTTCGCAGTGGTGGCGTCAAAGTGCCTTTGGAGAAGCTCAAGGACATCGCCAGGGACGACGAGGAGTCCCGACACCACGGACCGCGATGATTTCCATCGACACGAACCTTCTCTTTCCCCTCGTCGTGGAAGATCATCCCCGGCACGGGGACGCCTTGGCATTTGCGGAGGCCCTCGCGGAACGCGGCGATGTCGCCATCAGCGAGTTCGTCCTGCTGGAACTCTACAACCTCCTCCGCAACCCCAATGTCATGACCCGACCGCTGGGAGCCTCTGCCGCAGTCGAGGTCTGCGAGGCATTCCGGCAGCACCCCGCGTGGCAGATCCTCGGCTTCCCGCCTGAGAGCCGCCCCTTTCACGACGCCTTCTGGCCCCGCCTCCGCTCCGCCGACTTCGCTCGCCGCCGCGCCTTCGATTGGCGCCTCGCCCTGACGCTCCTGCAACAGGGCGTCACCGAGTTTGCGACGGTGAACACAAAGGATTTCGAGGGATTCGGGTTCGAGAAGGTGTGGAGTCCAATTGGCTGAGAAAGGCGTGGGCTTGCCTGGACTGTGAAACTGTGAGAGATTGCCATAGCGATGAAAAACATCACCATCAGCATTGATGACGATCTCTACCGCCAGGCGCGCATGAAGGCGGCGGAGCAGTCCACTTCCGTCTCGGCCTTGTTCAGGGACTTTCTCATCCGCCTTACGGTCGACGAATCCGCCGAGACCGAGTTCCAGCGCCTCGCCCGCGAGGAGCTGGAACTGCGTGCCGAACTCCGCGCCCGTCGTCTCGGCCTGAAGCCCGAGCACAACCTCTCCCGCGACGAACTCCACGATCGTCATGCGCTTCGTTGACACGAATATCCTCATCTACTCGCTCGATCTGGAGCCGTCCCAGCCAAGGAAGACCGCCATCGCGCAGGAGATCCTCACCGGCACCGACATCGCGATCTCCGTACAAGTGCTCCAGGAATTCTACGTTCAGGCCACCCACGCTCGCCGACCCGACGCCCTGCCCCACGATATCGCCTCC
>NEUO01000157.1 GCA_002304315.1 Verrucomicrobiia bacterium Tous-C4TDCM
GAGAGACGGAGTGAATCGAGGCGAAATCCGCCGATGACGGCTGCCAAGGCTAGGAATGGCCGGTCCCGACGAAAACCACCCCACTCGCTCAGCTGAATCAGCCGGATTTGGGACAGGCTCTACATATCCACTTGGAAGCGCAGTTCCTGCAGGTCGCGGTTGGTTCCGGCAATCTGGTCGAGCAGTTCCTGGTTCCGCTCTTCGGTGCCTTCGAGCAGGGTGAGCAGTTTCTCGATCCGGCGATCAGCGTCGCTTGCTGGCGCGGTGGTCGGCGCGGGCGGCCGGGCTTGCGGAGCGGGGTCGCGGCGGGCTTCGGCGATGGCATTGCGGGTTTCCCTGGCCAGGCCGTCATCCGGCTTGGACGGGAGAGCCGCAGGGCGCGCTTTCGGGGGAGCCAGGTCGGACGGGAGCACCGCCGCCAGGGTGGCCATGTCACGGACGGAGAACCAATGGGAACCGGCGGCACCGGCCATCAGGGCGAGGGCGGTGCCGCAGGCGAATGGGACGAGGTTGGATTTCATCACTGCTTTTTGACGGGTGAAGTTTCCTTGGCAGGGGGGGCTTCGGGGGCAGCAGGGAGAGAACTGAGAAGTTGTCCGAGGCGATCGAGCGCTTCGCTCATCTTGAGTGAATCCTCCTCCATCCGGTCGGCGGACTCACTCAGAATGGCGCTCATGGTGCCGGTTTGAGCATAGCGGAGAGCCGGTTCGTAGCCCGGCTCGTTCACGGCGAGGACATCCTGGCCATCGGCGTCCGGGACCAGCAGGTGGGGTCGGATCGAGAGTGAAATGGTGGTGCCGTTGGCCAACTGGACTTTTTCCACAAAGGTTGGAACGTCGTCGGGATGCTCGAGCCGCCAGCCGACGGGTGCTTGAAAGAGCGGTTTCGCGGGAAAGGGAGCGAGAAGTTTCACCGCGGCGGCGTCGACCTTCGCGGATCCGTCGCGGCCCGGCTCCAAATGGATCGTGACGCCTTCCGGCTCAGGCGGAGGAGCTGGTTCTTCTTCGATCGATTCCTCAGCGAACTCTTCGTCAGACGGCGGAGCGTCGTCTTCTTCCGAGGTCGCGTCGGGTGCGTCTTCTTCGGCGAGGGAGGCATGGGTGGCGCTGATGTCCACGGTCACCGACGGGATATCCTCGTCTTCGAAGCCTTCGGTCAGGGCCGGGATCATGGAACCACGCTCCGAGTCTTTCGGGGCGATGTCTTGAGCGGTCGCGGCGACCAGCGAGAGCGCGATGCAGGTGGAAAGTGGGCGGAGCGGGGTCATCGGTTCTGGATTTCGATGGCTTGGGTGCTGTCGAGGCCTTCGGTGCCGGCGGCGGGCTGGAGGTCTCCGGTCAAAGACGGGCTATCCGCACGTAGGACGGCGGTGGGGATCGAGCTGCCGACCAGTGTATTCCACTCGGCGAGCAAAGAGTTTCCCTCGTTCCGGATGATGCGGGAGGCCTCTTGATAGTTGCCGATCCTGACCATCAGCTGGCGAGCCTTGGCGACTTCTTCCGGGGTCCAGCGTAGGGCGCGGCTGCGGTAAAGAACGGGCACCTTGAGATCGATCTTCCCCAGGTCTTCTCCGTCCGGGCCTTGTGCCTTCAGGACGTGCTGGATCTGGAGGTTGGTCTCTTCGAAAGCATTTTCAGGACCGGCCTGGGCGGAAGCGAGGCGCCGAGGATCCGCGGGCTGAGGCTTGGTGATGTCCCCCGGCAGTGCTCCCGCACGGGGCAGCAGGGAGTCGGCCGGATCTGGCTGAATCGAGGCGAGGGTGGGGGCCGGGGAATTGGCGGTGGCTGCGGGACCCGGTTGGCGGCCTGCGACGATGACCGGCTTGGTCATGTAGAGACCGCAGAAAAGAGCGGCGAGCGCGGTACTGGTGAGCAGCAGCCATGGGTAGGCGCGTTGCACCGGGCAGGCGGCGGCGCGGCGGTTGGGAGCCGGGGAGGTCGAGTTGCTCAACGGTCCGAGTTCCAAGGTCTGGGGCGCGGTCGCCAGCTGCGCGGGCTTCGCGGCCAGGGGTGCGGATTGAGTGGTGGTCGGCAGAGGGCGCATGAGTTCAAGGTGCGGGCGGTTCTTCTCGGGAACCGGTGGCAGGTTGCTCATCTGGGGAGGGGGCGGCGAGGATGGCATGAGTGATGACGGTCTGGTCGGAGACACCGGGAAAAACGGTCAGCGTCAGAGAATCGCGGGTCAGCCGGAGGTGCTTATGCACGCCACCGTGATCGCTGGTGGCTTGTACGCCGGGAACCACTTCGAGCGGTCCGCCGGGAACGCTCTGCTGGCCGATGCCATCGGAGCGGTAAATCGTGAAGGACGACCAGCCGTCGGGCTGATTGCCGGTGGAAAGTCGGACCGTCACCCCATCGGTCGAAACCGAGAGCTTGAGGGGCTTGATCGGGACCTTGACCACCTTGCCGTTGCCAGTGATCTTCGTCTGGCTGCGGATCACGTAGTCTCCGAACGAGCCGAACTCTCCCTCTTCGGCTCGCGCGGTGAGCGCAAAGGCGAAGGCGGCGAGGACGGCTCTGGAAGAAAGTTTCATTCGCCGACGTCCCACAGGGAATCCGTGGTGGTTTTCGAAGGGTCGTAGCGGGTGCCGGAAATTCCGCCGCTGCTGTTGGTCATGTAGGGCGGGGAAACGTTGACCCGGGCGCAAAGCGTGGCGCTTTGCAGTGACTTGGCGGTCGGGAACGTTGCGGGATTGTTAGGAAGATAAGGCAACAAAAGCGCCGGCGTGAGGGAGGTCAATGGCACGGTGGGATTGTCGGCCAGATAGGTCCGCTGGGCCACGTAGGCGGTGCGGAGCGTCTCGGACGCGTCACGACCGAGTTTCCATTCACCGACCACATTGTTGACGTAGAAGCCCGAGGTCATCATCGCGAGCAGCACGAAGATGACGATCGACATTTCGATCAGGGTGAAACCGCGCGATTGCGGCTTGGTGGAAGATGTGAGGTTCATGGGAACGGAAGGGACGTTAGGAAACCAAAGATTAATTGAAAAAACGGAAATACGAAGCTTTTCGGAATCTGGAAAGTCAGGCGGGACCGAGGGTCAGCCCTTCAGGATCTCAAAGGCTTCCTCGACATTCTGGCGGAGTTCGGGATTGGCCCATGCGAGGCGGCCGAGGTGGACGAGGAAAAACACCACGACCAGCGTGATGCCGAGCCAGATGAACCACCAGGTGATCGACTTTCCGCTGGGTGCGATCAGGGGGACGTACCATGCCTCCCGATCGACCACGCGGGTCGTGAACATCTGGTTGCCGTCGCGGAGCGACTCGATCAGCGAGCTGACCGCGCCGTCGTTTCGCAGGATGAAGCGGTGCTTGTACTTGCGTCCTGGAGATTCGGGCAGTTCTTCGGCGATCACGCCGGCAGGCACGGACTCCGGGAGCCGCAACGTGTAGATGTGGGTCTCGTAGACGAAGCGTTCGCGCAGCCAGCGGTCGAGTCGGGTCAGTTGCATGGCGGTCGTGAGGGTGGGTGTTAGAGACGGTTCAGATTCCGCTGTTCATCATCTTCGGCCCCATCAGGAAGATCGGAAGGAAGGTTCCGATGAAGACCGCGGCGATCAGGGCGACGGCGATCAGTAGAACGAGGAAGCTCACGGTGGCGGTGAAGGACGCCATGTGGTTCGTGGAGTCTTCTTCATACATCTGGGCGAGCATGCCGAGCTGGCTATCGAGCGATGCCGATTTCTCGCCGATCGAGAGCATGTGGACCACCTGGGAATCGACCGAGGTGTAATTCGCGAAGGCGGTCGAGAGTGGCAGACCGGAGTGTTCGTATTTGTCGGCGGCGTCGCGCAGTTCCTGATAGAAAGGTGTGCCCTTGACGCTGTTGGCGGAGACCCGGATCGATTTCGCCAGGTTGATGCCGTTGCCATGGAGCATCTTGATGGTGGCGAGGAAGGTCATCTGGCGGAGGCTGAGGATCATCAGCCGGAGGAGCCGCCACTTGGACATCCCAAGTCCAAGGATCAGGTTCCGGACCTTGTCCGAGCGCCAGATCGTGATGCCGGTGGTGATGAGGCCGATCACCACGAAAGGCCATACCGCCTTGGTGAAGGCGCTGACCTTGAAGGCGATGGCGGTCATC
Source organism: Verrucomicrobiia bacterium Tous-C4TDCM (assembly GCA_002304315.1). Taxonomy (GTDB): domain Bacteria; phylum Verrucomicrobiota; class Verrucomicrobiia; order Verrucomicrobiales; family Akkermansiaceae; genus Haloferula. Next base: position 4,092 of record NEUO01000157.1, read on the forward strand.
CCATCCGGGGTCTGGCTGACCTGCTTGAGCATGTCCTGGACCTGCGGAACGATGCTGACCTGGGAGAAGACGAAGGCAGCGCCGAGGACCGCGATGATCACGCCGGGCATGATGGTTGCCTTCTTGATCGCCTTGTTGAAGTGCATCTCGCTGGTGAAGCGGGAGGCAAGCGACGTGAAGGCCTCGTGGAGCTGGCCTGCGTCGCTGCCGGCTTGGACCAGGCCGATGACCATGTCGCTGAAACGGCCGGTGCGCTTGAATGCCTCGTGAATGCTGACACCGGCGTTGATGTCCTCACGGATCTTGACGAGGGCGTCAGACATTACCTTGTCCTGAAGCCCCTGACCGTAGTATTTCAGAGCGTCAGAGGTGTTGATCTGGGCCCGCAGCATCGAGCCGAGACCGCGGAACAACGAGATCAGTTGTTTCTTGGTGAACGGCTTGACAGTGGCTTGCTTGAGGAAGCTGAACGAGCCTTGCGCGGCATCCGATTTGGACGTTTTCGTGGAGGTTCCGGGGTTGGCGGCGGTGGTGGCGCTACTCATCGGTGTATGTCATGTCGATGACCTTGGAGACGGCTTCGATGTCGGTTTTTCCCTCGCGCAGCAGGCGCAGGCCGCTGCGGCGGAGATTGGGGAGCTTGCCTTCTTCCTGGATCTTGATTTCCAGGTCGTAAGGGGAGATTTCGCCCTTCGACAGCATGTCCGAGGTCTTCGGAGTGATGGGGATGATTTCGAGAATCGCGGTGCGGCCGCTGTAGCCGGAGTTGCGGCACTCAGCGCAACCGCCGGACTTGGCGGAAAACACCGGGATGGTGGCCCAGGAGTCGTCGAGATTGAAGGTCCGCCGATCGTGGTCTGAAATACCGTCACAGGCTTCCTTGCAGTAGGGGCAGAGCAGCTTGACCAGACGTTGGGCGCAGGCTGCCTTGAGGGTCTGGGCGATCTTCCATCGTTCGACGCCGAGCTGTTCGAAGCGCTCGATGATCTGGGAGGCGCGCGGGGTGTGGATGGTGGTGAGGACCTTGTGGCCGGTCACCGCCGCCTCGATGGCGAGTTCCGCGGACTCGATGTCGCGCACCTCGCCCATCAGGATGATATCAGGGTCGGACCGCATGAACGAGGCGATCATCGGCTTGAATTCCTTCGCGCTGCGCAGGTCGCAGTGGGTGATGCCGGGGACTTCGTCTTCCACCGGGTTTTCGAGCGTCAGGATGTTGACGTCGGGCCGGTTGAGCTCGCGGAGGATGGCGTTGAGAGTGGTCGATTTTCCGGAACCGGTGGGGCCGGACATTACGATGATGCCGGCCGGCACCTTCATCACCTTGCTCAGTTCGAAAAGGGTTTCCTCGTCGAAGGCGAGGGTGCCTTTGCCGAGGGTCACGTTGATGTTGCTTTTGTCGAGCAGACGCATCGTGACGTGATAGCCGCGGTAGGTGCGGTGGCGCTCGTAGCGGATGTCGATGGGGCGGTGGAAATAGGAGATGGTAAAGCGTCCGGAGATGCCGGGCGCGGTGGCGCGGATCTCGGTCGGGAGCTTCATCAGGTTGAGAAGGAATGCGTCCAGCCGATCCTTCAGCTTCATCGGAATCTCCACCTTGTTGCCGATATCGCCATCGACCCGGAAAGCGTAGTAGAAAGACTCCTTCTCGACCTTGAAGTGGATGTCGGAGGCGCGGGTCTTGACTGCGTCCGCCATGACCGTGGCGATCAACTGGGCCATCGGTTCGGTGTAGTCGGTGGTGACGTCGAAGTCACGGATGCCCTCGTCGTTGTCCTCGACGTCGATGGCTTCGAGTTCGGAGCGGCTGGGGCCGGAGTTGGTGGCGACGGACTCGATGGCGCGGGCGATTTCCGAAGCGAGAGTGACAATCTTGACGATCTCGAGGTCGGGGAAGCGCGGCGCGAGATATTCGTCGGGGAGCGGACTCCAAGGATTGGCGACGGCGACGATCAGCTTGTCACCGGTGATCGAAAGCGGACTGAAAAGGCCGCGGGTCAGGACGGTGGGTCGCAGTAGGTGTGGAGTGAGCCGTCGCAGAACTCGGCGACCTTCGGGAAGAACGCGAGACCGTTGATCTTCGCGACGGCGCCCATGAAGCAATAGCGGGTGACGCGGTTGGCCACCTGGTCGTGCGAGAGTTCGCTGTACTGGGGGTCGTGGTTGGCCAGCGCGCGCATGATTTGCCCGCTGATCAGCTCGTTGAAGGACATGGAGTCGAAGTCGATCACAATCCGAAGTGTTTGCGTGAGAGGAAGCTCCAGCTTTCGTAGTCCATGCGGACGGCGGTGACGAAGGGCTTGATGCCGAAGCGGCGGTCGACGGTGGCGAGGATCTCCTCCGCCATGATTCGCGCGGCTACGGGGTTAAGGGCGCCGGTTCCGATGGAGTCCGTATCCTCGGCGTAGATGATCGGGGAAAGCAGGGCGCGTGCGGACTTGTGAAGCTGGTCGAAGGACTCGTAGAAGGCGGACGGCGCGATGAGCTTGCCGGCGAAGGGGACCATCGGCGGTGAGGGATGGATGACCATCGAGACCGCGTGGGTAATCCGCGCGACCTCGATGCCGACATGTTCTTCCTCCGCTCCCTGGACGCGGGCGAGGATCTCCAGGAGATCCATCGGCGCGCCTTGGGAGACCGAGCGCTCGAAGACCACCCTGGTGCGTGTGATCTCGGTCTCGGTGGCGATCCCGGTGGCCTGAAGAGCCTGGACCGTCTGTTCCATGCAGTCTTTCAGCAGACGCAGGGTATCACCGGGCTTGCGCACCTGAGTATCGTGGATGGATGGGACGGGGGATGACATGGCGGTGGTTGTGGGAAAGCGATCGGGCGGAGACCGGGTCCCCGCCGGCAGGTCACTTCCGGCCTCCCCGGGCGAAGCGGTTTTTCTGAGCGGACGCGGCGGCAGGCTGGGACGCCTGGTTGTCGGCCCGGTTCAATTCGGCCTCTGTCGGATAATAGGGAGCCTCTTGGACCTTCAGGCCGCGCACGCCGCGGCGCAGGTTCGGTTCGTGGGCTGGGCCGGGATTGCAGGTGGGATCGATCCAGTCGTGGTCCTGGGTGAGCGAGACATTGCGGTGGATCCGGCTGGACTGGCTGCCGGTGGCGGAGCGACTGGCGGGATCGTAGGAGGTCGGGGTGACGATGAAGACCAGGCTCGCGTTCTCCTTCACGGTATCCTTGCTCTTGAAGAAGAAGTTGAAGATCGGGATGTCACCGAGAAGAGGAATCTTGGTATTGTCCTTGTTTTCCACTTCGCCGTAGAAGCCGCCCACGACCAGCGAGTGGCCGTCGGGGACGCGGGCGAGGGACTCGATCATCGACTCGGTCACGCGCGGGTAGACGTTGCCGGACTGGCCGGTGATGCTTTCCACGATTTGCGCCGAGCGGGGACGGAGGCGCATGCGGATGGTTCCGTCGGGAAGCAGGGTCGGGGTCACCACCACCGAAATGCCGATTTCACGATGCTTTTCCGGATCTTCAGCGATCGTCTTGTCGCTGGAGTCGATCTTGTAGCGGACTTCCTCGGTGACTTTGGTGGAGTCGTTCGACTGGTTGATCGTGGTGGTGATGATCGGGATACGGTCGATGATCGAAATGGCCCCTTGCTCGTTGTCCTCGGTGATGAGGGTCGGGTTGGAGACCTGGGTGGCGAAGTTGCCTTCGGCGAGCGCGCGGAGGACACCGCTGAGCTGCACCGGGGAAAGCACCACGTTGCTGGCGGCGGCGGTTTCGGTGGCGATCGGGCCGGGGCCGGTGGATCCGCCGACGGTGTCGTAGATGGAGTCGATTCCGAACACGCTGTTGAGGCTGCGGGCGATGCTGATGGAGGTGCCGGACTCGCCGAGGGAGCTCGACCAGTTCACGCCGGTGCGCTCGGCGGCGGTGCTGTTCACGCGGAGGATCTTGGTTTCCACGACGATCTGGCCCTTGGCCTGGTCAACGCTCTGGAGCAGGTTCTTGGCTTGCTCGATGCGATGGGCGGTGTCGATGATGATGACCGCGTTGGTCTTCGGCTCGAAGTTCACGATGCCGGTGCCCGGCGTGAGCATCGGCTGGACGAGCGTCTTGAGGTTCGCGACGTCCTCTTCGCTGGTGGCGCGGAGATACTTGAGGTGGTAGGTGAACTCGGCGCTGGGGAGCTGGCTGAGCTGGGCCTGGCTGAGCGCGTAGATGGTGTTGCCCTTGGTGTAGAGCGTGAGGCCATACATGAAGGCCAGTTCTTCCATTTGTTGCAATGGGTCGCCGTCGTTGAGGTGACCGGTGACGCGGAAGTCGGGCGCCGCGAGCTTCGCGTTGTGGAAGTACTGGCGGCCCGCCTGCTTGGTGAGGAACTGGAAGATGTCGTTGATCGGCGCATCCTTGATCAGGTAGCCCTCTTCGGATTCTTGGATCTCCTGGTTGACGGCGGCGGCCGGGTCGGCGGCCGGAGCACCGGCGGCATTGAGGTCAGCGGGAGGGGCTACGGGCTCGACCGGAGGTGCGACGGGCAGGCCGGGGGCTTGCGGGTCTCCGGGGAGACTCGGCAGTTCAGCCGCAGGTGCCGGAGGCGGCTCGGGAGCCGGAGCGGGCGGTGGAAGATCCGGGATGCCGGTTTCGGCCGCTTCCGCGGGTCCGATGGCGAGGGTGGCGTCTTCTTGGGAGAAGGAGCTTGGGAATGGCAGGGCCAGCAGCGTGGCGACGGCGATTGCAGGCTTCATGACGGGTGTTGGTGCGGTGTGGGTGTGGGACAGGTGTGAGAGAGAGCAGTGGCATCAGGGATTGCCTGAAACGGGTGTGACCGGATCGATCATGATCGGAGCGTCGCCACCGGTCGGTTGCAGGCCGGGCACGGCGATGGGACCGACGTCCTTGGTGGTCCTTTTCATGCCGGGTGGAGTCATCAAAAGGCGTAGGGTGGCCGTTTCACCGGTTTCGACGTTGCGGAAATCCACCTTGGTGTTGGAAACGGCCATCACTTGGGCTTTCACCACCTTGCCGCTAGGCAACATCAGGGAGATCACATCCTTCGGTTTGCACGGGCGGTCGCGGCCTTCGATGATCACCTGCTGTTTGTTGGCCATGGTCACCTTGATACCCGCGATGATATCGGTAAAGGCGGTCGGGGCGGCGGGGGTGTAGGTCTTGTTAGGCGACTTCGAGGCCAGCGGCATCGGTTTGGGGGCCTTGAAGTCGGGATCCTGGTAGCGGCCGAAAGGATCGGTGGCGCGCTGGCGGATGGAGAAGCGGAGGGAGAGCGCTTGTACGTAGGACAAGATATCTTCGCCCGCATAGCGCGACGGGCCGAGGTCGGTTCCGGCGGCGGGAAGTTCCAGCTTTTCCGCCGGCTTGGCAGCGGGAGCGGGTTCGGCCGGGGCCACTCCGGATGTGTCAAAGCCTTCCGCGGACTGGGCCGAGGAAGGCAGGGAGCCAAGGATGAGCAAGGCCGCGACGGCTGCTTGCAGGGATGGGGACGACGGGTGTGTTTTCATTTTTCCCAAGCGGTGTAGGTGACCTGGAAGTTCAGGGTGGAGGTCGACGAGGAGCTGGGGTCGATCTTGAGATCCTGGAGTTGGAGCTGGGGCATCCGGGTTTCCAGTTCGATGAAGGCCTTTTGCATCGACCGGAAAGTGCCGCGGAAGGCGAGTTTCACTTGCGAGGAATTCTGGGCGGAGACGGAAGCGAAGCCGGTGGCGCCGGTGGGTCTCTCAAAGGCGGTCTGCTGGAATTCCTTGGCCGGGAGGAGGTCGCCGATCTCCTTGAGGTGGGAGGTGATCGAGTTGGCCGTCTCCTTTTCGATCTGTGATATCCAGCGCTCGACGTGCGGCCGCTTTTTACTGACCTGTGCCTCAATGCCGAGGGCTCCGATGCGGTTGGTTTCGGAGGTTTTGTAGAGGGCCTCCTTTTGTTGGAACGAAGTCGCAGCCTTTGCCTTGAAGGCGATGCCGCCGCCGACGATCGCGGCACAAACCACGAACGGCAGCACGAAGCCGAAGAGGACGATGGATTGACGGTAAAACATGAACTGCGGGGAGTGAAGGTGTGGTGAATCTGCTCCGGGGTTTCAGGGTGCCTTGGCGGAGGTTACTGCCATGGGATCAGCGGATTCGAAGCGCTGCTGGATGGAGAGGTCGAAAGAGAACGGGTAGGTGGACTCGTCGAGGCGTGCGAGGTCGTCGATGGGACCTTGGCGGAAGCCGCTGTTTTCGAGGGTGCGGACGTTCACCACGAGGCTTCGGTGCGGCAGGTCCGAGCGGAATGAAGAATTCCCGGTGACGGTGGCGACGCCGTTGAAGATCGCCGACATGCCGTCGCGGGTATTGAGGATCGCCAAACGCTCCAGCGCTTCCTCACGGGCCAGGCCGGTGATTTTCCACTCGCGGACGTAGCCGACTTTCGCCTGTCCGGGTGCACTGTCCGTACGGATGGTGTGGCTGAAGCTCTTCACAAGGAATCCGCTGTTGTTCGGGAAGAGTCCGCCGATGAGTTCCATGGAGGCCCAAGCCTTGGAGCGGTCTTCTAGAAGGTTGTCCCAGTGGTCGATGCGGGCGCGCTCGGTGGCGAGGAAGGCAAGCCGCTGCTGTTGCGACTTTCCGTCCTTGGCATCGAAGGCCCACACAGGCTTGCGGATCATGTCGACCATCTGGAGCATGGTCCAGCCAAGTGCTAGAAGGCCGAGGGAGGCGAAGCCGAGGCGGGCGTAGCGGGCGGAGCGCAACAGCTTCATCTCTCCACGGGTCGGATAGACCTCCGCGGCATCCTTGGCGACGGGAATGAAATCCTGAGCGGCCCAGCCATCGTTGCGCAGCACGGCGAAGGTGTGGGCGGTGGCCAGAGGCGAGCCAGGGGTGACCGAGAGGGCCGTGGCGATCATCGGTTCCGGGCAGCCGACTCCGGTGGACGAGAGCTTGTAAGGCGTGCCCGACCAGTCGATTTCGTGGATCGAGGCGGCGGGGAAGACCAGTTGAAGGTCGGCCGCAAGTTGGGGTCTGCCTGTTCACCGATCGTGAAGAGAAAGACTTCGGGATCAGATAGCTCGAGCGCTGCGGCGGTGGTGGACGCAGCGTGGCGGAGGTTCGTGGGCCGGCGCTGTCCGCGGTGCTGGAGAGTGCGGAGGAGCCTCAGGTCGCCGTGTTCGTTGAAGAAGGCGAGTAGCGTGAAGCGCGGGTAGGGTAGTACCGCGATCAGCGGGCGGGTGAGCTCGGTGGTCTTGAGATCGGGCAGCGCCAGCAGGCAGGTCAGGGGCGCGCTGATGGCGCGGGTGATGACCGGGAAGTTTTTTTCCTCACTGATCTTCCGCAGTTCGTCGAGGAAGCCGGACCAGTGGCGGCTGATGCAGACGGTGGTGGCGATGGCCTCACTGCCGGCTGCGGGATACGGAATCAGTCGCCACGCGGACTCGGTGGCGGAAACCGAGGAGTCGTCGAGGACCGCCTTCGGGTCGTTTTCGACGGTGGTGCGCAACTCGCCAAGGGCACCGGGATTGTCCAGCTCGGGCTTGAGCTCTGAGGTGGCGAATTCGTCCGCGATATGGAGGACGACCCCGATCGCAGAGGTGCCGGTCTTCTGGGCGCATGCGATGACTTCGGCCGCGAAGGCGGGGACTAAGGTCAGATCGGTGGCGAACTCCTCCTGGATCGCGGGGCCGGCGCTCCATTGCTTCGAGCGGGCGTCGTAGAGAAAGGAGTCGAGGCGGTTGCCATCGACCCGGAGGTGGAGCTGGAGGTCCAGCTCGAGGGCGCTTTGATACCAGCCGGAATTCGCGGCACGGCTAGTGCCGCGCAGGATTGCACCAGCCTGGCGGAAGCGCTGAAGGGGATTGAGACCCGCGGGATGTTGGTAGGCGACCAAGGGACGAAGGGAGGGAGGGTGCTTGCATCGGCGGGGGGAGAAAGGGGTGGGGGAAAGGGAGGTCTCCCGCCCGCCGGAGCGGACGGGAGACCGAGGCTGGTTCCGGAGATCGACCTTGCGGGACGCTCCGGAAAGAGCGGATTACCAGTCGTCGGTGCTACCGGTGGCTGGGGCGTATTCCGGGTCGGAGGCGGTCAGATACAGCGTGCCGACAACCGGGATGGTGGTGGCGGCCGCGATCGTGTAGCTGAAGCCGGTACCGGCTGGGTGCGTACCGGCGGTCGGGTCGTTCTCGATGAACTTGCCGGAACCGAAGATGTCGGTCTGGAGGGTGGCGACGGTGTCACCAGGGTTGTGGCCGTTCATGTTCGAGAACGAGCGCACGGCCTGCTGGACGTTGCGGATCGTCAGGATCGAGGCGGCACGGTCGGAACCCTTCTTCCAGGCGCGGGCACCGATGAAGAGGATCGAGATGAGGGAGAGCAAGACGAGGATGACGACCGTCAGTTCGAGGAGCGTCATGCCGCTTGCGCGCTTGGTGTTACGTGTCAGTTTCATGTGTGGTGTGTTGTCTTTGGGTGTGTATCTTGTTTGTCTGTTTTGTCGGATGGAGAGCGCCCGGGTGAATCAGAGAATCTCAGATTCGTCGCGGTTCATTCGTGCGTTCTCGAAAGTGTGTTCGGTGATGAGGCCCTGGCGCATCAGGCGGCGCAGGTTGGCGTCCCACTCGATGTTGCCGGCGCGGCGGATGACGTCTTCCAGGGAGCGGGCGCCGCCGTCGTAGTTGGCGATGGCGGATGCGACGGCGTCGTCGTTGTTCTGGAGGAACTCGTAGGTCAGGACCCGGCGCTGGATGCCGTTGAGGAGGCCCTGGGAGTGGATGAAGATGAGGATTTCGGAAAGCCGCGAGAGGATCGAGAGGTGGCTTTCCTTGGGGTAGAGTTCGAGGATACGGCCGAT
>NEUO01000158.1 GCA_002304315.1 Verrucomicrobiia bacterium Tous-C4TDCM
GAGCAACTTCGCCGAAGTTGCCGCCAGAGCCACCCGGAGAGGAGATGGCAGACGGAGCATCAGCGGCAAAAACGTGCGCCGCTTAGCTCGAAATCATTCAACTTCGGATTTCGGGTTGAAGCGGACCTTCTGAACCGGAAAGTCACGGCGCTCGGACCGACGATCGCCTTCCCCGAGGCCGACGTCGAACAGCTCAAGAAATCGACCGCCGAACGCGCCAAGCAGATCGCGAAGGAACTGTCGCAGCTCGAAATCGCACAGCATCTGGCCATCGTCGCACGGCAGAAGCTGGCCTCCGAAGTGGAGGCGCTCAAGCCGGTGGAGCCTGCGACCGAAGAGTCGGCCGCCCGGCTTGCCGAAGCGGAAACCCGCCTGCGCTTCGCCGAGACCGAAACCCAGAGCCTCGCCGACCGCTTCGAGATCCTCGGCGGCCGCCAGCGCTTCCTCGGCGAATACGTCACCGTCCAGAAGGCGCGCATGACCTTGCTCACCTCCGACTCTCCCGGCGACCGGGCGGAGGCCTATGACACCCTCGCGGCCGAGCTTTCACGCGCCACCGCTTTCAACTCGCTGGTCGATGTCCGCCGCAATGCCGCGCTCTCCGAAATGCAGGAGCACGAGGCGAGGCTCGCCCTCATGGACCAGGCCTCCCCGCTCCGCGCGGCCAGCGACAAGGCGCTGGACGCCCAGCGGGACGAGCTCGATTCCATCGAACGCTTCGGCCAGGAAGTCTCGTCGGTCCGCCTCGACCTCGCCCGCTGGCTCGGCGATTCGCGGGAGCAGGCGAAGACCATGACCTGGGGCGAACGCTTCCGCGGCTACGGATCGCGGATCGCCGGCTGGGCGAAGAAAGTTTGGAATATTGAAGTCTATCCCTACGAGGACAAGACCGAGGTCGAAGGCGAGGTCATCACCGTCAAGCGCAGCCTGGTGCTCGGCTGGCTGCTGGACGCGCTGCTGTTCTTCTACCTCACCTATCGCGCCGGCTCCTGGCTGCTGAAGCGCGGCTTCCGGCGGCTTGTGGCAAAGGGACGCATGGAGGAAGGCCAATCCCAGACCCTGCGCCGCTGGACCCGCATCGCCATGGGCATCGTGCTCGCACTGGTCACCCTCCACCTCGTGAAGATCCCGCTTACCGCCTTCGCCTTCCTCGGCGGCGCGATCGCCATCGGTATCGGCTTCGGTACCCAGACGCTCTTCAAGAATTTCATCAGCGGCATCATCGTGCTGTTCGAGCGCAAGGTTCGCGTCGGCGACATCCTCGACGTGGATGGTGTCGCCGGCACGGTGACCTCCATCGACACCCGCTCGTCGATGATCCGCACCTTCGACGGGGTCGAAATCATCCTGCCGAACTCGCTTTTGTTAGAGAACAAGGTCACCAACTGGACCCACGACACCCCGGTCGTCCGCCGCGTCGTGCGGGTCGGCGTTTCCTACGGCTCGCCGCTGCGCACCGTCTCGACCCTCCTCGCCGAATGCGCGGCGGAACATGGCGTCGTTTCAAAGAATCCGGAACCGCAGATCATCCTCGAAGACTTCGGCCCCGACTCGCTGGTCTTCGCGCTCTACTACTGGATCGACCTCCGCGCCACGACCGGCGCGATGGTCGTCGGCAGCGACCTCCGCTTCATGATCGAGAAACGCCTGACCGATGCCGGCATCTCGATCGCCTTCCCGCAACGCGAGATCCACCTCAGCGCCGACAAGCCGCTGCGGGTGGAGGTACAGCCGCCGGAGTCGTGAGGTGACCCTCGTCGCGATGCACCGGAAATTCGCGACACTCCGCGAATTGACACGGATTCTTCCCCGTGGCTTCGTCTGCCGTCGCTCCGACGGGCCGAAGCTCCAAGCATCGCGTGGGGTCTCCAAGTAGGCCCGGAGGAGTGCCCTTTCTTCTCAACCCCCGGCGTGAAGCTCCCGGTGCTTCCGCAGTCCTTCCGAGACTGCAATGGACAGGAAAGAGCGCACCAGCCGCGAGCATCCTTTGAAGCGGACCTTCGCCAGGAATTCCTCGCCGTGCTCCTCCGCCATGTTTCCGAAGCACGCGTGAACGAAGAAATCGTTGATATTGGTCACGCCGGCAAAGTCGAACGTCACCGATTCCGCGCGGTCCCAGACGCTTTCAACGCGCAGGGAGCGGAATTGGTTTCCGAGGTGGCCATCGGCGAGGAAGTCGCCGAATTCCTTCACCATCTGGAATTCGAGTTTCATGGATCGGAGGTCAGTTCAGGGGGCGGCTCACTATGATCCTCGTTCTCAAGCATGGTCCGAAAGTCGGTGAACGACATGGTGGGAAGCGTGAGGGCTCCCCACGGTCCTTTCTCGGAGATCGTGAGGATCAGGTCTCGGGCAATGCCGTAAAGGATCGATGTGCCGTTTACTCCCACGAGAGTTTCGGCATCGAGTCCCGTCGGTGTTTCGTTCGCACAGAAGAATACGCCGAGCAATCCCGCGACGAAACTGTAACGGGAATTGTCCTCGTCCCGAGGCTGGAAACTCAAGCGCAGCGCAACGTGCCAGCAAGAGTTCTTCTCGCTCTCATGGGACTGGTCGCGGTCCATATGCAAGTAGGTCTCCATCCCGTGGCAAATCGTATCCGGCTCCGGCTTGTCGGGATCGTGCTCGCTGCGGTAGGCCACGGACAGTTCCATGACCTGATAAAAGGAAAGCTGAAGAGGAGAAAGTTTCATGATCCGACGAGAAGCCCGTCTGGGGTTTGCCAAGAGTCCCGGTAACCCGTCTGCCCGCCCCGGGTTGGGAGCAGGCATCGGGACCGACCGGTGGGAAAGCGAAGAGGATTGGTCTTGGCATTCCTTCGTCGAGGCATCGCTTTGATCGCTTGCCGCACTTAAAGCTCCCATTCGCCTGCAGGTCCCCGCATTTCTGCGCGGTGCCGGAGGTACTTGAGTGAAATCTCACCATCGTAGAGCGCGCGAATCAGCAGATTGATGCTCCGGCTGGGCCGGTGCTTTCCCGATTCCCAGCGACACCAACTTTTCTCCCCGACTTGGAACAGCGCCCCGATTTTCTTCTGGCTCAGCCCAAGCCGCGTGCGGAGTTCAACCAATTGCTCAGGCGAAAGGAGTCCGATCTCTTCGGCTTTCCGATTTTCAATCAGATCGTGGGCTTCCTCGGTGAGGACCCATTCTCCGATGTCTTGGTCGAGTCGGGCCGGAACCTGAATTTCCACGACTCGTGCGACGGCGCTTCCGTCGGCGGTAGGAATTTGGATTCTGAAATTTACAAGTTTGGTTTCCATGGCTGTTGGTGGGTTCATTCGCAAGACAGCTTCGGCTTGCGGGGGAGATGGGCAGAAAAAATCACGACACTTTTTCCATCGGTCTTGAGGAGAACCTTTCCGTAGGCCTTTCGGCCCTTAAACAGGAAGTAGAACTCAAAGGTGGTTCCTGCCGGACGGTCCATGACGACGGAGCAGCCGCTCGGCGAAGCGCCCGAGAGAAAAGTGCGGATCGCATCGTGAGCTTCGTATAGCCAAGCTCCGAGAAAACTCTCCTCGAAGTCTTGTTCTGAGTCTCCGGTCCAAATGATTTCTTTCCCTTTCTTCCCGGTTTTGAGGATCAAGGTAACTGCACTTCGCCAAGCAGGCGGAATCTCCGACTGAGCCATGATTTTCGATGGTTTTTAGTCCCGGGACGCGGAGAGCACAGCCTTTGCATGAAGGAAATAGGTATCAATCGATACCGCGCGTCAAACATTAATTTTATAGTTTCCCCAGCCCGCGGAGCGTTTCGAGGATTTCGGCGACTTGGCCGGCGCGTTTCGCGGACTTCTTGCCGAAGCGGGCGGCGATGGCTTCCGCGTCGGCTCCGAGGGCGGGGACGAGCTTTTGAACCGCGGCGACTTGTGCGGCCAGACCGTCCGGCCATGCGAGCTTGTCGGGTAGGCTTGCGGCCTTGGCGGCGGTGGTGCCGGCGCTGAGCTGGATCTCGCCTTGCTCCTCCGCCGGCTTGGCCGCGGTGCCGGGTGCCTGGTAGTCGGGCCGGAGCCAGCGGACGAGGCCGCGCTTCTCTTCCGCGGCCCGCTCGTGGTTGAGGGTGACGAGGCGGGAGAGGATCGTCTGTTCCAGTGCTTCGGCCGATTCCCCGCCGCGGGCGAGGTGATCGGCGAGAGGCGCTTGTGGCCGCGCTGTCTCGGCGTCGGGCGAATGAGCTGATTGTAGCGGCGCTCTGTGAGCGCCGGTGCCATTGGCAGGGAGCTGAAGCGCTTCTTCTTTCGCTAACGTCGGTCGCAGACCGCCGCTACAAGCCTCTGCAGCGGCGGGAAGATCCTGCCAACCGTAGGCTTCGAGCACGGCGGTATCGAGATCGTCGTGAAGCTGCTTGAGGATCGAAACGAGGCCCTTGTCGTGGATCGCCTTTTCCTTCGGATTCAGCGGGCGGCCGACGCGGACGGCTTCGAGGACGTTGTAAAGCCCGGTCAAGGTGAGGTCCGGGTGAAGCTCCTGTTGCCGCTTCCGGTGAGCGTCGAGCTGCTCGCCCAAGTCGCGAATGCGTTGTTTCAAGTGGCCTTCTTCGAGGGCGGGGAAGGGGAAGGTTTCGAAGCAGCGGCTGGTTTGATACCGTGGCCGGTCTTCAAGGGCACCGCACGAAGCTAGGGTGAAGATCACGTGCGGAGCGCTGCTCAACATTGAAAGGACGAAGTGATCAGGATGGGCAATGACGATTAGCGAGCCGTCGGCGATCGATGAACTCTTCACGAAGCAGAAAAAGCGGTGCTTCGAAACTTCGCTCGTCGCGATCATCCGCGGAATGGCGGCCAATGCTTTTCGAAGTCGTGAACGAGGTTCGGCGAAGATCCACCAGTTGTCGCGATAGGACTTCCGCTTATCCTGGTCCCGCTTCGGCTTTACTGTCGTCAAAAGATGCTGGAAGAGCGCCGGTTCCTTCTCCCGAGCTGAGGCCTCCGTGTAGCCAAAGAGGTCGATTGCGAACATGCCCCGAGTTGTCTGGTTCAAGTCGCGGCCCGAAACAAGGGGTCGAATTGGCGGAGGTTCGTGGCTTCCCCGGTGCGCAAGGAAAGAGCCTGCTTCTGCATCGGTGAGGACGAAACCCTCGCCAACGAGTTTTACTCCCATGAACGCGAGGCCTGAGTTTGCCGCCAAGGCCCGGGTTTCCCCCAGCGAGCTGTCGATCTTGAAGTCGGACGAGATGACCCCGGTAGTGCATCGGAGCGCCACTCCCATCGACTCATCGTCAAGCGGGGTTTCGTCAGCCACCTCTGCCAAAAGGCCGGTGCCGGTACCCGGCGAGCCAACCGTCATCGAAATCCTCACCGCTGCTCCATCTGAAGAGTCCACCCAAGGGTGATCGGGCACGACAAAGGCAAGGTGCCCGGGGTTGGTCGGGTGGTTGAGGAAGAGGTCAATGCAGCGTCGCCCGTATGACTGGCTGATCGAGTTCGTTGTGATGAAGCCGAAGCGATGGCACTTTTCTGCTTGGACCCGGTTTGCAGCTTGATGCCACCAAAACATCACGAAGTCCCACGAGTCCGGCTTTGCTGTGGCCCATGCACGGCGAAGAGCTTCGACGTACCCCTCACCGAGTGCATCCCTGAGGCGCTTGTTCCCGATGAATGGCGGATTTCCCACGATGACATCCGCGGCCGGCCATTCGGCGCGGCGGGGGTTGGTGTAGTCGAAAACGACTTTCCGGGCGCTGTCGTCCGGGACTTCGTTCCCCGTGATCGGATGGAGCTTGGTGGTGATGCCGTCCCAAATCGTGACGACTTCGCCGGTGTCCGGGTCTTTCCGCGGGATGGCTTCATCGTAGGCGAGGACGGCGTCTTGTTGAACGATGGAGGGCGTTTTCGGGAGAAGCGGGCGCTCGTTCGTGTCCGCCTTGCCGGTGGTCTTGCGCTGCCACTGGAAGAAGCCGATCCACAGGACGAGTTGGGCAATCGCGACGGCGCGGCGGTTGAGTTCCAGCCCGAGAAACTGCCGCGGGCCGATCTTGAAAGACGCCATCTCAAAGCCGGCATCGCCCCCGAGTTCCTCGAAGGCTTCGAGCACTTCGGCTTCGAGCCGCTTCATGAGTTCGAGCGAGACGTAAAGGAAGTTCCCCGAGCCGCAGGCGGGATCGAGGACTCTCAGGTTGCAGAGCTTTCGGTGGAAGTCGCGCACGGCGGCAAGGGCTTCCTCGTGGTGCGCGGCGGCCTGTTTCAGCGTGTCCTTGTGGCGCTTGTTACTGTCCGCTGCCTTGGTTTTGTCGAGGGCTTGGATATGCTGTTTGGCGTCCTCCGAGATCTCCGCGGCGGCGGCTTCGGCCTTGGCGGCCTTTTCGTTGGCGAGGGAAGCGGCGGCCTTCACGGTGTCCCATTCGGCCCGCAGGGGATCGATGAGCGCCGGCCGGATGAGGCGCTCGACGTAGGACCGGGGCGTGTAGTGCGCCCCGAGCTTGTGGCGCTCGCGGGGATCAAGGGCGCGTTCCACGAGGGTTCCGAAAATGGCGGGCTCGACGGCGGACCAATCGGACTTCGCGGCGTGCATGAGCAAGGCCATTTGATCCGCCCGCAGCGGGAGCGCGGTGGTGTCCTCGAAAAGCCCGCCGTTGAAGTGGGGAATCGCCCCGAGCAGGATGGTCGAGAAGGGGGTGCCCTTCGCCATGTCGCTCCAAAGGGCTTGAAGCATCACGGGAAAGCCGGCGGGGGTGTCCTTGACCTTCTCCAGCGTCCCGAGGAAGGAGTTCCCGGGAAGCAGCCCCACGTCCTCCGCGAACATGGTGAAGAGGCAGCGTTGCAGGAAGCCGGCGGTGACTTTCGGGTCGTGCCCGTCCTTCTCCAGAGACTTCGCCAATTCGGCGAGGGCTTTCGCGACTTCCTGAGTGACGGCCGCGGCGTGCTTCGAGGGGTCGAGCGACAGGGGATCGGTCCAGACTTTGCGCAGGCGCTCGCGGATCTCCGGGCGGTGGAGATCGGCAAGGGTGGTCCGGTGCGAGACGGGATCGGGGAAGCGCTCGTACTGGCCGCCGGTGCCGGTGAACTCCGCGTAAAGTTCGATGGAGTGCCCTACGTCGCAGACGATGAGGAAGGGCGGCCGGCCTTCCGCGGCGGGGAGGGCGGTGATGTATTTCCTGCCCTGATTGTAGGCGCGTTGAAGGACCTTGTCGAAAGCCGCGGTGCCGCGCTTGCCGTGGCCGGTCTTTTGCTTGGCCTTGGCCGGGATGAAGTCGAGCAGGGTGCCTTGTTCCTTGGCCTTGGAGAAGGTGCCTTGCTTGGTTTCGAGAAGGAAGCAGGTGGACTTGTAGAGATCGATCCGGCCCTTCGCCTGGGAGCCGTCCGCTTCCTTGAAGGTCACCCCGCGCTCGAAGGTGTAGAGGTTCGCCGCATTGTCCGGGCCGGCGGGTTCCGGGTGGGGAACGAGCAGGATCTCGTCGCAAAGCTCGGTCAGGAAGAGTTGGTAATTCGCCATCTCCGAGCCGCCGGACTTCTCCCAGCGCTCGATGAACTTGGCGATGGCTTCGGGGGAGGGGTCCGGCATGCGCTGATCCTAGTTCGACGGGCGGGCCGGCATCAACTGCGGAACGATGTTGTCTCTGCCGGGACAGCGCGGACTTTTGGTCCGAGCCGCCGCCGTCAGAACTCGATCACCAGCTCTGATCCTTTCGCGGGCACCTTGCCTTCGGCCGGATACCAGGTCGCGCTGAAGATTTCATACAAGGGCTTGCTCTGCTTGAAGAGGATCTTGCCTCCGTCCTTCTCCACCGCGGCGAAGCGGGTCGGCTTGCCGCCGTAGCGTTTCGATTCGACCGAAAACTCGGTGGCTCCTTCGGCGAGTAGCTTCTCGTCACTCAAGATCACCTGCTCGTGCAGCTTGAATTTGAAAGACTTGCCATCGACCCGGACCGCTTTGATCTCGTCGTCTTTCATCAACTTCTTGAGCTCGTCCTCGGTGGGAACCTTCTTCATCTTCTCCACCCGGTAAATTTCAGGCGTCATGATCAGGATCCCCACCCGCGTTGGATTCTCCGTGGCCTTGTGTTCCAACACGGTCGAAAGGACGAGGTTCCTGCGTTCGAAGCGGTGGCGGATCCTCGCCTTCGAGCCGCTGTCGTAGGTGGCGACAAGCTCGCAGGCCGCGACTTCCGAGCTGGCGACCTGAGTGGTCTCGAAGGCGTCCTCCTTGATCCCGATCCGCGTCCACGTCCCGCCCTTCAGCTCCTCGAGGATGAAGAAGATCTGGAACTTGTCATGGAGCCCGGCCTGAGCCCATCCGCTCTTCCCGCGGACTTTCGGGTAGAGGGTGCCTTTGGCGTCCTTGGCCAAAACCGAATAGTCGAACTCGTTCTGGCCGTGCCCGATCCAGCATCCCATCCACTCTTTCGCCGAGAGTTCGGGAAGGGTGGCCGCTTGAAGGGGAAAGGTGCTGAGAATTGTCGCGATGAATAGGGACCGGATCATGGGTTGGTGGGTGGGTTGGATTCTCAGGAAGAGAGTTTGGAAAGCGTGCGCTCGAAAACTCCGAGCGCCCGTTGGATCTCTCCGGCTGGGACGGCGAGGCTGGTCACCGCGCGGATCGTATCAGGACCCGTAGTGAAGACGCGGAGGCCGGCTTCGTCGAGTTCCCGCGCGAGGCGATCCGCGGGAACCGTCGTCACCCGGGCGATGACGATGTTGGTTTCCACGGCGGCCGGATCAAGCTCGATCCCTGGCAACGCGCTCAAGCCATCGGCCAACGCGCGGGCGTTGGCGTGGTCTTCAGCCAGCCGCTCGCGGTGATGTTCCAGCGCGTGCAGCGCACCGGCGGCAATGATGCCGGCCTGCCGCATGCCGCCGCCGAACATCTTGCGGAATCGCCGCGCGCGCTGGATGAACTCCCCCGACCCGCACAGCGCGGAGCCGACGGGAGCGCCGAGACCTTTGGAAAAGCACACCGCGACCGAGTCGAACTCCGCCGCCAGTTCGCGCTCGGAAACCCCGCGGGCGACCGCCGCGTTCCACAGCCGCGCGCCGTCGAGATGCAGCCGGATCCCTCGCTCCCGGGTCAGGGTCCCGATTTCCCGCACAAGTTCCTGCGGCCAGATCTTGCCGCCGCCGCGGTTGTGGGTGTTTTCCAGGCAAACCAACTTCGTCGGCGGGAAATGCTGGTCCGTGGGACGCAACACGGCTTCCAGATCCGCCGCCGTGAAGATGCCGCGCACCCCGGGCAGGCAGCGGCACATCACCCCGGCCAGCGCGGCGGGCGCACCGCCTTCGTAGTAGTAGATGTGCGCGTTGCCATCGAGAATCACCTCGTCGCCCGGCTCGGTGTGCGCCCGCAGCGCGAGCTGGTTCACCATGGTGCCGGAGGGCGCGAACATCGCCGCTTCCTTGCCGAGCAGCTCCGCCACCCGGGCTTCCAGCTTCGCCACGGTGGGGTCCTCGCCGAACATGTCGTCGCCGACTTCGGCCGCCGCCATCGCCTCGCGCATCGCGGGGGTCGGCCGGGTGATGGTGTCGCTTCGCAGGTCGATGGGCATCATGAGGGAGTTGGGGCGTCCCGCGGAGTTTCACGGGACGTGTCCCGAAGACAAGCTTCCAACCCACCCGACCATGCTCCGGTGCCCTAAGCCTGCCCTGCCGGGTGCTTGCACGAGCCGGCTGGATTTGAGATCCCTCCGTCCGCCGATGCGTTCCAACCGATTCCACGCCGCCCCGCTCCGCGCCCGATCACTGGCCGCGCTCTGCTCGTGTTCCCTGGCCCTGATCGCGACCGGTCTTGCCGGCACGCTGCCTGTCGACACCGATGGCGACGGGATCCCGAACTCCAGCGATGCGGACATCGACAACGACAAGCTTCCCAACGCCACCGACCTCAACGTCGACGGCGGGATCGCCCGCTCCGGTCCGCTTGCCGGATCGTTTGTCGGTGATCGCTTCCGCAACGGGGACCTTCGTGAATTGGACATTGATGGCGATGGCCTCGAAGATGGCGATGCCGCCGAAGCCGACATTGATGGCGACGGGCTGGATGACGATGATTCCGACGAAAAGGACATCGACGGGGACGGCAAGCCGGACGACTCGAAATCGGAGCGCGACATCGATGGCGACGGCCTGGACGACGACTCCGATCTGGAGAAGGACATCGACGGCGACGGTCTCGACGACAACGATCCCGCGGAAGACGACATCGACGGCAACGGACTTGCCGACAACGATCCCGAAGAGGAAGACATCGATGGCGACGGCAGGAAGGACGATTCCTTGAGGGAGGCCGACATGGACGGCGACGGCCTCGATGATGACTCGCCCGATGAACGGGACATCGACGGCGACGGGCTCGATGACGATTCGCTGGAGGAAGAAGACATCGATGGGGACGGGCTGGACGATGATTCTCCGTTCGAGAACGATATCGATGGCGACGGTTTCCACAACGAGTGGGATCCGGACGCGGATGGCGACGGCATGGAGGATGCGGAAGAACTGTCGGCCACCGGATTCTGGGAGGAATTCGACGACGCCTCCCGCTGGCCGGACGGCGCCACGATCGATCACGCCGTCACCGCTCCCTTGGTCGGCATCCCTTGGCGGATCGCCATCGCGGGCGGACCCAAGCCGACCATTGTTCATGCCCACTCCGGGTTGACGCCTCAGAATGGCGGCACGCTTTTCTACCTTGGCGGAAGTGCGAACAGCTCCGGCGGCAAGATGACCTTGGCTTTCGAAACCACCGCCATCGCGACCGATGCCCTCCCGACTGCCAATCAGGACTTGGGGTGCAATGTTTCGTTCCTCAACTTTCCGGGGATGATCGCGGACAACGGTGACATCGACCCGACCGGTGTCGTGCATACCTCTTTCAATGGCTATGGCACGACAGGCCCATCCATCTACCAAGGCGAGTCATTCACCTGCCTTACTCGCGAGCCGGTGGGTGGCCTTTACTACTGGAATGCCCGGAGAACTCCCTTCACCACGAACAAGCGACAAACGATCGTGTTCCAGGTCAACGGCGACCACCTGACCATCACCGCTGTCGGCCTGGGTTCATTGGTTTTCCATCATCCCGATCTCTCCACGAAACTGGCGGCGGACAAGACGCACTTCTGGTGGGAGCCGTCCGGCACCGTCGCCCCGCCCGGCAATCTCCAATACAAGCGGAAGCTGGTGCTCCACCGCGTCACCGACAATCCCGATTGGATCCGTTCCTCCTCCGTCACGCCGGGGCTCGGGCCGTCTCCTTCAGTGAATCGTTGAGCAAGTAGCCGGTCGTTCAATAGGCAAGTCCGTCCCTCACGCCTTCCGGTTCCGCAGGCGGTCGATGATCACGGCGACGACGATGATCGCGCCGGTGATGATTTCGGTCCACGGGGTCGGGATGCCGTTGAGGACGCAGCCGGTGCGGATGGTGGTCATCAGCAGCGCGCCGATGAGGGTGCCGAGCACGGTGCCGACACCGCCGGACAGGCTGGCGCCGCCGATGACCACGGCGGCGATGATGTCGAGCTCCCAACCGCCCGCGGTGGTCGGGTCGCCTTGCGAGGACTTGGCCATGTTCATCACCGCGGACAGGCCGGCGAGCGCGCCGCCGATGATGTAGACGAACAACTTGGTGCGGGTGACATTCACTCCGCAAAGGGTGGCGGTCTGCTCGTTCGATCCGACCGCGAAGACGTGGCGGCCGAAGCGGGTGTAGCGGAGCACCAGGGTAAAGAAAACGGCCAGCGCGACCATTAGCCAAACGCCCCACGGGATGCCCGCGCCGCCCATCCAGGGCTTGTAGGCGGTGACATCGAAAGGAAGGTTCACCGGAGTGCCGTTGGTGGCGACTTTCCCCGCGCCGCGGAAGACCTGCATGGTGCCGAGGGTGACGATGAAGGGCAGCAGCTTGAGCCCGGTCGAGAGGCCGCCATTGAGCAAGCCGCAGAGGCCGCCGAAGCCGATGGTCGTGAGGAAGACCAGCGGAGGGTCGATGCCTTTTGTCACCAGCGTCGCCGCGATCACGCCGCAGAGCGCGATCATCGAGCCGACCGAGAGGTCGATCCCGCCGGAGATGATGATCAGCGTCATGCCGATCGCCGCGGTACCGACGATGACCGTCTGGGCCAGGATGTTCAGCAGCACATCCTCGGTGAACATCGCCGGGTTGCGGGCTCCGAACAGGCCGTAAACAACCAGCAGCGCGATGAAGGGGCCGAGGAGGGCGAGGAGGGATTTGAGGCGCATGGAAGGAAGGCGGATTGAAGATTGCCGATTGCCGATTGAGGATTTTTGATTTCGGATTTCAGGAGCGGGGGCTGCTGTTGATCTGAGGCAAATCCGCTGCTTTCCCGGTGGCGACGAGCATGACGTCGTGCGGGGTGAGATCGGCGACGGGGACGGCGCGGGTGAGCTTGCCCTGGCTCATGACGGCGATGCGGTCGCAGACGCCGAACAGCTCGGGCAGGTAGCTGGAAATGATGATGACGGCGCGCGGGCGGGCGGAATCGGTGACGGCCTCGTTGATCGCCTCGTAAATGCGGGCCTTGGCGGCGATGTCGATGCCGCGGGTCGGCTCGTCTAACAAGAGGATATCGACGTCGTATTCGAGCAATCGGGCGAAGGCGACCTTCTGCTGGTTGCCGCCGGACAGCGCGCCGATCGGCTGGGCGGGACCCTGGCACTTGATGCCGAGCTTTTCGATCCACACGGCGGAGCGGCTCATCTGCTTGGCCGGCGACACCGCGCCGCCGCGGCCGAAGCGGTCGAGGCAGGGCA
>NEUO01000159.1 GCA_002304315.1 Verrucomicrobiia bacterium Tous-C4TDCM
ATCGGTGGAGAGGTTGAAGACGAACACCAGGTCGCCGCGGCGGGCGCAGAGGACCTTGTTGACGGGGTCGAGGTTGAGCAGTTCGGCGGGTTCGTCGCCAGGCAAGCCGTGTTCCTTGCCTGTCTCCAACATCGCGCGGTCGAAGGCACCGAGATAGGGGTATTTCAGCGAGGGATTGTCGGCGAGCGACCACTGGCGGCGGCAGAAGTGGTAGGACCAGCCGTTGCCTTCGCGGGGGAAATCGAGCCACTCGGGGTGGCCGAATTCGTTGCCCATGAAATTCAACCAGCCCTCGCCGCCGAGGGTGAAGGTGAGGAGGCGGATGATCTTATGGAGGGCGATCCCGCGCTCGACGATCACGTCGGGATCGTCCTTGCCCATGTTCCAATACATCTTCTCGTCCATCAGCCAGAAGGCGAGGGTCTTGTCGCCGACGAGGGCCTGGTCGTGGCTTTCGGCGTAGGCGATGTTGGCCTCGTGGCGGCGGCGGTTGGTCAGGGTGCCCCAGATTTCGCCGATGTCCCAGTCCTCGTCGGGGACGTGCTTGAGCAGCTTGATCCAGAAGTCGGGGATGCCCATCGCAAGGCGCTGGGTGAAGCCGACGCCGCCTTCCGCGACCGGGCGGCAGAGGCCGGGCATGCCGGACATGTCTTCCGCAATCAGCAGCGCGCCGGGCTTGAGCTGGTTGGCGAGGGTGGTGGCGAGTTGGAGATAGAGGATGGCGTCTTCGTCGACATCGGGGCCGAAGTATTTCGAGTAGTCATCGAAGGAGGTCGCGCCGCGGTGCCAGTAGAGCATCGAGGTCACGCCATCGAAGCGGAAGCCGTCGAAGCGGAACTCCTCGAGCCAGTGGCGGACGTTCGAAAGGAGGAACTGGCGGACCTCCGGGCGGCCGTAGTCGAAGACCTTGGAGTCCCACTGCGGGTGATCGCCGCGTTGGTCGGCGTGGAAGTACAGGTTGCCGGAGCCGTCGAGGTCGTTGAGGCCCTCGGCGATGTTCTTCACCGCGTGGGAGTGGACGATATCTAACAAAACCGCCAGCCCGAGGCCGTGGGCGGTATCGACCAGATACTTCAGGTCCTCCGGCGTGCCGAAGCGCGAGGACGGGGCGAAGAACGACGAGACGTGGTAGCCGAAGGAGCCGTAGTAGGGGTGCTCCTGGACGGCCATCAACTGGACGACGTTATAGCCGCCGCGGGCGATGCGCGGGAGGACGGTGTTGGCGAATTCGCGGTAGGAATGGACGCGGCCTTCCTCGCCGGACATCCCGACGTGGGCTTCGTAGATCAGCGGGACTTTGACCGAGGATGGGTCGAACTCATTTCTCCAAACGTAGTCTTCCGCGGGCTCCCAGATCTGGCCGGAGTAGTCGTGGGTCTCCGGGTCCTGGACGGCGCGCAGGATGCAGGCGGGAATGCGGTCGCGGCGGGAGTCGTCGGCACCGTGGATGTGGAGCTTCACCCGCTGGCCGTGGGCGAGGCTTTCGGGCGGCAGGCGGAGCTGCCAGACCCCGCCGCGGGCGGGGGCGAGCGGGTGGCTTTCGCGGTTCCAGCCGTTGAAATCGCCGATCAGCGAGACGGCCTTCGCCTTCGGCAACCATTCGCGGACCATCCAGTGGCCGTCGGGCTGGCGGTGGATGCCGGTGAGCTTGTGGCCGTTGGCGTAGGCGGAGAGCGAGCCGCTGCGGGCTTCGATGTCGCCTTGGGTGAAATGGAAGCGGTGGAGGCGGTGCGCGATGGCCCCGGCGTGGGGTTCCAGCCAGGGATCGTCGCGGACGAGTTGAGGGGTTTCGCTCACTGAGCAGAGCATGAGCGGGGATCGTGCCAGAGGGAAGGGGGGAGTTGGGCTTTTGGGAGCGGAGGGATTTTCGATTGATGATTTTTGATTGTCGATCGGGGGATTTTGGCGACCGGGGAGGGTCACTCGGGCAGGCTCCAGATCCTTTTCATTGCGGAACCTGCCTTGGCAGAGGTTTGGTTGCTCATGCGCGCTTTCTTCGCTGTGCTGATGTCCCTCTCTTTTTCAATCCTGCCGCTCCTGTCTCAGGAGAAACCGGGTGAGGATGGAGTTGGTGACCGCTGGAGCGTTCCGGTCGAACTCGGTGCCGACGGCTGGCTTGCCTATCGGAACGCCCGGTTTGGATTTGTCCTTCCGATTCCGCCGGGAATGAAGGCGCTGCGGCCGCCCGACAACGGCGGCGGTCAGGCCTTTGAATCGCTGGACGGGAATGTGAAGCTTTTGAGCTGGGCCAGTTTCAATGTCGACGGGCTGGGCGATGTCGAACGCCGTTGGGCGGAGGAAATGGCGGAAGGCAAGAGGACGATCACTTACAAGCGGAAGACGGCTTCGTGGTATGTGGTGTCCGGGGTGCTTGAGAACGGCACCGGTTTTTACACCCGCTACACGGCGGACAAGTCCTACGCGTGCGGTTGGTCGATCGCCTATCCCCAAAAGGAGGAGAAGAAGTTTGCGACTTGGGTCGAGCGTATCGCCAAAGAGTACGAAGCGCGGCTGGGAGAGGGGGCGGATGGCGTCGGAGCGCCGGAGGACCGGTGAACAGCCGGGATTGGGGCGAGAAGAAAGCAGTGGGGGCTGCTTCCGGCATTCGGGGTGGGGTGCCTGCTGCCGGGGACCACTCGAGCCGGTCTGAGGACCGGCGGTCCCGGGGGCTGGCTTACTTTTCGGCGGGGGGCTCGCCGAGGTGTTCGCGGACGAAGCCCAGCAGATACCCGGCGGTGAGGACGGTGTTGGTGATGAGGGGCTTGGAGTTGCCATTCGCATAAAGCACGTTGACCGGGATCGCGACCTGGCCGAGGCGCTTGAGTTCGGCGTCGACCGCCGGGTTGTCAGAAGTCTTGTCGGCCCTGAGTGCGACGATGCCGTGCTGCTTGAAGAGAAGCGCGGTGGCTTCGGTGTAGGCGGCCGCCTTGTTGGTCTGGCAGGTCAGGCACCAGCGGGCGGTGAAGTCGATGTAGACCGACTTGCCTTCCTTGAGCAGTGCGTCCTGCTTTTCGGGGGTCCATGCTTCCCACTGGATCACCGGGGTGTTGGCGAGGATGGCGGGGGCGGGTGCAGGCTTGGAGAGGACGAAGCCGCCGCCGATGAAGAGGACGGCGAGGATGCGGCCGATCGTCCGGGCTTTCGGGGAGCGGTAGGGGAGCACCCAGCGGCCGTAGATCCAGAATCCGGCGGAGATCACGGTGAGGCCGATGAGCACGTGCAGGCTCTTTTGTCCGGCGAGCTGTTCGCCGACCTGTTGGAGATAGACCCAGGTCAGGAAGCCAACGGTGCCGAACAGAAGGAACGACATGCCCTGCTTGAACGACTCCATCCACGGGCCGGGCCGGGGGAGTTTCTCGACGAGGGCCGGGAAAATCGAGAGCAGCAGGTAGGGCAGGCTGAGCCCGAGGGCCATGAAGGTGAAGCTGGTGATGAACAGCGGCGTGGGCAGGGCGACGGTTGCGCTGAGACCGGTGCCGAGGAAGGGCGCGGAGCAGGGGGTCGCGACGACGGTGGCGAGCACCCCGGAGAAGAAGGTGCCGGAAAGTCCGTCCTTGTTGGCGAGCTTGCCGCCAACGCCGGTGGCCGAAGTGCCGATCTCGAACACGCCGAACATGCTCAGGCCAAAGATCAGCATGACCAGCAGCAGGGCGAGCACGACCCAGGGATTCTGCAACTGCCCGCCCCAGTTCCGGATGCCGCCGACCAGGAGCAGGGCGCAGAGGGTCCAGAACGAGACGAGGACGCCCGCGGTGAAGACGAAGCCGTGCTTCACCACCTTCGACCGCTCGTGGCCGGACTGCTGGACGAAGCCCATGATCTTGAGGCCGATCACCGGGAAGACGCAGGGCATGAGATTCAGGATCAAGCCGCCGATGAACATCAGGCCGAAGGTCAGCAGCAGGCCGGGGGCCTCTACGGTGCCTTCCGCCGAGGCGGTGGAACTGCCACCGGGTGGCGCGATGGCCAGCTTGTCCAACGCGATTCCTTTCGACGGATTGCCGTCGAGCCAGCCGGTTTCGGATCGCAGAATGCCGCTGACGGTGGCGGGCTTTGGATCGGTTTCGGGATTCCGCGGGAAGACAAGCTTCCAAGAATCGCCTTCTTTCGTGAGGGCCTGGGGCTTGGCAGCGTCCTCGATCGCATCGCTGCTGAAGAAGTGAACTTTCTCGGGAGCTGCGGTCGCACCCGCGCCGGGGCTGAGGGTCAGGGTGATGTTGTTACCCGTTTCCGACGCTTCGATTTTCCATGTGGTCTGAGTCTGCGGCATCGCGGCATCGGCCGTGGCAAAGTCCGCTGCCGCAGCCGGATTCGGACTGGCGGAGGCGGCGACGGGAAGCTTCAGCTCGAGCGGGGCGCTGCCAGGGATGCACTTGGTTTCGCAGGCCAGCCACGAGGCTTCGCCGGAGAGGGTGATGGTTTCGCCCGGCTTCAAGCCGGCGGGCGGGGTCATGGTCTGGAGGAACCAGGTTTCGCCTTCGTAGCCATAGAAGGGAGCGCCTTCAAAGGTGCCGAGGGTCGGCACCGGGAACTGCAAGTCGGAGGCGGTGAATCCGTCTGGCAGTTCCCACTCGATGGATGGCGGGAAACCGACCTGGCCGGGATTCAGATAGTAAGTGTGCCAGTGGGGGGCGTGGGTGATTTTCAGCGCCACCCGGAAGGGTTCGCCGGGTGCTATCTCTTTCACCTCGGCGACGATCGAAGCGGTGGCGGGGGCTTGTTCGAAACCGCCTAAGAGATTCTCTTCCTGGGCATGGACCTGAGAAAGGAAGACGCCGGCGAGCAGCGCGGCCGGGAAGAGCTTGAGGAATCGCATGATAAGGAAGGACTTGCTTGGTGAATAGAGTCGCCGGATGCGAAAATCATCCGACAAAAATGCCGGGCGAGGCCGTGGTGGCCTGCCCGGCATGGGAAAACGAAGGGAAATTCAGTAGCCGCGCCGCTCCTGGTCCTTGGCGTTGCCATAGGCTCCGCCGGCAATGCCGCCGGCCGCGGCTCCGATCAACGCGCCCTCGCCGGCATTGCCCGACTGGTTGCCGATGATGGCCCCGGCCCCAGCTCCGATCAGAGCGCCGGTGGCAGCTCCGCGGTTGGCGCTCGGGCCGTAGTTTTGGCAGCTGGTGCCGAGGAAAGCGGTCACAAGGGCGAGAAGTGTCAGGGATTTCTTCATGGTTCGATTGTCTCGGATTCTTGAACAAGATTCGACATTCCGGAGCGGATGCAAGTGGGAAAAACACCGGCCGCGGGCGGCCGCTTTCCCGCCCGTTCCGCGACGCATGTCGGGACGGGGCGAATGGGGAATGATTGGTGCCGTGCAACAGAGGAAGGGATTAGCTTCCGCGCCGGATGCTGACAAACCGGCCAGCGTAACCATCTGGAAAGGTTGAGCGTCGGGCGATCAGTCGGCGAGGCGGTCAAGGGCATCGACGCACTCGCGGACCAGCCGCGGACCTTGGAAAATGAAGGCGGAGTAGATCTGCACCAGGCTGGCTCCGGCGCGGATCTTGTCGACGGCATCCTGCGCGCAGGAGATCCCGCCGACGCCGATGATCGGGATGCGTCCGCCGAACTCGCCGGCGAAGGTGCGGATGATGTCGGTGCTGCGCTGCGTCAGGGGCTTGCCGGAAAGGCCGCCGGCTTCGGCGGCTCGCGGGTGGCCGGCAACCGGGGCGCGGTCGAGGGTGGTGTTGGTCGCGATGAGGCCGTCGAGGCCGCCGTCGAGGAAGACCTTCGCGAGGTCGGTGACGTGCGGTGGATCGAGGTCCGGCGCAACCTTGAACAGCAGCGGGACCTGCTTGCCGTGTTCCTTGGCGAGGAGGGCCTGCTCCTTCTTCAGCCGCTCTAACAGGCGGGCCGAGGCTTCGGCGCCCTGGAGGTCGCGGAGGCCCGGGGTGTTGGGTGAGGAAAGGTTGACCGCGATGTAATCGGCGACCGGATAGGCGGCCTGGAGGCAGGCGAGGTAGTCGTCGGCGGCGTTCTCGTTCGGGGTGTCCTTGTTCTTGCCGATATTGAAGCCGATCACGCCGCTGAAGTGCTTCGAGCGGCGGACGTTCTCCACGCCGTCGGCGATGCCGGGATTGTTGAAGCCCATGCGGTTGATGATCGCCTCGTGCTCGACCAGGCGGAACAGACGCGGCTTGGGATTTCCCGCCTGGGGCCGCGGGGTGATGGTGCCGATCTCGACGAAGCCGAAGCCGAGGCGGCCGAGGGCGTCGATGGTGTTGCCTTCCTTGTCGAGCCCGGCGGCGAGGCCGACGCGGTTGGGGAAGTGCAGCCCTAACAGCTCGACCGGGGCGAGGCATTCGGCGGCGGGGAAGAGCAGGGAAAGCAGGCCGGATTTCTCGGCGAGACGCAGCCCGCGCAGGCTCAGGTGGTGGGCCGATTCGGCATCGAGTCGGAACAGCAGCGAACGGGCGAGGTCGTAGGCGTCGGGCACGGCGCGGAGCGTGAACGGCGGAGCGTTGAGGTCCAATCCTGAAGTTGAGGTTCGTCCGGGATGGTTATAAAAAAGCGGGGGATCCCCGGAAAGGGATCCCCCGCTGAGGAAGTTACGGAGTTACTGGTTCAGTATGATTGCTGCGGTGCGGAAGCTGCCTTTGGCCCCCGCGACCGGGACTTTGATCAGGCCGCAGCCGGTCACGGTGCCCCATGAATCGGCTTGCAACAGGACTCCGCTGGCGGCGGCGGCTCCGGCCATCCCGTTGGCGACGAATCCCGTGGGAAGCGTCAGGCTGCCGGTGAAAGTGCCGTTGGCGGCGCTGGCAGTGCCGGTCCAGGGCACGACCGAGGGCGACGCCGGGGCGGTGAGGTTGAACGAGGCGTCGAGGGTGAATCCAGCCGGCAGGGTCGGGCTGGCGAGCTGCGGCGCGGTGTTGGAGAGTCCCGCGCCATCGATTTCCACGGCGGGACTTTCGTTGTTCAGCCAGCCGAGCGAGGCACCGAGGGCCGGGGCGGTGGCGGGGACGCTCCACTTGCTGCTGCCGACCGTGACTTCCATCGCCGGGAAGCCGGCGGGGTAGCTGAGGGACTTCGCGTCGGGGCCTTTGAACCACCACACTTTTTCCGTGAGCGGAAGATCGGCGGCAGGGGTTTGTCCGAGATCGGGCAGGGTGACGATGCCGCCGAAGTAGGAGCTGGGGTTGGCGTAGGGCTGCGACCAGACGATGGCCTGGCCGGTGGCGGACAGGTGGATCGGCAGGTTGACCGCGGTGCCGTCGCCCAGCATTCCGCTGAAGGTGGCGGTGCCGGAGGAGCCGATCGAGCCGTTCGCCCAGCCGAGGCCGGCGGGAACCGTGATGCCATCGTGGACGCCGGCTTCGAAGACGAGGCTGAGCGTGTTGCTGGCGGCGGGCAGCTCGTCGTCTTGGGCGAGCCGGAAGCCGCGGACGGTGCCGCCGTTGTAGGTGCCGGAGACCATCGGGCTTTCGAGATCGAGGGTGGCGTTGAGCGTGACCGCCGGGGCGCTGCCGCTGGCGGCGAAGGTCGCGGTGAGGGTGGCGGCGGTGGAACCGGGGGCGAGGGTGACCTTGCCGGCGGCCTTGCGGGCCTTGGCACCGGGCGACTCGAGGGTGGCGCTCCAGGTATTGCCTTTCTTGAAGAGAAGCTTAAAGGCTCCGGCCGGGATCGTGGCGTTGCTTTCGAGCAGGGCCTCATACTTGCCGGTGAAGTAGGCGGAGCCGGCGATCACGATCGGGAAGTCGACGGTCCGCACCATGTTCTTGCCTTGAAGGATGCTAAACTTGATCGGATAGATGCCGGCCAATCCGGTGACGGTGCCGGTGATCTCGCCGGCCGCCAGGTTCAACTTCAGGCCTTTCGGCAGCTTGCCGACGAGCTTGAGGGTCTGCCCGGCGCTGGTGAGCGAGCCAAGGTCGATGGTCACCGCTTGGCCAACTTTGAAGGGGCCCGCGCCGTCGGGCTCGGGCAGCGTGACGGTGACGGTGGCGACGTTTGAACCGGAGGATCCGGCGGCATTGGTGGCCCTGACCCAGTAGGTGGTGGTGGCGGTCAGCGCCGGTGTGGTGAAGCTGGCGGAGATGGCGCCGAGGACGGGATCGGTGGTCACCCCGGAGGTGCCGCGATACCATTGGAACCCGGGCGAATCACCCGAAGCCGTGACCGCTAGAGTCGCCGTTCCGCCGCTGTTGATGGTGGTGGATACCGGTTGGGTGGTGATGACCGGGGCGGCGATGCCGACCACGGTAACCGTCGCCGTGTTGGAATCGGAGGACCCGGCGGTATTGGAAACCCGAACCCAGTAGCTCGTGACGACGGTCAGTGCCGGGGTGGTGAAGCTGGCGGAGGTCGCGCCTGAGACGGGGGTGGTCGTGTTGCCCGAGGCACCGCGATACCATTGGAAGGTGGGGGAGGTGCCCGATGCCGCGACGGTCAAGGTGGTCGACTCGCCGTTGTTGATGCTGATCGAAGCGGGTTGGGTGGTGATCGCCGGAGGTGTGATGACCGTCACGGTGGCGGCGTTTGAATCCGAAGTTCCGCCTCCATTGGTGGCGCGCGCCCAGTAGCTGGTGGTGGCGGTCAGGGCAGGCGTGGTGAAGCTGGCGGAGGTGGCACCGGACACCGGGTCGGTCGTGATTCCGGAACTCCCGCGATACCACTGGAAGGTCGGTGTTGTCCCGGAAGCAGCAACGGTCAGGGTGATGGTGCTGCCGCTATTGATGGTGGTGGAGGCAGGCTGACCGGTGATGGTCGGTGCCGTGATCGTTCCTCCCCCCCCGTCCGTGACGACAATATTGAACGCCTGGCTCTTGAAGCCCCCGCCGTAACCGGGGTCTTCCCAGGCCTTGATGGTTATCGGATAGCTGCCAATGACCGTGGGAGTCCCGGTGATCGAGTCAGTGGAGCTGTTGACCTTGTTCGCATGGACGAGGCCGGGGGGAAGTGACCCGACGACCTCCCAGCTGCCGGCTTTGGAACTCGGCGCGCCGGTCACTTGGACGAGGAAAGTCAGACCGATGCCGGTTCTTGCCGGAACCGTCGTGGAGTTCGGGGATGGCGTGACCTGGGAGATCACAGTGGCACCGGCGACGGTATCGAAGGCTCCGAGCCCGGCGATGGCGGCGACCGACCATTTCACGACCTCCCCCATCCCGGAGGTGCCGAGCACCCGGGCTTCCGGGAGGAGGATCTGGACCAGCGGCGTTTTTTGGAAAAGCAGCAGGAATGATCCGAGTTTCGAGAAGACGATGCGGACCTTGGTGGGAATGCGAAAGGGTGATTTCATGGTGTAGCTCTGGCTTTTGTACCGGAAAGAATAACGGGATTCTCAGTTGCAGCCGCAACCGCCGCCGCCCACCCCGCCGCCGCCGGAGCTGGCTTCGCGGGAGAAGTAGCCGTGCTCGGTCATCGCCTTGTGCAGCGGATCGAGGTCATCGGCCATGACGGGACGGGCGAGGTTGCCGCGCTCGTAGGGTTGAACCCGGACAAGCTGGTCGGAGCAGCTGCTCAAGCCGCCGAGGATGACGGCGAGGGACAGGAAGAAGAGGATCGGATTCATCGGGCGTTCGCGGTGTTCAATTTTACTCGGCGAGCAGGGCCTCGATCTCGGCGACGTATTCGGCTTCGGTCTTGGCGCCCTTGAAGCCGTTGTGGACATGGCGGATCACTCCCTTGCGATCGACGAGATAACTGGTCGGCATCGCAGGCGGGCTGAAGAATCCGGCCGCCTTGTGGGAGGAATCGTGGACCAGGGTAAAGGAAGCCTTCATCTTGGTGGCGAAGGCCTGGTGCTTGGCCGCATCGTCATCGACACCGATTCCGATCACCACCAGTCCCTTGGGTCCGTATTTGGCTTGGAGCCGGTTGAGGCAGGGAAAGGAGGCCTTGCAGGGGCCGCACCAGGACGCCCAGAAATCGACGAGGACCACCTTGCCGGCGGTATTCGGGATCGAGGCTCCGGGCAGCAGCTTGGCGAGCTTCGGCATGGCTTGTCCGGCTTTCGCCGAATCGGCGGCGGGCAGGAGGGCGGTGGAACAGGCGAGCAGCAGGGTGCAGAGGATGGTTTGCATGCTTTGATTCGATGTGTGTTGGTGATGACTCAAGGGGCTTGGACGAGCCATTTTCCGAAGCCCCGGCTTCCTTCGATGCCGTGCTCCGACTGGGCGCAGACCTCGACGTCGCGGGCGAGCGAGGCGAGGTAGAGCCCGTCCCGGGCTCCGAGGATGAAAACGGCCGTGCTGTAGATGCCGGCCTGAAGGCAGGTGTTGGCGACGACCGTGACCGCGCGCATGCCGTTGGAAACGGGCCAGCCGGTGCGCGGGTCGAGGATGTGGCCGTAGCGGACACCGTCGTGGGAGAAGTACCGGGCGTAGTCGCCCGATGCGGAGACGGCCTTGCCGTTGACGCCGAGACCGCCCCAGCAGGTGCCGGGTTGATTGCCGTCCTCAATGCCGATGTGCCAAAAGGGATGCGCGCCGTTGCCGCCCATCGCGTAAATGTCGCGGCCGAGGTCGACGATCGCGTCGGTGATGCCGGCTTGGCGGGCGAGGGCGGCCAGGCGGTCCACCGCGAATTCTTTTCCGAAGCCACCGAAATCGAGGCCCATGCCTGCTTCGGGAAGGAAGACCGCTCCGGGTCGGCGCTGGACCTTGCTCCAGCCGGTGAGGGCAAGTGCTGCCTTTACATCATCGCGGGTCGGCAGTCGTACGTGGGCGACCTTCCAATTCCATACCTTGAGCAGGGGCAGCAGGGTGGGATCGATAATGCCGTCGGTGCAGGCGTTAATCTCCGCCGCGATGTCGAGGAGGGCCTCCATCTCGGAGTCGGTCTTGACCCATTCCCGGCCGGCGGCGGCGTTGATCCGGGAGACCAGCGAGTCCGGTCGGAAGCGCGAGAACTTCGCCTCGAACTTGCCGATCCAGTCCAAGGCTGATGCGGCGAATTCCAGTGCGGAGCGTTCGTCAGCGAGCCGGAACTTGATCAGGCAATTCGTTCCCAGCGCGTTGAACTCGAGCCGGCGCACCCCCTGGGCGTCGGGTGCGAGAACGGGCATGGTGGCGGTGGCTGTCATGGCAAAGCGCGGAGCGGATCAGAAGTCGAAGTTCAAGCCGACGGTCCAGATGTTGGCGCTGGGATAGGCCAGGTCCGGCGCGCTGTCCGATCCGCTGCCGTCCATCATGTAGCGTTCGTAAGCCGCATTCATGGCGAAGTGGTCGTTGAACTGGTAGCGGAGTCGGAGTCCGAGGCTGATGGCATCGAGTGACGAGAGCCGGTAGTCCGAAGAGTAGTTCGGGCCGTTGCCATTCGGGTCGACCGGTGGTGCGCCCCGCCGATCGTCCGGCGACGGGGTCGGGAAGCGCACTCCGTTAAGAGTGTTCATGAAGAAGTCCGCGGCGCTCTGATGGTAGTAGCGGGCGAAAGGCGTGACTTCGAAATGTTCGCCGACCTCCTGTCGCCACTCGATCTGGAGGGTTTGTGAGAAGACGCCGTAGTCGTCGTGGGAGAATCGCAGGACGGCATCGAGCGCGCCCTTCGCGTCTTCAAAGTAGCGCTTTCCCTCGAACTGGAGCACTTGGCGGAAGCGGCTGTCGGGGCGGTTCTCGCGGTAAACGTTGATCAGCGGTACATTGAGGCCGCCGGGATCGAGCACCTCGTTGCGCTGGATCAGCTTGTAGGGATCGTTGAGATAGCCCTCGCTGAACCCGAGGGTGAGGTTGGCGGTGACCAGCGTGTTCTTGTCGATGATCTGGGTCACCCCCGCGAACAGGTCGTAGGTGTTCTTTTTCCGGTCCCCCAGGGCGGGCACGCTCACGGTGTCGTCCAGATAATTCAAACCGTAGGAGATGACGGTATTCTTTTGGTTTAACTCCCAGGCATCGCTCAGGGCGAAACCGTAGGAGAGGTAATCATCCTCCTCGCTTCGGGACACTTCGAGTTCCACCCGGTGATCGCCGAACTTGTGGGCGAGGGCACCGAGGATGCCGGTCCGCACGTCCTCGACGTTGGCGTAGAATGGTTGATACGTACCGGGCAGCAGTCCGGTCGGCGAAGCGCCGGAGATCGCGTCGTTGAGCCACTGGAAGCGGAAGGTGGTGGCTTCGTTGAAATCGAACTGGCCCCGGATGTAGTGGGCTTCGATCCGCATCCGGTCATCGTCTTCCTGATAGAGCTGATAGCTGTAGTCATAGGATTGCGTCACTTCAATCTCCGCATCGGCTTGGAAACCGGGGATAAGAAGTGTCGCGAGGGCGATCGGCTGGCGGCTTTTCACGGATGGGAAAGGAAGTGGGAATCGGGTGCGTCGATGGGAATGATCGGGGGGAATTTTTCTTTCCGTTAGAATGTTAGAATTCCGTCGGTCTGGCTGACAGACATTTGATAGGCGAATCCGATCTCCTTGGCAAGGACGGGCTGCTCTCCCGCGCTGGGAAGGTCCGG